>CAZQHS010000117.1:0-5076 GCA_964593485.1 uncultured Clostridiaceae bacterium
ATGCTCGGTCTAGGGGTTCTTGGAATCTTTTTAACTCTTGCGTGAATATATGCCCCACCAGATTTTTCGCAAACTTCAGCAACCTGGGTCCTATTTGGCCTCTCCCCATAATAGAAGCAGCAAGGGTAAAGAACGGCACACATAACAGCGTATATTTATTAAGCCCTCCCGCATAAGATTGAGCAATCAGATAACCTTGCATACTTAGCTCTTTGACCAGATAGAAGGAGCTTGGTAACATCATTGCAATAAATATTGGAATACCTGTAGCTAAGACAACCAACAAAGAAATAATAAAAACAGTCGCAGTCATATCCGTTACCTCCCTTCTATATCTTCATTCTTTATTTTATACATTTTGTTACCTTTTTCACCTGTAATTAAATCTTTTATCAGGTTAATAAATAGTTTTATATACTCATACACTAAAAGAACATTCCCCACTACAAGACCAACATAAAGTATATACATTTGCAACCATGGCATAGAAATGCTTGCCTGTCCGGTTTTTTGGACCTTTAACATCAGATCCAGGGAAAACTGCGTAAAGAAAACTAAAAAGGCTGCACATACTATAGCTATAATCGTCCTATATACTTTTAAAAACTTTTTCGGTAAAACCGAAAAGATAACATCCACACCTACGTGCTCATTGTTCTTAACGCTTAGCACACAGCCGATACAAACTATCCATACCATGAGATACTGGCAGAATTCCTCTAACCAAGGGAAAGTAAAACTGAAAATTGTTCTAAGAAAAACTCCTGCTAAAACCAATGCGGTTATTAATAAGAAACCTATACCGCTAAACCATTTTTCAACCAATTCCAGGGAGCTGTCAAATTTTTTAAACCCTTTGACAATTGCATCCATAATGTTAAACCTCCAAGCTAAACAAAATACATAATTTCAATTTATGCTTCGTCAAATAAATCTTCTTTTTATCCGCCGAAACGGAGTTTTACTCCGTTTCGACGGATTATGCATATTAATCCTATTTAAGTTTATTTAATTCTTCTACAAATATATCCACAAGGGCTTGTCCTTTTGCCCCGTTGGTTTCTACAAAATAATCTATACATGGTTGTTTTGCAGCATCTGACAGTGATTGCATTTGCTCTTCTGTTAATTCAATAATTTTCGTCCCATGTTCTTCGATTGCTTTCATAGCTTTTTCTTCAGTTTCCATCCTGGCTTCACGGTGTGCATCATAAGCAGCTGCACATCCATCATAGACAAGTTTTTGAGTCGCAGAATTTAGTCCTTCAAACCATTCTTTATTTCCAAATATCATCTGTATTCCTAAAATGTGATTTGATAGCATCATATAATCTTGTACTTCATAAAACTTCATGTTATAGATACCGGCACCGACTCCGGCTTCCTGAGCATCAATAGCGCCTGTTTGAAGTGCCGTAAATGTTTCACCGTAATCAATAGTAAGGCCCGTAGCGCCCCATGCTTCCATCATTTTTATTAATATAGGTGATTGCATAACACGTAGTTTCATACCCTTAAGGTCTGCCGGAGATAATATAGGCTTGTTCGCGGTAAACGCCTTGTATAAGTCAGGTAAGAAAGCAAGGCCTACCATATCATAATCCTTCATAGTATCTAATAAAGCTTGACCAGCCGGTCCTTTAACTACTTCTCTGGCTTTTTCCAAGTCGCCGGGGAAAAGATAAGGAACATCAGCAATTGCAAGAAGGGGATTAAAACCTGCAACATTTGAAGGAGGCATTAAACTGATGTGAATACCACCCGTTTGTGTTGCCTCGCAGATTGCACGAGTGTCACCCAATTGCCCTCCGGGATAAACATCAACTTTGATCTTTCCTCCGGAAGTCTCTTCCACATAATCTTTAAATGCAAGTACGCCTATATGCCTTGCATCTGTCACAGGAGCTGAATGTGCAAATATAATTGTTGTTTCCTCATAATCTGATTCTTCATTCTCTATCGGTGGCAATGTTCCCTCCGTCTTGCCGGATCCACATGCTCCCAAAACCATTGCAAGAACTAAAACCATTGCTATTAGAGCTATTCTTCTTTTATTTTTCATTTCTTTACTTCCTTTCATAAACAATTCTATCTTCTTGAAGGTATCCATTTTTCAACTGCATGATCATCAGGTAATCCCTTTGTCAGTACGTCCCTTAACCAATCAAAGGACCAGGCGAACAATTCGTGGTACATGCTTGCACAGGAATGATGTTCATCCTCTGCAATCCATACTTCTTTCGGGCAACTTAACATATTGTAAAAACCCATGGTCATCTCCAAAGGTGACATTTCATCAAATTCACCCGCTGATACCAGCATGGGAACTTTAATCTTATCTGCAATTTTTGCCAAAGATGATTTGCCTATCATGTTGTCAAATTCATCATCATCGTATACACCTGTCATATACTTCCACTTATTACGCAGGCCCGGTTGCACAGAGTGCATTAAATATTCAAAACTTGTAAAAGCTCCGAGCAAAGTTGCAATTCCTTTTACTCTTTCATCCTGCGCAGCAATCATAGGGGCGGTATATGAACCCATGCTTCCCCCGAACACACCTATCTGGTCCGGATTTACCTCCGGTCTGCTGCATAGATAATCAATAAATAACTTGCCTGCTTTTACATAATCCTCTTCATTAAACTTGCAGCCGTGTAACCTGGTTTCACCCCATCCGGGACCTTCCATAGTCAAAGCTATCATATTTCTTTTAATATAAAAGTTATCGCTTAAATTCGGATAATCTTCCTTAATCATGTCCATTCCGGGGTTGGCTAGAACAGCAGGTAATGGTTCTTTGACATCTTTTGGGATATGCAAAATACCATACAAATTGTGTTCGCCAAAGGGCAGAACCACTCTTTCGATTGTATAATCAAAATATTTCATGGCTTTTGTGTAGCATCTGACTAAATCTTCATACATTTTCATCTTCTTATCATCATCCACATGATGATAAAGGGCTGCCTTGCCATAGTATAATGCGGCTCTGTGATAGAAAGCTCCCGCTGTTGCACCATGTCCCTTTTCATCTGCTTCTCTGGCTAACTCTTCTTGCTGCTGAGCTACTATATTCCAAGCCTTAGGCATTGATTTCATGCAGGTTATGCGAGATGAAGCACGCATTATATCCACATGTTTGAATCCCTTTTCTTCTAAGCCCATATTTGCATTCTTCATAAAAGCTTCGATTCCATACTGTGCAACAAATTGATTTTGAACCCATGTTTCGTTTTGTCTGTATTTTCCTTTCATTGTTTTCCCCCTTAATAATTTTTTAACCTTTTTTATACTTCACCTCCTACCAAGTTTGATCAATCTATATTAAACAGCCTTCCTTGTTTCCGGAAATAAGTGCTTTGGCTGCATAGATTATAAAATCTTTATAGTGATAAAATCTTTATAGTGGTTTACATCCTTATCTTAAAACTTCATACTTAACATATAAGCAAAAGCCATGCCATACTAAAATTACGGCTTTGCTTATTTGCTTTTTCCTGTATATCTGTATTTAACCGATCGTCCCATGCCAACCATGGTTAAAACACCCTCCGACACAAGGCGGGATAGATCTCGATAAGCCGTAACCCTATTAACTTTAGTTAATCCGCAATATATTTTATTGGTTATATACTCGGTACTTTTAAGATAATCAAGCAATAACAGTCTTCTACCATCAAATTCATTTTTTACTATAGTAACCGACCCAGTATTCTTACCCCTATCTTTATAATCATCCATATCTCCTATTAAATTATTGGGAAGATCCGATTTTCTAATTAAGCCGCTTTCGCATAGAAAAAACAGACTCTCTACAGTATTTTTAAGTTCCCGAACATTACCCGGCCATTTGTAAGCCATCAAATAGAACATTGCCGATGGCGATATTGTAATAGACCTGGTTGTTTTTACATTTAACTTTTTTAAAAAATGCCTAATAAGAACAGGGATATCGTCTTTCCGTTCCCTCAAAGAAGGTACATGGAGGTTTACCCCCTTTAATCTATAATAGAGATCCATTCTAAAAGAGCTACCCAAAGAAAGCTCATCTATTCGCTTATTTGTTGCAGCTATTAAGCGAATATCTATGAAGCGCTTATTGTTTGAACCCACTCTCCTAATCGAATACTCTTCAAGTGCCCGGAGCAACTTAGGCTGAAAATCTAAAGGCATGTCCCCTATCTCGTCCAAAAACAAAGTGCCGCCATTAGCTACCTCTAATAAGCCTGCTTTCCCCCCTTTTTTTGCACCGGTAAATGCACCATCATCATATCCGAATAATTCGCTTTCTATTAAATTGGAAGATAAAGCAGAGCAATTAATAGCTACAAAAGGGGCATCAGAACGGTTGCTATTGGTATGGATGGATTTTGCTACGAGCTCTTTTCCCGAACCGGTTTCACCAGTTATTAAAACTGCTAAGTCGGATTTGGCAATTTTATCGATCTTTTCTTTAAGCTTTATAATCTTCATGTCCTTACCTACAAATTCTATGTAATTATCGTTTTGAAAATCATTACCACCATCTTGTGCATGATCAATTTTTTCCATTACGCTAATATTTTTTGCAATTAATATTACACCTTTCAGATTTTCGTCTTGCAGAATAGGTAAAGCCTCCACAATATAGATGCTGCCATCATCATCTCTTTGTGAAATCCCACGAATAGCCCTCTTTGTTTTCAACACGTCGCAAACTCTGGAAGGTGGATCAAAGCTTTTTACGTTTTGATTTATTAAATATTCTTTTTTTACGCGCCGCATGCGGGCAAACGAATCATTTACTAGCATAATATTTCCTTTAGCATCGGTTATCATAATTGGATCATTAATTAAATTTAATAAATCTTTTCCCCATTCAGCATCTTGGGAAACCCTAATCGCTTCATCCGATGAATCATAATATACATATTGCCCTATAACCCTTTTGCCAGGTAAAAACATGTTTCTTCCTCCTTCTCCTTTTCATGGATTAATAAATATATTTTTATAAACCATAGAGTTAACCTATTAATACCCTTATACCCCCCTTATTAGCCCATGCAAAAATTATGCACAAATTTAGCCTAG
>CAZQHS010000118.1:0-5013 GCA_964593485.1 uncultured Clostridiaceae bacterium
GTAAATAACTCATAGTATTATAGCACGTGCAAATACATTGTTCAATAAAATTTTCATTTCTCGCAGTCTCATGCCCACAGCCTAGTTACAGCCTGTCCACAGCCTACAGTTTGACCATTTAAAATTAAGAAGGTTTTTTCATTAAGCCAACACTTGGCTGCAACTTGTTGGTTACATAAGTATTTTATTTTTGATATAATTCGAATACGGTAAATGTTAATTGACAAACAATAATCCTCACCCTTGACATCTTCAGATGTGATAAAGTGCCATATACGCATTGATATGAAATGCAAGTATAATGTAAATGGAAATCAAATTTTTTTAAAATAAGTTGTTATATTTTTAGCCTAATTATGATTATATTATAAGTTTATAATATAGTAGATAATCTTGCAGCATAATGCTGTAAGTATTCAGGAGGTGTAATTTTATGAAAGCTGTACAAACAAAGCTCGTTTCCACGACTGGGAATGAGTATGTGCTAAACAAGTTTGCAGTAGCGCACATCAATCCGCAGAATTGCGTCAATTGCGGAAAATGCAGGGATATATGCCCTGTGGAGGCAATAGCCGAGCAGCAGCGAATCGTTTGCCACCTATGCCCGTCATGTACCTCTCAGCCTGCGATTACATTTGATGAAATGGTTGAACTGGCAACGGAAAAATCCTGCACAAGTGCCTGCCCTTTGGGCATAAGCCCTCAGGGATATGTAAATCTTTTGCGCAACGGAAAAGAAGAGGAAGCATTCGAGGTTATATGGGACAAGTGTCCGCTTCCGTCAGTATGCGGGCGCATCTGCCATCATCCCTGCGAGCAGGCATGTAAGCGCGGTATTTTAGTGGATGAACCAATCGCAATCAGGGGACTCAAGCGTTATCTTACCGATAATGTGGAATACGTTCCAGATAAGTACCCAAAAATTTATGAAGAAAAAGTTGCCGTTATAGGCGCAGGTCCCGCAGGACTTACCGCGGCACATTACCTTTCTCTCGAAGGCTTCGACGTTACGGTATTTGATTCTGAAAATGAAGCAGGCGGCATGATGAACAGAGGCATACCGAAATTCAGACTGCCTCGTGAAGCAGTTGCGAAAGACGTTGAAAGACTTGAACAGGCAGGTATGAAAATCAGTCTTGGACAGAGAATTGGCAAGCCTAAGATGGAAGAGCTGTTAAAAGAATACGATGCTGTTATAGTTGCCGCAGGAGCACCTAATTCAAAGGAGCTTAAAATTGAAGGCTGGAGAAAAGAAGGCGTAATGACAGCCTTGAACTTTATGGAACGAATAAATAACGGTCAGGAAATATGGAGACATCCGGGACAGGAATTCAAGCTTGACGGAGAAGTTGTGGTAATAGGCGGAGGAAACGTGGCAATAGATTCCGCAAGAACAGCCATAAGGATGGGAGCACAGAAGGTAACAGCAGTATGTCTTGAAATCGACGAAGATGTACCTTGTCATTCATGGGATTTAGCAAGTGCGGAAGAAGAAGGATTGACACTGCTTGAAGGCTGGTCACCCCAGAAATTTACTGGAGTCCATAACGAACTTACGGGTGTTGAGATGTGCAAAGTTACGAAGTTTGAAAAAGCCGAAGACGGAAGACTCATTGTTGAAACGGACAAATCAGATACAATGACCTTAAAAGCTGACTGGGTAATAGTTGCCATTGGACAGGGAAGAGATAATATTTGGAATCAGTTTGAAGGAAATGAAAAAGTATTCTTTGCCGGAGATGTAGGCAAAACAGAATGCTCCGTAGTGGATGCAATGGCGGACGGAAAGAAAGCGGCACTGGAAGTGGCAATAAAGCTTGAAAGCCATAAAATCAAGGACAAAATGGATTTAAGAAAACTTAATTTAGCTGATGTAAATGAAAAGATATATCCGGCAACCAGACTTAAGATAATGAGACCGGAATTACCTGCTTCAGATCCGAAAGAACGTGCGAAGAATTTCAAAGAGGTTGAAATGGGATATGATAGGGACATAGCGGAAATAGAGGTGCTTAGATGTCTTCAGTGCGGATACCAGATGGTGGATATCGACAAATGCATAGGCTGCGGAGTTTGTCAGACAGTGTGTCCGGAGGGTGATGTAATCACCATGGTTTCTATGCAAGAGGAGGTGGAATAAATGAATAAACGTCAGGTAATTGTTATAGGAGCAGGACCCGGGGGTTCTTCTGCATCGTTCTATCTTGCCAAAGCGGGTGTTGATGTGTTGATGGTGGACAAGGAAACATGGCCGAGAGATAAAATTTGTGGTGACGATCAGCAGACGTCTATATTTCCGATTTACAAAGAAATGGGAATATACGATGAGGTTATGGCAGCGGGAAACCATTTTAACAAAATGCTGTTCAGCGACTGCAACGATGACTACATGGTGTTGGATGCAACTACTACCCCCACCCATACCGGCATTATAACCAGGCGCTATGTAGTCGATGATATTGTCCGCAGAGGCGCTATTAACGGTGGAGTGGACTTTATGGAAGACTTTGAAGTTGTCGATTTGATAATTGAACGAGGCTATGTGAAAGGTGTTCGGGGTCTTTACAGAAATAAGCGTGTGGATATAAGGGCTGATGCTGTTGTTGTGGCAAACGGCTCCCATTCAATGCAAGCTCGCCAGTTAGGAGTATTCAATGAAGATCCGGATATGGCATGGTATGCAGCACGGGGATATTATGAAAACGTCGGCGGAATGGATATCAAAGCCGTTGAGTTCCATTACCCTCATGAAATGTTCATGCCCGCGGGTTATATGTGGATATTCCCTGAGAATGAAGAAAATAATGTTGCAAATGTGGGCGTGTATATTATGTCGGAATCTTTACGAAAGAGCGGCATGAGATTAGAAGACTTCTTCCCATGGTGGAGGGATAACACAAAGCTTGGCAAGGAACGCTTGGAAAATGCAAGGCTGCTTGGTGAAATTAAAGGCTGGAAGATAGCGACCTGCCGAAAGGTCGGCGACAATGCGGCTAATGGGGCAATAATGGTTGGCGATGCCGGCAATGGTGCCGAGAATGCAGGCGGTGGCGGCTACTCATGGGCAATGATCATGGGCAAGATTGGCGCTCAGGTGCTGACGCAGGCTCTCAAAGAAGGCGACGTATCCAAAGAAAGGCTGCAGGAATACAACAGATTATATCAGGCAGACCAGGGTGCATTTTATGAGGCTCAGTGGCAGCAGCGTGAAGTGATGTTAAATACCTCCGAAAATGTTACTAATTTTATAAAAGCAGCAAAATCTACACCCGGATATCCGGATCTCGGAAAAGTATTCGGCTTTTTCGGCGGAGGTTTTGACAGTTAGGATTAACATATAGAATATCAAAGTCCCATACACTGATGACTTAATAATGGTTGGTGTATGGGCTATCATATTTAAAAGGAGAGATTGAAAATGATGTTGAATAATGGAATGGAACATGGGGCAGTATATACCCCTGATTTTGAGGCTTCGGGTGCTTTTTACAAAGCGTTGGGATATGACAATGTATTTTATGATTTTGAGATGAGCGAGGAAGACGTTAAAGCAGCGGGGGCAGCCGTAAGCGGGGAGGAAGCATCTTCAGATCCAGATGCTGTTACGGGGGCCCGATTAGTTATGCTTCAAAAAGGTAATTGCGAGACAGGAATGATGGAGATTATTCACCAGACAAAAGCTGATGGTACGTTAGCAGGTTACACCGGGCTTTTGGGCTTTTCTTACAAGGTGGACGATGTTGAAGAAACATATAATTTATTAAGGGAAAAGGGCTATAAGGTTTCAGGACCGCCCACCGGAATTCCTGTTCCGGGACGCGGGATAATGAAGCTCTTTACGGTACAGAGTCCTGAAGACATTACAATTGAAGTGTTTCAGTCAATTGAGTCAAAATAAGTTTTTGTGAAGTTAAAAGTCCGCATATAAGTGAGATATGCGGATTTTTGATTAGGATTCTGTTAAAAAATAAAATAACGAATTGATAATGAAGGCATAACGTGGTATTTTATTATATATAGGAAAATGAAAAAAATGCGATATCTTCAACCCAACATTTCACGGCAATGTGTTGGTTATAAAGTAATTTCATTTTTGATATAATTAATCATGTAGCATTAAGTTGGACGGAAGATTTCTTTATAATAAATGTGAAATTTTAGTGGTATAAAGACAGAATTTGTTTTTCAAAAGCTATGAATGGAGGCTTAATGAAATATAAATGAAATCTCGAAGAAATAGTGCTGAAACAAAAGAATTAATTAAAAATACGTTTTTGGATTTATATGAAAAAAACACTATAGATAAGATTAGCATCAGAAAATTGTGTGAAATTACAGGCATTAACAGGTCTACTTTTTATTCATATTATACTGATATCTACAATCTACTGGAACAAATTGAAGATGAAAAATATGAAGTTTTTATAAATTCTCTTTCATACACGGTTCCGATTATTATGGGAGGAAAGGATTTTGCATTATTCCTTCCGGACGATGGTTTTATAAAAAAAAATGAGCGATGGTTAAAAGCCCTTGTAGCTCCGTATGGCAAATCAAATATTATGAGGAGAATTATTAATTTCTTAAAGCAAAGCATCTGTGAAAATATTGGTGTTAATCCTGCGCATATTGACCCGGAATTAAACTATGCATTGGAATATATGCTGACAGCCAATGTGGGCATGTTTGAGGCGTGGCTGAGGAATAATATGGATATTGATTATTATGAGTTAAAAAGATTAATGGAAAAATCAATGCGCAACGGACCTATACAAACAATAAATAATTTCAGAAAAAAACCTGCTTCATTTTGAACAGCATATAATTTGTAATCATCTTTCAAATTTTTCAACCACATATCGCGGGCACCCTTTTTATCTGCTCTTTGAAGAGGGGGTTTTTTGCGATTTTTTTATATTACATGCTGTATTACATGCAATATATACATTTCTATTATTTCTTGATTTTTTGAATATATAAATGTATAATAGCGATGTTATGGTTGCAAAAATA
>CAZQHS010000119.1:0-2145 GCA_964593485.1 uncultured Clostridiaceae bacterium
CTTTATCAAGGTTAAGACAAAACTTATGAACCCCTATTTTTATGAAGTTGGAACCGGTACGCTGTTTAGAATTTTTGTAATAACCTCTCGTGAAGTCAACCCTGAGAGCGAATCTTCGTGTTTCAATATAATCCTATGAGCTAAAACGGGAAGAACCATTACTTTTATATCGTCAGGGATAACATAATCCCGGCCTTTCAACCATGCCAAAACTTTTGCTGTTTGAGCCAGACCCAAAGAACCCCGAGGGCTGGCACCTAAGTAAAGGCTTGGATGATTCCGGGTGCTGTTACATAACTTTATAATGTAGCTTACCAAATTATCACTAATTTTAGTACTCATGGCTTCTTCTCTTATTTTTAATAATTCTTTAACATTTAAAACCTGCTGTAAAGTATAAAGGGGCTTTTGCCCATATTCCTGACTTCTTACAATCTCCTCTTCAGCTTTGGGTGAAGGATAACCTATCGTCAAGCGAAGTAAGAACCTATCTAATTGAGCTTCCGGAAGAGGATAAGTCCCCTCATACTCTATTGGGTTTTGGGTGGCCATGACCATAAAAAGCTCAGGTAATTGTCTCGTCTCTCCGTCTACGGTAATTTGCCGTTCTTCCATTGCTTCCAACAGACTTGACTGAGTCTTAGGTGATGTTCGATTTATTTCATCGGCAAGAACAATATTAGCCATAATGGGACCCGGTCTATATTGGAACTCCATGGTTTTTTGATTATAAACCTGCACTCCCACCACGTCCGAAGGAAGTAAATCAGGGGTAAACTGAATACGGCTGAACTTGCATCCCAATGACCGTGCCAGTCCCTTCACAAGCATGGTTTTGCCCAAACCCGGAACATCCTCTATAAGGATGTGTCCCTGGCATATAAGGGCAACCACCACCATTTCAACCACTGATTCTTTACCCACCAACACTTTATTAAGGTTATCCGTTAAATCCTTTAACCTATGCATATCAATGCCCCTTTCTCCTGTTCTTTTTATCGCTGATGAAACGATGTCTCAAAAGCCCTAAAATTGTATATGAACTGCCTAATTTTACTCTATCCAAACTTTTCTTTCCTCCATAAATTGTACTCTCCAACTGATGAATAAAATCTGCAAGAACCGTTTGACCTGGCAAAAGGTCCATCCTTTGCAAATGTTCCCTTGGAGTTTCCCAAGGATTCCTCTGCCATCCGAAAAGTTTTAATCGGGATTGGAACCGGGAATATTGCCCCGCTATATCTATATTTATATCATACCAAATATATTTAAAGGCCATATATATAATAGTCAAAAGAACAACAAGAAATAAATAAGGCAATGCCTTAAAATGTTTATTGGTTTGCGGTATTTGCTGACCTGTACCATCATACCCGTATGCACCTCTGTCCCAACGTCCTTCAGGTTCAATGAGTTCTCTATATCCGTCTCTCATTACTGTATGCAGGTATGGATTGTCGGGAGTAGGTTCAAAAGGTACCCAACCGTAATCATCGAACCATACCTCCCCCCATGTATGAGCATTATTGTTGCAAATCAAATAATTATTATTTCCCTCTTTTGTTCCATAATTATAACCCTTGACCCAGCGGGTAGGAAGCCCCGCTGACCTGGCCATAAGAACAAAAGCTGTAGAGAAATGCACGCAATAACCCGAATCCGATTCAAATAGAAAATGTTCTACAAAATTTTTACCTTTTGGTGGGGCAGGGGTATCAGTGGAATATTTCCATTTTCCATACCGTAAATAATCAACCAAAGCCAAAGCCTTGTCATAGCCATTATCATATTTTTCCGTCACTGCTGTGGCCAACCTCCGGACTTTTCCCGGTATATTATCCAAAGATGTATAGCATATATCTGCATTTTCATTGGTCAGGCCTCTTAATATATCAGGATCATCCCCGGGCAAATATGTTGCTATATCATACTCATCCCCTGTTCCCAGGTTTGCCCTATATGTATAATATTCATAGGGGTACATTCCGGTATCAATTTCCGATGGGTACAATATCCGATAGCCCTTTAAAAGGCTTATACGTCTTGGATACCGGGGTACATAGAGGACCTTGGATGGCGATAAAATCTGTATATTTATATTGATTTCATCATCCGAAGCAAAATGGGATGTTTCTATAAGAGATG
>CAZQHS010000119.1:2155-5003 GCA_964593485.1 uncultured Clostridiaceae bacterium
AATTCACAACATACTTAAAACCTATTTCCCATCCTCTGCCAGTATAATAACTTTTAGTTTCACCCTTTAAATATACGGGAAAGGGGCTGTTAAGACGCAAAACAGGGGTGTTGTCCTCTGCCAGCTTTCCGCCTAAGTCACCGTCATAAGCATTGTAACCGACTGTGGTGCTATCCCTGAAAAAACTCGGACGATAAATTATTTCTTCTCTGAACCAATTTCCTACATCAAATGTATCATAATTAGGCAAGGCGAATGCTAACAGGACAAAGACAGATATCCAAAGGGTGGAGTTACGAAAAAGAAGCCCCGCAGAATATGGTACACTGGTTTCCTTCAGGTCCACCGCCCTTATAAGCAAACCTATTGTAACAAAAAGTATGACATAAATTGGGGAACCTTTTATTTGTTCTGTATATACTATAGCAAGTATGGCGGTACCTAAACAAAAGAGCAAAGTGTTCCCACGGTTTCCTAAAAAAGTTCGTGTATATATCCTCTGCATTATAATTATTACGGCTAAGTTTATACACATGGCAGTGATTGGCAGATAATCACCGTTATCTATTGTGGACAGCTCCCGATTGATGTCACGAATCAACCAGTTAATCCAATAAAAAGTATAAAATTTGCCCGGATAATAAGTGACCTGAAGTATTAGTAATGCAAAAAAGGTATTGATAAGAAAACCTTTTTTTGGGGAAAGAAGTTCTATTAGCATGAATAAAAGGAAAATATAAATAATTTTATCCGAAGCAGCCAAAAATTCCCCAGAGTTCACACCCACAATGAATACAACATACCATAAACCATATAAAATTTTTATCGGTTGTTCCTGTTCCATATTCTTCACCTTTTACCGGCGTCCCGGATTAAATCATCTGCCTTATGCACGATAATCCTTTTATAAAAATTTGTTTTTTTCGTATCGTCAAATCTTTTAGTTGTAATATTTTTTTTGATTAGAATCAAAGTAATATAACTGCCACCGGCTGACATTTGACTTAATGCTTTTTCAAACCTAATACCGCGATGGGAGGAAATAATCACCGTGTTTCTATTCTGGGCAAATGCGGTTTTACATAAAAAATCAATGAAATTATCATCACCTTCGGCTTTTATAAAAGCCATTTGCAAAAGATATTTATAGTAATTAGTCTTGTCAACGAATATTTGCCGACAATGTCCCTTTGTATTGCTATAAAAAGTTACTGGCATATGTGCCATTGTCATTGCCTTTACAATAGATGCGGCTGCAATAACCGCTTCTTCAAAAGACAAATCATATCCGTCATCCCATGTACTGACAGAACAATCCATGATCACATAAAAAGAGTCGTTCATCAAGGGTTCAAATTCCTTTGATTGTAGCCTCCCTACCTTTGCCGTCGATTTCCATGCAATGCGACTTAAACCGTCTCCGAGTTGATATTCCCTGATTCCAACAGGGTGTTCCATATCATAATTAAAGCCTTTTCCTGCTGTCATATAACCTAAACTCCTTTTGGGGAAAAACACATTAACAGGCAGGTCTATAGTTCTTGGATAAACAATAAGTTTTTCGGATTCGTGGATCCTTCCCTTGCATGATAAAAACCCCAAAGGATCCCCGGACTTATATTCTATAGCATCCCATATATGAATCCCCCGCCGTACATTAGGTATAAAATATTCCGCCTGTAACGGCATTCCTTTACGAGCCCAAATAAAATTCTTAGTTGCGTTTTCCCAATTACCGGTGAGCTGAGGCGGGAGAATATCTTTTACTTCTATCCATGGCCAGGGAAGTAAACCGAATACCTGTAACTTTAAATCTACTTTTAACTCTCTACCGGCTTCCATTGCCATTCGTTCTGCATTTATAGTCCTCCCCACATCAAGATAAAACCAGTTTCTCCATCTGTATATCAAAGTCAAAAATATGCATATAGTAGAAATATTAAAAAGAAACCAGAGCAATGGTTTATGTAATCCGGCGGCAAAAAGAAATGCTATAACTGCAAAGGGAGGCATCAACCAAAAGTCTTTTTCAGTTTTACCAAACCTGCACCCCCCATCTCTTCATCATTCTTACTTAATTTTACCACATTTATTTCATAAAAAAACAGGCCCCCTACTCTCACTGGAAGCCTGTATATATTCGTTATAGTTAAAATAAGCAGCGGGGACTGTCCCTTTTGCTTTTAAGGTTAAGATCTCTACACAATTTTTTTATACAAATTGATTTCTTTAGGTTTTTCATCCAAAGCCCCTAATACGGGAACAATGCTTAAAAAGTGCTCTGTTTTCATGTGTTTATCAAGAGCATCTTTGTTTTCCCATTCTTCTATTATGGTTAAAATTGCAGGATTATTCTCATCTTGAAACAAGCCATATTTGATACATCCTTCTTCTTTAAGAGTGCACTCAACTAATTTTTTTGCCTTTTCAATGAATTCTGCAACTTTATCTTCTTTTACAAAATGCTTCGCAACAACATTAATCATCTTGCAAACCCCCCCTACTTTTTATTTTTAATATGAAAATCCGGCAATGAGTGAACTGTAACATATGTTTTATTGGTCACGTTTTTGTTTTCTTTTAGTACCTACAGCATAACCGATGGCAAAGAATATAAAAGCGGTAATAACTATAGGTGCCAGCAATGCTTTTATAGGGTTGCCGGAAACATAAACCGATGTTGGCCCATCAGCCCCCCCTATTATTCCTATTGATGAGGAACCTTCGTTTTTAGTTTCAATCTCATTTTCCGGCTTTTGTTCTTCCGTGGGAACATATTCTTCTTCAAGATCACTTCCATCGAATATTACCGTATCCCCGGAGTAAACGGTTTTTTTATCTCCATCAA
>CAZQHS010000120.1:0-1060 GCA_964593485.1 uncultured Clostridiaceae bacterium
TTTGTTTCTAATACATGCTATGCAAAAAATAGTTTCTGGATATAGTTAACTTTTGCGTGGGGGGTTTTCCGAGGATTTTCTTTCGGATGTAATTCTTTTGAAAGTTTCCGTGGTATTGATCCAGATCATTGTATATCCGCTTTTCGCATCATTCGACAAAATTAGTCTTCATTCATATAAATAATACACTTTTTCTAATAGCTCCTTTAGTGCTATAGAAAAAAGACCCCGTGAGAAAGCATTAATTGCCTGCTTTCTCGCGGGGCTGTGTTGTGTTCATTCTTACTCTATTGTTAGCTTATAACATGGAGGGATATCCCGTTGCATTGAATCCCCCGGTTTGATACCCAGCATTATAGAAAATATCTTACTTACGGTTCTTGATTTTCACCTGTGTCTGGTTCTTCATAAGTGATCACAGATGTATACCAATCGTCTCCCTTTTTAATCACATATGTGTGGTTTCCTTCCAGTTGTGTGAAGTCGCTGCCAGTCGGTCTAAAATAGATGCTAAAGTCATCACTATCGTCATTTATTATCTGCTGATCAATATCACCAGTAGGCTTTATCCTGTAAACAAAGGTGTCTTCCTTTTCCATAGCCAAGCTAATCTTATAGTGATACCGGTAAATACCGTCCCCACATTTTACTAAATCTTCACCCTGTTTTTCGGCTTCAATAGATTCTAATACATCCCATGTTAACGTTGCCTCATAAATATCACCAGCTTTGGTTTCAATAGTGTATTTGTAATCTCCGGCTGCTTTTGTGACAACATTAAACCACAATAATGTGCCTGAATCTGGCGTTAATTTAACAGTCGTCCCATCAGGTTTTTCCTCTGTAATTGATGATACATTTTCCAAATCCAACGAAATCTGAGTTTCTTCTGCCATTAGCTTATAACTTGTATAAAGCTTATTGTTATTTATGCCTGGTGCACCTGTTGGTTCCCAGGTAGCTGAAATAATTTCTGCTGCCGGATCCTCATCCTGGGTTATCGTGTATTTAAAGGTGTTATCCTCTGTTACTTCATACATGCTACCCCACTGGTTGCCTG
>CAZQHS010000120.1:1160-4926 GCA_964593485.1 uncultured Clostridiaceae bacterium
ACCTGCTGCCGGAGTTATTCCCTTAAATTCAGGAGCCGTTGTATCCGGTTTCGGCAATCTGGTTATCGTATATTTAAAGGTGTTATCCTCTGTTACTTCATACATGCTACCCCACTGGTTGCCTGCTTCGTCTTTTAGTACCAGGTAGAGGGTTATGCCACCTTTATCTACTATTGTATCTGTTACAGTTTTACCAAAGTCTATTGTCCATTCTTGCCCTTCTTCGTCATAGGTCACTACTACGCCTGCTGTTCCAAAGGCTTCTCCGTCACCGCCATAAGGATCAGTTGCACTGGCATAGACGCTGAATTCCGGAAGAATCGACTCTAAGCTGTGGTCTATTTCTAATTCTTTTAGGTTTTCATCAGATGCTTTTACTTTGATTACCAAGTTCTCATCATGGGCTAATTCTATATTACCTGCTGCCGGAGTTATTCCCTTAAATTCAGGAGCCGTTGTATCCGGTTTCGGCTCTTGCAAATCCTCAATAACTGCATTACCGTCTTCATACATAGCAATCTTGGCTACTTTGTTGGTCTTATCTTCTTTCAGCACGGTGATCTTATATGGCACTCCAGAATTACCTGGATCAACTGCTTTTATCGCTCTCCAGTCAGCCTTGCTTAAGATACTGCCGTCGATGGAGATTTTGCCCTCTTCTACTTTGATGGCATTAGTATTGAAGGTTACTTTGTATTCCTCTTCTATGAACCCTTTAACTTCAGCTAAAGTTGCTACCTTCTGAGCTTTACCATCCATTAAACCGAAGACTAGGAATTTAACATTGTCTGTTGTCAATCCAGTAATATCTAAATTCTTTAAACCGTCTACTGGGGCTTCTAGTATTTCTTCCTGCCCACTAATCGTAATCACTGCTTTTCCAACTACTCCGGATCCATCATTAGCAGTTGCCTTTACAGTAACTGTTCCATCTTTAATAGCTGTCAACAATCCAGTAATATTATTAATTGATGCTGAACCTGTATCAGTATCATTATCATCAAAGCTCCATGTTACTGATTTGTTGCTTGCTCCTGATGGTTCAACATTAGCTTTAAGCTGTAGTGTGCCACCCTTAGTGGTTATTTCTGTTGCTCCACTCTCTGTTGTCACGGTAACACCACTTACCTTCACCACCGTAGTGCCGCCTCCGGAGCTACTTCCTCCCCCACCTCCGCCGGACGATGATGGTTTCGGTTTCTCGGGTTCCTTCCATTCTACCTCAACATCCTTCGGCTTTTCCATCTTGGCTACGGGTACATCTATTTTAGATCCGGACGTACTCACTTTCGCCGTATCAATCTTTCCTTCGCCGGTAACTGTTGTTGGTGCATCTGCTGTCAATGTGGTAATTCTTGCATCTTTTGCAAGTTCTATATTTACATTGGTTGCTGTTTCGGCAACCACCAAATTTCCTATGGTACCCCCTGAGGCTTGTATTTGTATTCCCTCGCCTCTGACTTCCACCGATTCAAAGTTTCCTATTAATAGTATTAAAGAATCTTCATCCAAGGCTTCCGCTATGGTAACATAACCAAAGCCTTCTCCTTCTGCCCCTTCTGATTCTAATATCCCACCTGATAGTACATCTGAAGCATCTATTGAGGTGCCCCTTCTTGCTAATATCCTAATTTTATTATCTTCTTTTATTATTATAATTTTGGAGAATTGACAGTTATCTAAAATGATGCTGCTTTCTCCTCCGCCTCTGACTATTGTATCTCCTTTTACAGTTACATTGATAAGGTGCACGTCGCCCTCGCCTATGCCTTCTCCCAGTATCAGGTTCCCGCTTATCACCGTATCAAGGAGTGTCACATTTTTGTTATCAATTTTTACACTGCCGTCTATGTTGCCACCTGTAAATATTCCCGGTGTGACATATACTTTTTTGATTGCTTTTGCATAGCTTCTTTCCACTGCTGCTGCCATCTCGGCTCTTGTAAGTAGTTTTATGGGTTCAAATTCATTTGCTTCGTTTGGATTTATGTATCCTTTTGATATGATTGCCGCTACTCCTTTGGCACTCCATTCGGGTATTTTGTCACCATCTTTTATGGATGCCAATACTGCCGTGTTCGTCTCTATATCCAGTATTCTCGTAATTATCACGGCAGCTTCCTGTTTTGTTATGTTTTGGGTAGGTCGCATGGTTCCGTCGGTAAAACCTTTTATGTATCCTGCTTTTACCGCTCTGGCAACGTGTTCGTAATGCCATTCGCCTACTTTTACATCTGAAAATTCAATCACGGCTTCTTCATTGAACTCAAAGGCTCTGTTCACGATAGCCATGAATTCGGCTCTGCTTATTTCCTTGTCCGGCTTAAAGCTGCCGTCTTCATATCCGGTTATGATACCTTTTTCAAACAAAGCTTTTATGCTTTCCTCTGCCCAGTGTCCTTCATAATCTTTCGGTTCCCCTGCATCCGCGAATGCAAACGTAGACAAAATCAGTGAAATGCATAAAACGATGCTCAAAATTTTAGAAATCTTACGTTTGGGAATCATTTTTTCCCCTCTTTTTTTTATTTTGAGATAAAAACAACTATCCCCCTTTCATAATTTTGTATAATTAAAAAGTCTAATAGTTTTGTCAGAACTTTTATTAAAATGTCATTTTTTTGGAAAAACTAAACATATATTTATTAGATATTGTTTAAGTCTTTTCCTCATCTTTCCACTAATTTATATTATACTACAAAATATGGACAGGTTGTGACTATTTTTACTAATTAAATTTAAAAGCATGTCCATTGCGAAAACCAAAAGCATTTGATATAATTTGAATATAAAGATTTGAATATTTTAACAATGTTTTTTGCTTTATTAGGCAGAGAAAATGCAGCCCAAAATATGAAATTTGAAAGGAGAATTATATGTTCGTTAAAAACAGAATGTCCAAGTATCCACGCACCATACCATCAAATACTTCTATTTCCGATGCAGTGGCTCTTTTTAAAGAGACGGGTTTTAAGAGATTCCCTGTGGTAGATAATGGTAAGCTTGTGGGTTTGCTTACGAAAGTTGATATTCAAGCGGTTTCGCCTACTAAGGCTACTTCCCTCAGCATTTTTGAAGCACACTATTTCTTGTCACTAATTACTGTGAAGGATGCAATGACTAAAAAGGTTATAACTATTGAGGCGGATAGTCTTTTGGAGGAAGCAGCGGTTTTGATGAGGGAGAATAAAGTCAGCACTCTTCCCGTTATGGAAGATGGTGAATTAGTCGGTATCATCACGGAAAGTGATATTTTTGATGCCTTTATCGACCTTTTAGGTTTTAAAGACAAGGGAAGCCGTATTACTGTTGAAACTCAGGATGTTCCCGGCGGTATCGCTGTAATTTCCGATATATATTCTTCTTTGCATATTAATATTACGCATATAGCATTGTTTGAGGGCAACGGGGTAAGGGATTTGGTAATTAGGGCGCCTATTACGGACCTTACTGAAGTGGAAAAGAAACTGAATGAAAAAGGGTACAAAATAAAGCATACTCTGATTACTGAATAATTGTAAAATTATTTACACCCGGGATTTTATATAAAACCCGGGTGTTTTTAAATCCAAAAAATATTTTCAAAATTCCTTAGTTTGGAGGAGGGAAACACAAACTGTTTAACACTACCCTCGGGTGTTTTTTTGGTAGTGTTATTGCTGCTACGCAATAAGTTCTAAAGTTCTGTACCTGGCACGACTCTGCTGCCCCCTGGCACGACTCTGCCCCTGGCACGACTCTGCCGGCTGCAGCTCGCACATCACAT
>CAZQHS010000121.1:0-4799 GCA_964593485.1 uncultured Clostridiaceae bacterium
ATAATGAAATCATGTGGGATTTCTTGAAGCATTACAGCATTGAGATAGATGAAAATAATAATGTTATACGCTACTACAGCGAATCAGCTTTTGCTGCTGATGATAAGGTAGAGATATTTAAAGAGGAAAAAGACTCGATAAAACTACAGGCAATAACCGATATGAGACTTCTTGGTCAAAAATTAACAGCAGTTGTAATTGAATATCCTGATATTGTTGATGCTGATGAATTATCTGCAGAAAGCTATGAGGTCAAGGATTTAAACTCGACAGGAAAAGTAATGGAAGCTGCAGAAATCAGCAGAGTCTATACAAATGATAAGCCTGAAATGAAAGAAGATGGAGTATCAGTACCTGGTAAATATGTAATAGTGGAAATTGCGGATAAATCTAATATAGGAAATATGGTAAACAACTATATTTACTTTGAAAACGGAGAAGAAAAAACTCAATCTTACTGGCTCAAAAATGATGTAAATACTACGGTGAAACAATTAACCGACGTTTTGAACCCGGAGGGAGAAGTAATTTTTAAAGCAAGCAATCAAGAAATGGAAATGACAGAAAAAACCATACAGTTAAAATATGATGAGTTTGAAGATTTGTTGACAATACCAAGCAGCAGTGGTATAGATAACATTATGGTTAAATATCGATTGCCAAAAAATTACGACACATCAAAAAAATATCCTATTATAATGTCGTTAACAGGTCAAGGAACTTCATTTTGGCAGGTAGGCGGGGAAGATAACTTCGGGACTAACATTGCAATGGATAAGTCAGCTACAGCATGGATAGAAGAAGAGGATATGATTATTGTGTCAACCCATTATCGCTCTTCAGTACCTGCATCAATGAGAGATACCTATAATGCTGCTGATGATATAATTGCTACCTATGAATATTTTATAGAAAACTATTCGGTAGATACTAACAGAATATATTTGACAGGAAATTCATTAGGAACTGCAAAATCTTTTGAAGTACTGATGAAAAGACCGGATTTGGTAGCAGCATTTATCTGTGCAAATGGAGCAGTAAATCCTGGAGGTTCGGCATACCCGGAAGCGCGAAAAGATGAATTAAAAGATGAATTATCAGCGGTGGCCGATGCTGGAACAGCTATTTGGTTCCACCACGGAGTGAGCGACAGATCGATTAATATTCAAAGGGCACAAACAACTTACCAGGCCTTGTTGGAATTACATGAGGAAAATGGCAGAACTGAGCAATGGATAGAGGATAATTTGAAATTTACAACATATCAAAATGAAGATTTTGTTGTTGATGGAATTGATATAGGACCGCCTATTTATCATTCAGCCACAAAATTAGCCTACAGTATATCATTTGATTCTTCATGGGAAGACAGATTGGAAGAGGGTGTAAAAGGAATAGGCATAAGTGAGTGGGTTCGTTCAAAAGCAACTATGCCTTCGGGACTTACAGCATTAAACTTTGATGAGGTAGAGGAACCCACAACCTTTGATACAAACAAGGCAAACAAGCTTCCATTGACAGGATACTTTGAAAAATCACTACTTGTAGGTGATGTATCCCGTACAGCAAAGGTATATATACCCGAGGGTACTCCGGTAAGAGCATATTATACGGTAATAGCTTTAGCGGACGGTATGGATACAGAAGAATTTTTAGTAGAAAGCGGATGGAAAGCATTAGCCGATGAAAGAAAAGAGGGATTATTCATATTAGAGCCCGGTAATGAAGGCTGGGGCGATTATGAAGAAGAGCAAGCATATATAAATGCTGCAATCGGCTTCTACAGTGCCAATGCTTATTTCTCAATTTTCGGAGAACATTATTTCGTAGGATATGGAGATGGAGCACCTGCACTTGAAGCATGGGCAGCAGCAAATCCATTAAAGGTAATAAGCCAGGTTTATCTCGGTTCACAAGGCTTGGAAGCTGATTACTTTGACCAGTTTGCGGAAATGGAATTCGGTGGTGAAAACGGAGGCTATGCAGTAATTCAATTCCCTGATGGTTTTGAAAAAATAACTTACGACGAAGTATTATTGCCGACATGGTATATAAACCCCAGAACAGGTTATTCTGACAGTTTTGATTATTGGAAGAAAGCCAATGATTGTGTAGAAACTTCAATATACAATGAAGAACTTGGGGAAGTATACTCCCAAAAATCTGATTCTGCAAGCTGGATGACCAGTCATTCAGGACCCATTTCGAAGATTGCTTTATTGAATGAAGAAGGTTTTGGTGAAACAGGGACTGCAGATGAAATATATGGCTTTTTAAGCTACTATACACGCTACGAAAATGCAGTGGCATACGGCAATCAACTATCAATAAGAGCAGTTTATGATAATCTGGGCATAGAAATAAAAACAATGGAAGTTGAAGGAGAACTAAGGGAGTATATGGTATATGATCCTGAAAGTTCTGAAAATATATGGGGAGAAAAAGCACCTGCAGTAGTTGTATTTCCAGGAAACAGCCAGACAGACAGGGTGTTCCTTGATGCAACACAGTGGTGGCAGGTAGCAGAGGAAGAAGGATTTGTGCTTGCAATTATTTGTGAGCAAAACAATATACCGGGAGCAACTACAGTAAGCCATAAAAACAGCAAAGCGTTTTATGAGCAGTTGAGAGAAGTTCTTTTAGATGAATACAATGTTGATAGCACAAGGATTTATGGTACAGGGCAATCAGCAGGCTGCATGTTGACACAAAGCATGGCAATTGCTTTCCCGGAATACTTTGCAGCAGTTGCGTCTACATCCGGAGGAGCAGCACCTGATGCATCTGGTCAAGTGAGAATTGACAATATAAATTATGATGCAAGCGGAAAATTCATTCCAAATTATTTTATTCACGGCGCTGGTGACTTAAGCTTCTTATCAGGGACACTATGGGATGATACGACTAATACACTTGATAACTGGGCATCATATCATTTAGGAGTGAATGACTTTGAAATAGTCGATGAAGAAGATCATGTAGTCAGCGGCTGGATGAATAGATTTAAAACATGGGCTTGGTCAAAAGATATAGAAGGAAAAAATATAGACTTTGTAAAATTGTCACGAAATCTCTATCGCTCACACAACTGTATAAGTGAAGAAATGCCTATGCTTTGGGATTTCATGAAGCATTACAGCATTGAGATTGATGAAAACAATAACCTTATACGCTATTACAGCGAATCAGCTTTTGCTGATGATGATAAGGTAGAGATATTTAAAGAAACTTCTCCTTTAAGTCCGAGTATCGAGGATATTGAGAATATACAAGCATATACAGACCCGTCATTCTATGGGCAAAAGCTGAATGAGGTGGAAATAACATACAAAACGGGAGTAGATATTTCCGGTGTAGACAAATTCGATTTCCAGATATGGGACCGAGGCAGATCGAATCCGGCATATGCAGCAGCCGATATAACTAGTATTAGTATTGATGAAGACGCCAATACTGTGACATTAATTATCACACAGGATACTGAAAGGGTAACTGAACGCTCAAGCAATGCTATAGGTGGCATGTCTACAATGGCATGGTACATTGATAATAATAATGTACTCTATTTTGGTAATGAGGACACTGATGATTTTAAGGCCAACACTACTAGAAAAGGCTATACGGCACGAAAAAACTTGGATTTAGTGCTTTGCCTTAATGGTGCGGATTTCGCAGAAGGTATTGCCCTAACAGACGGACGCGGAAATTATATCCCCGGAGGTCTTTGGTTATCTACAGTGAACAATAAAGCCGACGAATTTATGCATATGGCTATTGACGTGAATGACTTTGTCTCTGATTACCTCAATACAACGTACGAAGCAACGGGCTATGAGGCTTTCGATGGTAAAGTACCAGTTTCCGTTTACTTACCGGAAGATTATGATCCCGATCGGACGGAGCCTTATACGTTGATCAACTTCCTCTGCGGAGGTGGAACCTCCTACTGGGAATTGTATGATGAGGATGGCGACGTAATAGCTAATAATCACGGTATAAATATTGTTTTCGATAATATTTTGACTGGGTGGATGGATAAGGATGTAATAGTCATCTCGCCTCATGTACATGGTTCTGCAGTTGAAGCGGCAGGTGTGGTTCAGTATTTTATCGATAATTATAATGTGAATGAAGATAATATTGTAGGCATCGGAAACTCAGCTGGTACTCAAGTAACATCGGATTTAATAAGACAATTCCCTGGATTGATAGACAAATTTATATGTCTCAATGGTCGTTTGGGCAAGCCGGTTGATCTCGATAAGTTGGATGAAACTTTTGAAAACAGTTCAATAGGGCATTGGAATGAAGACGAAATTAAGGCTTTTATTGAGAGCGAAACGGCAATTTGGTTCTTTAATGGCGAAACCGGGGCAAGCGATCATCCGGCTATACCACAGGATATGATAAAAATACTTAACAGAGGGTATAAGGCCCACTTGACAGCTTCATATGCTGAGGACTTTGAAACTGAAGAAGAACTCAATGAATGGGTGGAAGAATGGATTTATGACAATCTTCGTATCTCCGGGCTCCAGTCCTGGAAGTATAAATACTGGGGTGAAACAGACCATTCATCAACAAGATTGGTTGCCTGGTATTACATTGACGAACCCTACAATGATGTATGGAAGGGGCAGGATCCACTTGAACCTGGTGAAACATACACATTATCAGGGGAAGAAGATTATGCTTTCTATGGTGCGGACGAATATGAATATGTTGTATATGGTGATACATTATGCGACTGGGTATTTAGTGTAGAATAGAATTTATAATAAAAATTGGGATGTGTAAAG
>CAZQHS010000122.1:0-983 GCA_964593485.1 uncultured Clostridiaceae bacterium
TACCCTTAATTTCAATCACATAAAACACCACCAAATTTTTATTTTCTAAAGTACTGATACGAAATGTGCCGTTGCCCATGAGCAAATGAGCAAAATCCAAACATAAAATGATACAAATAAGCCGGGATAGGTCAGTAATAAGAATACTACTTAACTATTCATTAAATGCGACAGTGGTTCCACTACTTTCGCACTTTGTCAGGAAAATACTATTAAATAACTATTTATTGAACCCGTTCTCTTCAAGCCATTTGAAATAGTTTTCCGACAATTCCCTGCCAGTGCGTACTTTTGTAGCCTTTAACATTTGATCATATTCCAGTTGCTTAAAGGTATCCGCTGAAATCACAATCTCATACATGCCGTTTTTATCTGCATAGATAAGCTGTATCCCGGTTATGTTATAATCGCTGCCCAAATATGAAATGAACTCGGAGGCTATCCATGCAGGTACTTTTTTGCTTTCATCCTCGGATAGTTCCTCAGTATTATAAATCCCCAGCAAATACAACCGCTGTGCCAAGATGTCATAATCGTTTGCATTAACAGTGGTCCATGTAAAAATGCTTTTTGGAAAACTGATATTTTGCGAGAATTTACCAGCTATATCTTTATAGATATCCACAATGTTTGAATTAACTTCATCATTCAAATTGCCGTCGAAAATAGTGTTGTTTTGAATTTTATATTTTAAAACTGGACTGCTGCATGAACTGCAAACATAGGTTCCATTATACCAGTCATACTCTATTGTTATCGAATCGGTTTTATTCAGATGTTTTTTTGCATAGTTTTCTATTTTATGCTTTGCAATAATTTTACCCGCGAAGGGTACGTACCCCACCATATACAATAATGATAGGATCACGGACAATAAAACACCTGTGAATATTAATCCTATTACCTTGCCTTTACGCCGTTTCCCAGTTTCCATAGCTTTCACCTCTTAGCGCTAATCCGATCCATTTGTATTGCACTTTTGA
>CAZQHS010000122.1:993-4755 GCA_964593485.1 uncultured Clostridiaceae bacterium
ATAGCTTCCACCTCTTCGTACTATTCCTTTCGACTCCCACTTTTAAGTATATCATAAATAATGTATATATTACGTAATAGTCAGCATAAAAACAAAGATTAGTGGACCACACACCATCGAAATTATAATGGATTTTCTCTCTATGCTAAAGCTACACTATTAACGCATTAGTTAATTGTCTTAATTTGCTGTGATAAATGTAGCTTTATAACTTGTCGAAAAGGCAAAAGATCCTTCGCTGCTCTCAGGATGACACCAAGACCGTGTGAACAGTAACAGTGGAACATGAGCTACGCCATTGACGCCCACTAATATTTTTCTATTGACAAAAATAATCAAAATAAATATAATAAAGTTAGACTCAACTAACTTTATTAGTCATGGCTAATGAATTAGGCACCAAAGATAATTCAGAATGGGAAGGAGAATGGCAATGGAGAAGGAATTAGTAACTCTAAAAAAAGGTGAAGAAGGAAGAGTAAAATTTATAGATGCAGGTAGATGTGCCACAAGAAGACTTTATGAAATGGGTTTAAATATTGGTGCCCCTGTAAAGATTATAAAAAATGATACAGGCCCTATCATAGTTTCGCTTGCAGGCAATAAAATAGCGTTAGGTCGAGGACTTGCAGAAAAGGTTTTATTAGAAACATCAATCTAATTAAGATAAAAAATAAGGCGGGATTCACATGGAAAACTTGACTATTGCACTGATAGGTAATCCCAATAGCGGTAAAACAACTCTTTTTAATTCATTAACCGGTTCAAACCAAAGAGTAGGAAATTATCCCGGTGTTACTGTAGAAAAAAAAGAAGGTTACTTCTGTTATAATAAAATAAGATATCATGTAGTGGATTTGCCGGGAACATACAGCCTCGGTGCTTTTTCCGAAGATGAAGTAGTGGCAAGAGATTTTATTTTATCTGGTAATCCCAATGTAATTATAGATGTTGTAGATGCCAATAACGTTGAGAGAAATCTTTATCTTACGTCACAACTCCTTGAAATGGGTAAAAAAGTGATTATTGCTCTTAATATGGTAGACGAAGCGGAAAGAAAAGATATTAAATTTGATATAGATAAATTATCACAAAACCTTGGGATTCCGGTAATACCCACGGTGGCATCCAAAGCAATAGGCATAAATGAAATAATAGAAAAAACTACAGAGTTGATGGAAAAAGATATATCTCCCAAAAATCCTATTAAGTATAACCAAGATGTAATGAATCATATTAATTATGTAGAAACGACTCTTAAAGGGAGAAAACTTCCTTATCCCATAGATTGGATGGCAATTAAGATAGCTGAAGGAGATAAAGAAATACTCACACGGCTTGAAAAATCCAATGTTGATGAAGAAACAATAAAAACCATAAAAAATTTCTATAAAGAACATGAAGAAGCGGACCTGGAATTGGAAATCATTAATGCCAGGTATGCCTTTGCAAATTATGCAACAAAAGATTCGGTGAAAAGACCAAAAGAAGAAAAAATCACTACTACTGATAAAATAGATAAGATTATAACAAATAAGTATTTAGGAATACCGATTTTTGCTATTATAATGTTTATTGTATTTCAACTGACCTTTAAAGTAGGACAGGAACTTTTAGGCGGTTTGTCCGTATATATAATAGAAACCTTTGGAAAAATAATTGAATCCTTATTGACATATATTGCAGCCCCCAATTGGCTGATTGCCTTTGTATCGGATGGTGTTATAAGCGGAGTAGGTGCCGTTATCGAATTTGTTCCCGTTATAACCGTATTGTATCTACTTCTTGGTCTTTTGGAGGACAGCGGTTATATGGCAAGAGCCGCTTATATATGGGATGATTTTATGAGAGGCATAGGTCTTCAGGGCAAAGCCTTCGTATCCCTCATAATCGGCTTCGGCTGTAACGTACCCGGAATAATGTCCGCCAGAACCCTGGACAACAAAAAAGACAGAATGATAACAACCCTAATAACCCCTTTTATGTCTTGCGGAGCAAAACTACCCATATATTCAGTTTTTATCGGTGCATTTTTTTCTCACCACGGCGGACTGGTGTTATTCTCCATATATGCCCTGGGTATTACTGTGGCACTATTAATGGCAAAAGTGTTTAGTAAAACCTTGTTTAAAGGGGAAGTATCTTCTTTTATAATGGAATTACCACCTTATAGAATGCCAACTGCCGGAAATGTGCTAAGAAATATGTGGGATAATGTAAAAGAGTTTGTTACAAAAGCTGGAACCATAGTATTTGCGGTTGTAACCTTGGTATGGGTGTTGGCGGTATTGCCAACATCTGCCGAACCTTATAGCCAATACAGTATTTTAGGCAGAATCGGCACTTTGATCGCACCTGTTTTTAAACCGGCCGGATTTGGTAATTGGCAGGCATCTGTAGCCTTATTTGCAGGTGTGCCTGCAAAAGAAGCTGTTGTAGGTACACTGGGAATGTTGTATGCCGGTGAATATATGGAAGAAGGTACGGCATTGGTGGATGCAGTAAGAATACATTTTACTTCATTATCAGCTTTATCCTTTATGGTTATGACATTGCTTTATACACCCTGTGCAGCTGTATTAGGCATAGTTAAAAAGGAGACAAACTCATATAAATGGCCTTTGTTTTTAGCTTTTTATACCTTACTAATCGCATGGGTTGCTGCAGTAGCGGTATTTCAAATAGGTAGCCTATCAGGTTTTAATTAACTTCGGGAGATGATTGAATGCTCAAGGATATTTTAAAAATAATCAATAGAGAAAGCCTTATATCCAAAACGCGAATAGCGGAAGAATTAAATATAAATGTGGATATAATTGAAGAAGGAGTTAATCAATTACTGAGGATGGGATATTTGATAGAAGATAAAACGGGGCAGGGCTGTATCACGTTTTGTTCCGGTTGTCCATATGCCAAAGCCTGCCATAAGGATATTCTAAAAACCTTTAAGATATCGGATAAAGGCATTAGGTATTTGTCATAGACAGATGCTTATCCGCCAATCAATACAAAAATTGTTTTTAGTTCAAATATTATTGATGGGAAAAACTTTAAACGAGGTGAAAACATGACTGCCTATACCCAATCGGAAGAAGACTATTTAGAAACTCTCTATATTATACAACAAGAAGGTAAAGTTACACGGGTAAAAGATGTGGCTGAAGCCTTGGATGTAAAAATGCCCTCCGTTGTTTCCGCAATACGCTCCCTATCGGAAAAAGGATTGGTTGAACAAGAGAAGTACGGCTATATAGAACTGACCAAAATGGGAGAAAGCATAGCAAAGGATGTTTATGCCAGACACAAACTCCTATATGCCTTTTTTCATGAAATATTGGGGTTGGATCCGGAAATAGCCGAAGAAGATGCTTGTCGTATGGAGCACCATCTATCACCCGAAACCCGTGAGCGTCTGCTCAGAATAGTAGAATTTACGCGATCATGTAAAAAAGATGAAGTAAATTTTCTAAAAAGATTTACCTATTTTATCCGCACGGGAGAAATGCCTGAAGCCTGCCGTGGCTGCACTACAGAGTCTTGGAGTCATCATGAACAAAGTGAAGGTTCTTAAGACTCACCGATAAACCACGAGAGTAGCATTCATAATAGAAATTACCCAAGTCGGAAAAGAATGCTTCCCTAACTGTGCGTTAGTCCAAGAGGAAATAGCTTGATTTTCCTCAATCTCCCATAGATGTCTGGATAGAGCACTCCGGGGAATCCTTAGTCAAAACAGCCATGCTACCCCTTCCACCCAACTCA
>CAZQHS010000123.1:0-456 GCA_964593485.1 uncultured Clostridiaceae bacterium
CGGTGGAAATAAGAACTTCGGAACTCAAGTTTTATTCCCATCAAAAGAAGATTTTTTCGCCCACAAATGTCACAATTGAAATATTTGAAGTAGTAAAAGAATTGTTTGATGAAGGATGGAAAGGTGAAAAAATAAGGCATTTAGGGGTTAGAGTAGCGGATTTATGCAGTGATGAATTTATACAAACTACAATCTTTGATGATAAATTAAAGGAAAAAAAACAAAACTTGGATTATGCCATAGATAAAGTAAGAGATACATATGGGAAATATTCTGTTGTACGTGCTACATTTTTAGATAAGGAAATAAAACCTATGATAGGTGGAGTGGATATAGATGAGTATCCATTAATGAGCGGGATTTTATAGGCTTAAAAATTAAAAGCAATTATATAGGAAGTGAGCGAATTGAAAGTAGTGGCAAAACCCATTGACATGATAGCGGTTTTTTCTAAAG
>CAZQHS010000123.1:466-4747 GCA_964593485.1 uncultured Clostridiaceae bacterium
GGTATTCAGGTGCCAAAGCACCATTGATAATATTCAAAAAGTGTATGAGTTGAAGTACGAGCTTTCCACATGCAAATGGATATTGTTTAAAATATAACGATGCCCAACACTCTATAAGTGCCGGGTTTCCTGCAATTAATGAAGTATCAGTGCTGCGGCTCCTATAATACCCGAATTTGAACCTAATTCAGCCTTTACTATATCACATGCTTTTAGGTTATGTTTTAAGGCCCTGTTCTTTACGGTTTCCATTATTTTGGGATATAATACATCCCATTGATTGGATATTCCACCGCCTATGGCAATTCTTTCCGGGTTATACATGGCTATTGTGTTGCAAATTCCTATGCCCAAATATAAGGCTTCTTTATTGACCAATTCTACAGCTAAACTATCTCCTTTTACTGCAGCCTCAAAAACATGCTCTGCCTTTATAGCTCTATTTCCTGCAATTTCATTTATTATTGATTTATGGCCCATATCCATTGCCTTTTCTGCAAATTTTGCCATAGCTGTACCCGAGGCCATTGCTTCAAAACAACCGTAATTGCCGCAGCTGCATTTTTCACCGTTCATATCTATAATTATATGACCGATTTCCCCGGCACCGTGATTGGCACCATGGTACGCTTTTCCATTAACTATTATTCCCCCGCCTATACCAGTGCTTACAGTCATGTAGAAAAAATTATTTGTGCCTGAGCCTGAACCGTACAAATATTCCCCATATGCCGCCACGTTAGCATCATTGTCAATTTTTACAGGAAGATTAAAAGCACTTTTTATTATGTCCGATAAGGGTATGTTTTCCCATCCCGGCAGGTTTGTAAGAGCGGCTATTTTCCCATTATAGGAATCAATAAATCCCGGAATACCTATGCCAATACCTGCAATATCACGCTTTTGTATATTTTGCTGCTTAATAAGGGATTCTATTATAAACTTTATTTTATTAATAACACTATTAGGCCCCTTTTGGGCCTCGGTTTGGCACCTCATTCTGGCATTGAGGTTACCGGAACTATTCATAATCCCTGCGTCTAATTTTGTTCCTCCCAAATCTATCCCCAAAGCAATTTTATCCATTTCACACCTCTTATGATTATATGGTTACTGTTTATACTATAACTACCCTGCGAATCTTAAGCATCTCAACATCCTAATCTTTATCAAATAGTAATGATTTTTGATAAAGAAATTCAAAGTTATACTATGTGTGAATAGTAAAACTGTATTTTTAAACATTACAGTTTATTCCAAAGGATGTCATCCCAAGCATTGGGGCGGATCCTAAGATTCTTCGGCAGCCTCGAAAGTAACATTTATCATAGCGATATAAGGCAGTTAGGTATGTGCGAATAGTTACACCCTTACGGAATTCCTTAATTTAAAAAAGCGAGTAATTAGTTGATTATTCTTGTGATATCATTATAAAGTAAGATTGTTGAATTATCAAAAACGTTTTAAGTTATTGACATATGACCATAACAATGTATAATAATAAAGTAGGGGTCAGTATCCGACTTTAACGGTGCAGTATACATTAGAAGTTTGGCAATTAAGTTAGGGTAGATAGAAAGAGGTGAATATATGGCGAGACCCAGGAAATGGAGAAGAGTATGCGGTTTGCCGGACAATAGTCATTTTGGGCCATTAAATGTACCTTTTGATCATGAGCATTTTGTAATTATGTCTGTTGATGAGTATGAGACTGTCAGATTAATCGATTTGGAAGGTTTAACCCAGGAAGAATGTGCCGAGCGGATGAATGTAGCCCGTACAACGGTGCAGCGTATTTATAGCGATGCACGAAAAAAGGTTGCAGAATCTTTGGTTGAAGGAAAGGTTCTGAGGATAGAGGGCGGAGACTATGAAATTTGCAATGGGTTTCAAAATACTTGTGGCGTAGGAAGATGCCATAGGCATAGGCATGGCAAAAACAAGGAGGATTAAAATGAAAATAGCAATTCCTGTAAATGATAAGTTTTTGGAGAGTGGAGTATGTGAATCTTTTGGTCGAGCACCTTATTTTTTGATATATGATATCAAATCAAAAGAGAGTGATTTTTTAGAAAACAGTGCAGCTGTAAGCAGAGGTGGTGCGGGGATTAAGGCTGCACAGTTAATAGCAGACAGAAAGGTAAGTGCACTACTTGCACCAAGATGCGGGGATAATGCGGCAGATATATTGAAAGCGGCAAATATAAGGCTTTATAAGACAATGAGTGATTCGATTTCTGATAATATAAAGGCTTTTATCGAAGAAAAATTGCCGTTACTTGAAGATATACATGCGGGATTTCATAATCATGGGCAAAAGTAGCATGAAAATAGCTGTGTTAAGCGGCAAGGGCGGCACGGGTAAAACACTTATGTCTGTAAATATGGCTGTGGTTGCAGATAACTCTACATATATAGATTGTGATGTAGAAGAACCTAATGGGCATCTTTTTTTAAAACCCAAGGAAATCCAAATAGAAAAGGTAACTGTAAAGATACCTGTTGTAGATGAGGAACTTTGTAACGGATGCCGCAAATGTGTTGAATTTTGTAGGTTTAATGCCTTGGCTTATATCAAAGATAAACTGATTATATTTGATGATATCTGTCATTCCTGCGGCGGATGTATTTTGGTTTGTCCCCAAAAAGCTTTGACGGAAAGAGAAAAGGTTATAGGAGAAGTGCAAAAGGGTATATCTAAAAATGTAACTGTGTTAAGCGGGATCCTAAACATAGGCGAGGCTTCCGGTGTCCCTATTATAGATAGGTTATTGGAGAAAAATCCAAAGGATAGTGGTATTACTGTTATTGATTGTCCACCGGGAAGTGCCTGCATCGTAATGGAAAGCATTAAAGATGCCGATTATTGCATTTTGGTAGCAGAACCGACTTTGTTCGGTGCCCATAACCTTAGCATGGTGTATGAACTTGTAAAACTGTTTAATAAACCCCATGGTGCTGTTCTTAACAAATGTATTGAAGGAGAGAACCCTTCAAAAGATTTTTGTATAAAAAATAATATAAAAATTTTAGAAGAAATTCCTTTTGATGTTGAACTTGGAACGCTTAACTCAAACGGTTTGATAGCGGCAAGGGAAAATTCAAAATACAAGGAATTGTTTTTCAAGCTGCTTCAAAAAGTTCTTGAGGAGGTGCCAAATGAAACAGTTACTAATCCTTAGCGGTAAAGGAGGCACGGGTAAAACGACAATTGCAGGTGCCTTTATAAAGCTTTCGAAGGCCAAGGCCTATGGGGACTGTGATGTGGATGCACCCAATCTGCATTTAGTAATGAGTCAACCTACAAAGCCTAAAGTTTCGGATTATTATGGATTGGATAAGGCGGAGATAGATGCTGAAAAATGCATTAAATGTGACTTATGCAGACAAAAATGCAGATTTAATGCGATTAATATAAAAGATGGTAATTATGAAGTTGATTATTTTGCCTGTGAGGGTTGTGCCGTTTGCGAATATGTATGCCCCGTCAATGCGATAAAGATGAAACCTGCCATTGCTGGAGAACTAATGTTGTATGAGGGCGAAGAAGTGTTTTCAACTGCCAAGCTCAAAATGGGCAGCGGGAATTCGGGTTTGTTGGTTTCAGATGTTAAAAAACAGCTCAAGACGGCTGCAATAAATACAAAATTTGCAATAATAGACGGTTCACCGGGAATAGGATGTCCTGTTATTGCCTCGCTAAGTGGAGTTGATGCGGTTTTAATAGTTGCTGAACCGTCATTATCGGGAATCAGCGATATGGAACGTATAATCAAAACGGCTAATAATTTTCAAGTTAAAATTGCTGTATGTATAAATAAATATGATACAAATATTGACAATACAAAAAGAATAGAGGAGTTTTGTCGCAAGAAAAATCTTTTTTTTGTGGGAAGGATTCCCTTTGATAGAGAGGCTGTAAAGGCAATTAATAACGGAAAGACAATAATTGATGTGGATTGTGCAGCCGGAAGGGCAACAACGGGTGTCTTTGAAAATGTTATGAAGATGATAAATAATTAATATAATATGAGAATAGCCTAATGTCGGATTTTGTTGTTACGACAGGATTTTTATTGTCAGCTTGAGGGCTTCGATTAAAAGGGTTTTGTAAAACTTTTAGCCGGTACAAATTAATATTTATGCTTATAGCAGAGCAATTCAAAAAGAAAGGGGATAAAAAATTGAAAATAGCGGTAGCAAGCGAAGGAAAAAACGTAACGGAGCATTTCGGACACTGTGAAAACTTTAATATCTTTGAGGCAGAAGGCAATAAAATAA
>CAZQHS010000124.1:0-3118 GCA_964593485.1 uncultured Clostridiaceae bacterium
ACCTAAACGGTGAAAAATGTAGCTGTGGAAATTACGGTTGTTTCGAAGCAATGGCATCAGGTACGGCTATGGCAAGGTTTGCAAAAGATGCTATTGTAGCGGGTAAAAATTCGATAATAAGCAAACTTACATTAGATGAGCGTATAAAAGCAGAACATGTTTTTGATGCCGCCATAAAAGGTGATGAGTTGGCTACAGAGATAATCAATAGAGAGGCTATTTATTTAGGTGTAGGTATAAGTAATATAATAGCTATGTATAACCCAGAAAAGATTGCCGTAGGTGGAGGGGTATCTAAGCAATGGGGCATGCTATACCCAAAAATAATAAAAGAGGTAGAAAGTAGAGCCCTAAAACACAACCTAAAAAAATGTGATATAGTAAAGGCTGAATTAGGATCAAGCTCAGGTATCATAGGGGCAGCGTCGCTTATATTGCAATAATAACCACAAGGAATTTTATATTTTAAACAATATCCATTTGCATGTAGCAAGTTCGTACTTCAACTCGTAGATTTTTTGCATATCACCAATTGTGCTTTGGCATCTGAATATCACCATATTGTTACCTGCAAATTTTTCTGTCTCTCGTAATATAACTCTATCAACCTTTATTACAGTTGATATATCATCCTCACAATATTTAAACCGAACAGGTGTTGGAATACCGTCCTTTGTAAAAACCGCTATCATATCAATGGGTTTTGCAACCACTTTCAATTTGCTCACTTCCTAAATCAACTTTTTATTATAAAATCCCGCTCATTAAAGGATATTCATCTACATCCACCCCACCTATCATGGGTTTGATTTCTTTATCTAAAAATGTACCCCGCATTATTGAATACTTCCCATGCACATCTCTCACTTTATCTATGGCATAATCCAAGTTTTGCTTTTTTTCCCTCATTTTATCATCAAATATCGTGGTCTGCACAAATTCGTCACTGCATAGATCAGCAACCCTTACACCCAAATGTCTGATCTTCTCACCTTTCCAACCTTCATCAAATAGTTCTTTTACTGTCTTGAATATTTCAATTGTAATATTAGTAGGCGAAAAAACCTTTCTTTGATGAGAGTAATATCCAAGTTCTGCAGTCCTTATTTCAATTGAAATAACCCGACAACAACAAGCAGCCTTTCTCAACCTTTGGGTTACTGATTCAGTAAGAGAAAGTAAAACCTTATATGCTGTTTTATTGTTGTCTACATCAAATTTTATAGTCGTTGAATTCCCGATGCTCTTCATGGGAACGGTTGCACCATTTTTCATCACAGAATTATCAATCCCATTTGCATATTGCCATATAAGATTGCCAAAAGACTTCAACTTATACATGAGTATCTTTACATCTGCCCCAGCCAAATCGCCTATTGTTGTAATATTCAAATCCTTGAGCTTCTTTTTTGTCGCCCGTCCCACCATAAACAAATCCTCTACCGGTAAAGGCCACATCTTATTTTCCATCTCTTTTTTAGTCAAAATAGTATGCACCATATCAGGCTTTTTCAAGTCTCCGGCCATTTTTGCAAGGAGCTTATTTATACCTATACCTATGTTTACTGTAAAGCCTAATTCTTTTTTAATCCTGTCTTTTAAAGCATGGGCAGCTTTTATGGGTTCACCGAAATTCTCTGTCATTCCCGTATAATCCAAAAACATTTCATCCACAGAAAACCTCTGCACTACCGGTGAATATTCACGAACCAATTGATATAATGCATTGCTGCACATCATATATAGTTCATAATTGGGTGGAACTACTACAAGTTCAGGGCACTTTTCTTTGGCTTGCCATATAACCTGCCCTGTCTGTATGCCCTTGTTCTTGGCCGATATGCTCTTCGCAAGGACAATGCCCCTTCTATCTTTTTGTGAACCTCCCACAACGGAAGGAACATCCCGCAAATCCAGCAAATCCCCATGCTGCAAATTATAAGCCGCTTGCCAGGACAAAAAAGCTGAATTAACATCTATATGCATTATGATAGATTGGCCATTCATAAATATCACTGCTTCCTGTTTTATAAAAAAAATTGAGATATAACGAGGTGTAAGGATATCTCCCGATTCTATTAGGGAAATCCATGGATTTCCAGTTCGTTTTTGTAAAACAGGTGGAGAACATATCTACCGCCTCGCCCCCAACTCTCGGGTAAAGTTTAGTTTGTAACAAAACTTTTTACTGTAATCTTGTTATAATGAGTTAAAAGCCAAAAGGTTGGGAAGTTAGATAAATCCTTGAATACTGAGTAAGTCAATAATATCAGGTATAGTGGATTTTATAAAACTCCAAATCCGCCATCTTACTAACATTATGGTGCTTTTACATTGCTTTTTTATATATTATACGTTTTATCTTAGTTTTTATACGAACACATGTTCGGCCTTTTATATAGTAGAAGAATTCTACCTTTCTACTATATAGTAAAACAATTTTATTAAATGCCTTGCCAATATTTCCTCATTTAATTCGGAAATGATGCATGACAATAAAAACGGCTTTTTCGCCTTATATCATTTTAAAAATTCGTTGGCAACTATATAATTTAACAACATAACGATAGCCATTAAATGCAATGAAACCCGCTTTTGTTCGAATAACCTATTGTTCTTTTTTTCCATTTTAAATGGTATAATGGATTAAACTCATAAAATTAATGAAATTGGAGGGCTATCGAATGAAAAAAAGATTTACAAGAAAACTACTGACTTTATCTCTCGTATTCTTGCTTATTCTAAGCATGGCACAACCTGCTTTTGCATGCACTGCTACAATTATAGGAAAAGATATATCTGCCGACGGGAATCCTATTATCGCAAGAACAGAGGACTGGAGCTCATCTTATAATAAAATGTTTATTGTGGTTCCCGCCAAAACTCATGAGCCGGGAGACATGTACGAAGATGCTTACGGATTCACCTGGCCCATGCCTGAAAAGACTTATAAATATATTGCCGTTCCTGATGGCTATCAAGACGACGGCGATATTTTTGAAGCTGCAGGTTGGAATGAACATGGCGTTGCAATGACGGCAACTGTCACAACGGATAGCAGCGACGCAGCTATGGAATTTGACCCGATGACCGATAACGGTATATATGAATCATCTGT
>CAZQHS010000124.1:3128-4732 GCA_964593485.1 uncultured Clostridiaceae bacterium
GGATTAAGACTGCAAAAGAAGGCGTAGAGCTAATAGGTAAAATTATGGATGAAAAGGGCTGTCAGGAAGGTGCAGTAATTCTTTTAGCAGATAAAAATGAGGTTTGGTATATGGAGTTATTATCAGGACATCAATATTGTGCTGTAAAATATCCAGATGATGCTTATTCCGTAGTACCAAATTGTCTAATGCTTGGCAGAATCGATATAACAGATACGAAAAATGTCTATGCTTCCAAGGACATTATAAATCTACCTAAAAAACATGGGTTTTTAGTTGAAGAAGATGGTCTTATAAACCTTAAGAAAACTTATGGCGAACCTTTACAGGACTATAACAGAGATAGAATATGGGCTGGTATCAATTTTCTTGATTCATCAAAAAACATCCCCCACGATGCGGAGGATTTTGAATTATTTCAAAAAACAACAAAAAAGATTTCTTTGGAAGATGTAATGGAACTACAACGCTATCGAAACGAAGGTACACCTTTAGATGCAAACTTGGCGGAGAATAAAGGTAATGTAAGACCTATAGGTGTTGTAGAACAATCTGAATGTCATATAATCCAAATTAAAAAAGATTATCCGAAGGAGTTAGGCGGAATTCTCTGGCTGGCTATGGCAAATGCAGAGCATTCCACCTATGTTCCCATAATCGGTGGTACCAAAGAATCCATAAAGCCTTATTATTTTCCCGGCAACCAATATACTCCTGAATCAGCTTATTGGACAATACGTGGTGTTTCGGCCCTTAGCGAATTGGATCGGGAACTTTACGGCAAATATGTACGTGAATACTATAAAAAAGAAGAATTAAGACTTGTTGAGGAGATAAAAAAATTAGAAAAAGTTTTTGCAGAAACACCTATAGAAAAGGCTATAGAGCTTTCTACGAAATTTACCGTAGGTAATTTGCAAAAAGCTTATGACGATGCAAGCCTGATGTTTAAGGAGTTAAATACATACTTCTTTGACCTCGCTTGTGATGGAGCCTATAAAGAAGAACATGAGCTGAGAACTCCATACGTACCAAGTCTATTAGGTGAAGAAAGGCTCATAGAAATATACACAGAGCTTGATATTCCTTTAGAAAGTGGCCCCGCACAGCCATTAGAAAAACCCGGCGAAATTTCAACCAAAATTATGGCACCTGCAACACAAACTATTACCATAAATGGAAACAAATCAGCTCTTTTGGGTTATGAAATAGACGGCAACATCTATTACAAATTAAGGGGTTTAGCAGCGGCCTTATCAGGCAGCGAAGGGCAATTTAATATAGTGTATGACACTGTATTAGATAAGATAGAAATCCATCCCGGTGAAACCTATGCAAAATTGGGCAATGAATTATCGCCGTTAGGGATCTCTGTGATAGCCGCCGATAAAAATGACCAGACCATTGCAATTAATGGTGTAGATATGATTATCAATGGTTATATCATACTTGGCCATAATTATTTTAAACTTGACGATATATCGAAATATATAAACGTGACAGTTGGATATAGTGAAGATAATATAGAACTTACCACCAAGTAAAGTTGTTGATTAAGTATTTCATCGGGTAGGAGGTAGGTGATTAATTCACCTACCGACCTC
>CAZQHS010000125.1:0-4695 GCA_964593485.1 uncultured Clostridiaceae bacterium
CTATGCACCAGGCGCTGGGCAAATCTGGGTATATTTTAAAGAGTAGATTCATCTATTCAAAAGAAAAAAGAATAACCTATTTGAACCGAGTGCCGCAACCAAAATTGTAAATATCCAAAAATATCATGCCAGAGGCCGGAGGCAAGAGGCAGATACAAATTGTTTATAAATGTTAGATGCGAGCAGTAGAATGAATCCAAAGATATCATGCCAGAGGCTCGAGGCAAGAGTCAAGAGGCAGATATAAATTGTTTATAAATGTTAGATGCGAGCAGTAGAAGGAAGACGAGGAATGAGGAACGGAACGTATGGCATATACGTGAGTACCGCAAAGACGAAATCTGACGCACTAATGCGAAGCATATAACGTTTAGAAATATTACTCGGTGACAATGACGGAGAGGCCACACCTGTTCCCATGCCGAACACAGAAGTTAAGCTCTCTTGTGCCGATGGTACTTGGACCGCAGGGTCCCGGGAGAGTAGGTAGTCGCCGGGTTTTTTATTTCTTAGCTTTTAGTTGTTAGTTGTTAGCTTTTAGGTATTATTGGAAGGTGAGTATTCGTAAATGAAAAATTTATTTGAAAAAGGTATTAGTTTCAGAAGTTACATATTTAATTTGGATGAAAAATGCAAGCACAATTTAATGAAATATTATATTGCCATGAATATTAAAGAAGAGATTAGAGAAAAGCTCAAGGTGATAAGTAAAAAAATAAATATTGTAGGTGTTGTAGAGCCAAGTTGCCCGGATTGCTGGATAAACCTATCGCTGTTAGAAAAAATGGTTAGTTTCAACAATAATTTTGATTTAAGATTAGTTATAAGAAAAGCTGTTAAGGATGAGTTGGATAATTATAAAGTGGATGGATTTATAAAAGTACCGACTTTTATATTTATGGATGAAAGTTTTAAAGTTTTGAATACCTTTATTGAGAAGCCACAAATTTTAAAAGATGCGGACATTAATACTGCTGAAGGCTCTGCAATGAATATGAAATATATAATTGGAAAACTTATTAATGAAACGGCTGAAGAAATTTTAGATAAATTATCTGTAGTGTTGTAATGATTTATGATTTATCAATTATTTATAAAAAAGATATTCAGTTATTCCGTCAAATGATTTAAAATTATTATTTTGCTATACATAATAATTCGACATTATAATATAGAAGTTATTTTTTAGCATGTTTTTCATGCTATTTTTTTTATTAAAAATACTAAATATAAACAAAAGATAATTGTAGTAATTTATATGGTGTGATACAATATATAGTGTCAAAATTTATTACAGACACTATATATCGTAGGGAGGATTGTTTTAATGATTACTGAAAACAGTATGAAAGTATTAAAGAAAAGGTATTTGGCAAAGGATGCAAATGGTGAGCCAATAGAAACACCTGAGGAGATGTTTCACCGTATTTCTACTTTTATTGCGGAAGCCGACAAAATTTTTGAACCGGAAAAAAATGCAGAAGAGGTAGCAGATAAATTTTATAAAATAATGTCACAGTTTGAGTTTTTGCCGAATTCACCCACATTAATGAATGCAGGAAGAGACTTAGGACAACTTTCCGCATGTTTTGTTTTGCCGGTGGAAGATTCTATGGAAGGAATTTTTGATGCAATCAAACATGCTGCAATTATACATAAAAGTGGCGGAGGTACAGGTTTTAGTTTTAGCCGATTGAGGAGCAAAGGTTCTTCCGTTAATTCAACGGGTGGGGTGGCCTCGGGCCCTATAAGCTTTATGAAAGTATTTAACTCAGCTACAGAAGCTGTCAAACAGGGCGGAGTCAGAAGAGGGGCCAATATGGGCATACTTAGGGTTGACCATCCGGACATACTTGAGTTTATTCAATGCAAGGAAAAGGATAAGGAAATAACTAATTTTAATATCAGTATAGGAATAACTGAAAAATTTATGGAAGCTGTAGAAAAAGACGAAGAGTATGAACTTATAGAACCTCATACAAAAGAAGCAATTAGGAAACTAAAGGCAAAGGAAGTATTTGAATTAATAATAGATATGGCATGGAATAACGGAGAACCCGGTATTATTTTTCTTGATAGAATGAATAGGGATAATATAGTGCCTGAATTAGGTGAAATCGAAAGCACCAACCCCTGTGTGACAGGTGACACATGGGTATTGACAAGTAATGGTCCAAAACAGGTTGGAGATATTATAGGTAAAAAAATTGATCTGGCCTTAACCGGGAAATTTTATGACTCTAATGACAAGGGTTTCTTTAAAACCGGCACCAAAAATACCATAAAGATTGATACAGACAGAGGTTATAGTATTAAGGTGACGGATGATCACCTGATACGTGTTGCATCCGGTATATCACGATTTAAGATGGAGGTAGAATGGAAACCTGCAGGCGATTTAAAACCCGGTGATAAGATTGTTTTATCAAACAACAGAGGAATCAAATGGGAAGGCAAAGGTAGTTACAATGAAGGCTTCTTGTTAGGTTTACTATTAGGAGACGGAACCTTAAAAAAAGAGGCGGGGATTATAAGCGTTTGGGGGAATGATGAAGAGACGGAATCCTTGCTAAAAGCAGTGGGGGAGGTAGCATTCACATTACCTCACAGATCGGATTTTAAAGGTTTTCAGTCTGTTATTGAGGAGAGGCAAGAGCATCGCATAAAGATGTCCGCATTAAGAGACTTAGCTGCAGAATATGGGATCACCCAAGGAGAAAAAGTGATAAATAATGAAGTTGAAAAAGCCGGATACGAATTTTATTGTGGATTGTTAAGAGGTCTTTTCGATGCTGATGGAACTGTAATAGGAACACAAAAAAAAGGCGTCTCAATTAGGCTATGGCAGAAGGACTTGGAAACACTTTATATAGTACAAAGGATGCTTTCAAGATTAGGTATTGGGTCACAGATATATGCAGATAGGAAACCATCCGAGAAAAAAATAATGCCGGATGGAAAAGGCGGCAGCAAAGAATATGACGTGTACAGTGGACATGAGTTGGTTATATCGGAGGATAATTTATATATATTTAATGAGGTAGTAGGATTCAGCAACTGCAAAAAGCAAAATAGGTTAAACGCACTATTGGAAAATTATAAACGGGCGTTAAACAGAGAACGCTTTGTCACAACTGTGAGGGATATTACCGAGTTAGAGGCTTGTGATGTTTATGATGTTCAAGTGCCGGGTGTAAACGCTTTTGATGCAAATGGCATTTACGTGCACAATTGTGGTGAACAGCCACTGCTTCCATTTGAATCATGCAATTTGGGCTCCATTAATCTTTTATCTTGTATTAGGGAAAACGATAAGGGTAAATTTTTAGACTATGAAAAATTAGGTGATTTGGTAGATGCGTCAGTGCATTTTTTAGATAATGTTATTGAAATGAATAAATACCCCCTTGAAACAATTGATGATATGACCAAAAAAACGAGGAAAATCGGTTTAGGCGTCATGGGTTTTGCAGATATGTTAATCGAGCTGAATATCCCCTATGATTCTGACGAAGGTATAAAAACAGCGGAATCAGTGATGGGTTTTATAGATAAAAGATCAAAAAATGCGTCAAAAAAGTTAGCGGAGATCCGAGGTACTTTTCCCACTTACGATAAAAGTATATATGCAAAAAAGGGTATGAAGCTCAGAAACGCTACTACAACAACAATTGCCCCAACAGGAACCATATCAATAATTGCCGGGGTATCCAGCGGCATTGAACCTCTCTTTGCCATATCTTTTATAAGAAATGTTATGGATAACGATGAACTGCCCGAAGTAAACCCATTGTTTGAGAGGATAGCAAAGGAAAGAGGTTTTTATAGCGTAGAACTGATGAGAAAGATTGCGGAATCGGGCACAATAAGCAATATAGAAGAAATACCTAAAGATATAAGGCGGATTTTTGTAACGGCTCATGATATAGAACCTGTTTGGCATATTAAAATGCAGGCAGTTTTTCAGAAATACACAGATAATGCGGTTTCAAAAACAGTTAATTTTAAAAATGAAGCCACAAAAGATGACGTAAGGGATGTGTATCTGCTTGCATATAAATTAGGTTGTAAAGGTGTTACCATATATAGAGACGGCAGTCGGGACTCACAAGTTCTAAATATAGGAGCGGTAAATAAAAGGGATAACGTTATAGTGGAAGGAGAAGAACAAAAAGTTCTTAAAGCCCGTACAAGACCCGATGTTACAATCGGAATAACTGAAAAAATCAAAATAGGTTGCGGCAATTTGTATGTCACGGTGAATTCTGATGATAACGGAATATGCGAAGTATTTGCAAACTTAGGCAGAGCTGGGGGATGCCCTTCACAATCTGAGGCGACCAGCAGGCTAATTTCTATAGCTTTGAGGGCTGGAGTTGATATTAAGGAAATAATAGAACAATTAAGAGGTATCAGGTGCCATACAACCTTACGGCAAAAAGGACTTAAAGTTCTGTCTTGCCCCGATGCCATTGGAAGAACCCTTGAAAAAGTATTAAACATGCAGGTTGATGTAAAAGATGTAGAGACCATTCATGAATTGACAAAAGCTATTGACAAGGAAAGCAACGGGTGCAATGGTTCTTCATGTGGAACAAATAATGGATGTAGTAATGGCCATAATTGTGAGGTATCTGTTACATCGGAGCCCGATATGCCGTGGAGCACGTTAAAAGCCTGCCCGGATTGCGGTTC
>CAZQHS010000126.1:0-1752 GCA_964593485.1 uncultured Clostridiaceae bacterium
GCAGAGCAGCAGAATGGTCAGCATGACCATGATAGCACAATACAGACACTGCGATGTGATCCATTTGCGCCGGGTAGACCGAATCAGCATCATATGCTGAAATGGAATCCTGCGGGGAATTTCACTAACCATGACCAAAAAGAGGAGACTGCCCATGTTGTAGAAGCTGTTGTAGAGCTTGACAAACAGTTTTTCAAATCTGCCATAGGCATTCCAATCAATTCTTTTTATGTCATCACCTGGGGAATATTCTCTAAAATCCGAAAACTCGACGGATCTGCCTTTTGCCCTTGATTTCCTTGCACCACCACCGCCTGCATTAGTAAGTTTTTCAATGTTTAACGACAATCTTTCCAGCCTTTTTAAAAAATCAGAGCTTATAAGTCTGCTCTCCATATTACATCTTCTCACTATCTAATTTTTTAAATAACTCTTTGATCAGTGCGTCATTATTTACCCCATCAGCTATAGCTTCATAGTTGGGAAAAATTCTATGACGCAATGCAGGGTATGCAACATATTTAATATCATCAAAAGATACATTATACCTGCCTTCCATAAAAGCCATGACTTTAGCGGAGTTAACAATTGCCTGTGCGGCTCTCGGGCTGGCACCGAATCGAATATACTTCTTTGCAATTTCCGGGGATTCATCCTTGGGATGGGTATACATAACGGCTTTTAAGGCATAGGAAAGAACAGGTCCCGCTATGGGAATTTCTCTTATTATTTCCCTGATTTTTAGGATTTCCTTACCATCGATTAGAGACTGTATATCCGTAGAAGTATTTGTGGTTGTTAAGTCTACAATATCTTTCAGCTCATCAAATTTAGGGAAGTTTACTTCGACTTTAAATAAAAATCTGTCCAATTGAGCTTCAGGCAAAGGGTAAGTACCTTCCATTTCAATAGGGTTTTGTGTAGCCATGACCATAAATGGCTTAGGTAATTCATAAGTTTTATTAAAAGCAGTCACTGTTCCCTCTTGCATTGCCTCTAACAGAGCGGATTGTGTTTTTGGCGTGGCTCTGTTTATTTCATCGGCCAACACTAAATGAGAAAAAACAGGGCCTTTATGAAATTTGAAACCCATGGTTCCTTCTTCTCTTTCCATGATATTTGTCCCGATAACATCAGCAGGCATTAGATCAGGGGTGAATTGGATACGAGAAAAAGTTAAATCCAGCACTTTTGACATGACCTTGACTAATTGTGTTTTACCCAACCCCGGAGCACCTTCTAACAGCACATGTCCTCCGGATAAAAGGGCTATAATTGTTTGCTTGATTACATCTTTTTGTCCCACTATTGCTTTGCTGATTTCTTTCTCTATTTCTTTTATCCTTTTCCCTGCTTCTAAAATTTCATTTTCATTTATTTGCATGGTTATTCCTCCTAATCCTCTAAAGAGGTGAAATATTCTTTTACTATATTTTGCATTCCCTGGGGGATTTGGCTACCTTCCATGGTTTGAAAGGCTTCTTCTTTATATTGGCCTATCACCTGATTATAGGGCAGCATTTCACCTTTTATCGTCAGTCCCTGCTCTGTTTGGAATAATTTTGTTTGTCCGGAATTGTTCTTATTCCCTTGCAAGATGTCCTTTTCCCCTTCCCCGCCAAGGAGTCTTGTGGTGAATATCTTTTCGTATTCTTTCAAATCGCCGCCGGTAGTCCCTTTTTTGCCTAATCCGGCACCTCCCCCACTTTCACCACTGCCGCCACCTGCACCGCTGCCACTTCCTGCACCGCT
>CAZQHS010000126.1:1852-4695 GCA_964593485.1 uncultured Clostridiaceae bacterium
CCTTGTCCTTGTCCCTGACCTTGAGCCCCCGGACCCTGGCCGTCCTGCCCTTGACTTCCTCCGCCTTCACACGCCGCACAGTTTAATTGTTCTGCTACATCGTCTAATACTTTTCTAAATTCTTCATCTTTTGCCAACTGTTCTAATTCATTTGCCAAATCAGAAAGTTCCTTGTCCATATCACCCAACTCACCTTTAGCTATTTTCTCAGAAATGCTGACTATAGCGGATGCCAAATCCGGATCCCATTTGAGCATTTCAGCCAAATCACTTAGGCTATCCTTAAAACTTTTTAAATCCGTATCATTTAAATTCTGCAATGCCTTTGCCGTATCAGAAATATCTTTTTTTATTTTATCAATATCGCCGTCTTGTAAAGATTTTGCCAAGCCCTCTGTTGCCTTATTCTTTGAAAAAGTTTCAATAACTTTGTCCATTTCCTTAGGTCCAAGATCTTGCTTAATCATTTCTATTTTATTTTCTGCCCTTTGAATTGCCTTTTTACTTTCATTCAGGTCTTTGGCATCTTTAATGTCTTTCTCCAATTCTTTGAGCTTTTCCATTATTTCTTTTTTTTGTTCGTTAGTTAATTTATTATTGTTTTCAGTTTTTTTAATAATTTTTTCAATTTCTTTTTTTTGTTCCTTTATTTCCTGTTTCATTTTATTTAATCCTATAGCCTCATCTTCTTTGGGGTTAGGCACTGCAGCCGATACCAAAATCAAGCAAATTAAAATTCCACATAGAATCATCAGCTTTTTTGGCCACAATATTTTTATTTCCTTTTTTATATCAGTATTTTTAATATGATTCAAAGCATCTTTTTTTTGAATTAAAGCCATTTCTGAATTGCTTTCTATAAGTTCGTAAGCGGTTACGGTTCTCTCGAACAAACCTTTACTATCCAAAAGTAAAGCAGCGTTTTTGTCCTTTGGAGGCATAAAAAGAGATATGATAAAACCAAGAGCAGATATGCTTATAACCACAATTATTCCTTTATAATACGGATTATATATAGGAAGAAATCGGGATATAAGAACCAGAACCAAACATATCCCCAATGCAGCCAAAAAAGATTTAGCCGTTAAATTTATAATTATGGAGCCATGCATTCTGTCCCTTGCTCTTCTAATTAATTTTAAAATTTCTATGTTTGTATTATCCATCTGCATCACTTCCCTGTTATGGTCATTTTACGTAAATAAAAAGGCTTCAATAGCTTAATAATTCGGTTTTTCTACTATAGCAAAAAACGTTACTGTTCACAATATAGCTTATCTGTAATAACAGATTATTGTATTTGACACGATTGCTGAGTTACAAGGCTAATAGTCTGTAAGCTCATTGCGGGCGAAATCAAAATTTCTCAGTTAAATTATATATATAGCATAGGTAATTCCTTTAGCTGGTGTGATTTCGCTTTTCCTTCATTTCGCTAACAGTCTCTAATCCTTTTCACAACGCAATCCTTATCAAATACTAATAATTGTAAAAAGTTAGAAACAGGTGTGAACTGTTGCCAAAAAACTTATGCTTCCATCTTTAGTTTATTTCTTTTTAATTTACGCCTTTTTTCTTTCTTACGCTTTTCCGTTAATGGGTTAATCTTTCTTGCGGATAATAGTAAGAGTACAATTGACAAAATAACGTTAAAAATCATATTGATCATCCATGGTTTTAAATACTTATTGATTCCTGACTGGGCAAAACCAAAACCGGGGAATATGCCCATGGAGCCTCTTCCGAATTGCTCCCACAGCAGTGACGAAAATCCCATAACGGGATTTGTGTATAAAAGGGGAAAAGTACCGTTATAGTTCGACATTCTTGCAGCAATTAAAATGATTGCTGTAATAAAAATAGTTCCGAAATACAAAAATGCAATTGCCCCGTAGGATAATACATTGGCTGCCGTTGTCTTTTTAAAATAGGATGAGAAAAAAATCCCGATACTGCCTAAGGTTATAGAAATTATTATAAAAAACCCTAAAAGCTGCAGTAATTCCTTTGCTGATATGCCGCCGAATAAAAACACAATGGAGAAAATCGGCAATGAGGCCACTATCAAAAGTATTACCTGGCTGATTGATGCAAACAGTTTTCCTATAATTATGGAAAAGGGTGTCATGCGTGTACATAATAACAAATCCAATGTTTGCTTTTCCCTTTCCCCGGATATCGCCCCTGCAGTCAAAGCCGGAGCTATAAAGGATATTAAAACAAATTGCATAACAGCAAGGCCTACATAGCTGCCTATGGAAAATTCGGAGTCTATGGCGGATCTGTAATTATCCTGACCGGCAACTACAGTTATAAAATAGGCTGTCAGCGTCAAAAATCCTAAGTAAACGGCGATTGTAGCTGCCGCTCTCCAGCCTCTCATTCTTATTTTCAATTCTTTTTGCAATACAGGATTTATATTCAATGTTTTTCATCCCCATTCGTTACTTTCATAAATACATCCTCTAAATTACCGTCCAACTGAGTAAAAGTTATAACAGGCAAATCTTTGTCTACCAATTTTCTTAGAAGCATGCCCATCTCTTCGTCTTTTCCGTCAAAGCCCGCTTCTATATAGTCCTCACCTACAACGGTGCTCACCACGAAAGGAAATTCCTGCATCACCCTTAAAGCCTCGTCGATTTTGCCCGAAAGCCTTACTTTAATAAATCTTTTACTATAGACTTGCTGCATTATTTCAGATACTTTGCCGCTTATAACCATTTCACCCCTATCTATAATTCCAATGGAAGTGCAAAGTTCTGAAAGCTCTGATAAAATATGAGAGCTGATTATTATAGTTTTACCCAAGCCTTTAAGGCTTCTAAGTATTTCCTTCATTT
>CAZQHS010000127.1:0-4585 GCA_964593485.1 uncultured Clostridiaceae bacterium
TACTTTTAAATAAAATCCTTTATTTTTTATGAGTAACATATAAGAATTGCATAAAATGGCGGTCTTTGAATGTAGTAGGGGAGACCTTTGGTCTCCCGGTAATGCCAGAGGCAGGTGTCAAGAAGCCAGAGGCAGATGTCTACATGTTTTCCGTGTATTCTACTTTTATATCCTTGGGGTCTTTTTGGAAGATAGCATAAACCACCGGGATTATTACCAAGGTGAGTAAAGTTGATATTAGAAGGCCGCTCATCAAAGACAAGGCCATGGGCACCATTAGGCTGCTACCGCCCAAAGCTAAGGGAATCAACCCGATAACCGTTGTTATGGTTGTTAGCATTATCGGTCTGAATCTCTTTTCAACGGCATCCATGCAAGCCATGGCTATGTCTTTTCCTTTTTTCCTTTCTTCGTTTATAAAATCTATCAACAGAATTGCATTATTTACAACAATTCCCGCCAGGCTCACTATCCCGAGTAAAGCGGTAAAGGATAAAGGCTTTTTGAACGCCGCTATTCCAAATACGGAACCTATGACGGATAAAGGAATGGTTACCAGTATTATTAAAGGCTGCATAAAGGAACCGAATTGGAATAATAAAATCAGATATATCGCCAAGACCGCAAAGATGGCGGAGACACCCAAGTCACCGAAATATTCCAATATTTTTTCTCTCTCACCGTCAAACACTACTTCCACATTGCTAAGATCCGTTTCGTTTAGTTTTTTCTCAAGTTTCAATGTGATGTCCACCGGATTATAATCGGAAATTACATCGCTGTACACCGTTACCGTCATCTCCCTGTTATATTTCGTTATCATGGGATATTCATGATCCAATTCAATTACTCCAAAAGACTTCAACAAGGTTTTTTGATTGGAAACCGATGATTTTACCATTAAATTCTCCAAGTCTTCTTTTTTTTCTATTGCTCCTTTTATATTTATCTTATATTCATTGTTTCTCTGCCTGAGTTTTGAAGCATCCCTGCCCATCAAGGCTATATTTATCTCATTTTGAACATCGTAAGGGGATAAACCGTAAAAAGCCGCCCTTTGTGTATCCATTTTTACATTGTATTGGTAAACCCTGTCACTGTGGTCGTCCTCTATATTTATTGTACCGGGAATTTCCCTGAGGCATGCCTTTATAGTCTCTGCGGATTCAATAAGGTTTTCCATATCTTCCCCGGCAACCCTAATCCTTACGGGAGCTCCGGTAGGCTCGGCCAATTCCAAAAGCTTGACTGTTGCGGTGCCTCCGGTTATTTGACTGTCTATTAAATGCTGTAGGTGGTTAGCGTACTCTGCATTGTTTTTAAAGTTCTTGCTTTTTTTTAAATCAACTTTAAACAACACTTGAGCATAGTCCTTTGATGGGGTGCTTAGGGGTACGGCGTTATAAAATTTGGGGAGACCGTCACCTATTGCACCGGTATAAAATTCTACTTCCTCTGCCTCGGATAAAATTTTGAAAACTTCTTCTGTAAGTTTTTCAGTTTTTTCTATATCAAAACCTTGTTCCGCATTTATATTAATATAAAGCAAATCCTTATCCGCATAGGGAAAAAATTGGAGTCCCAAATTAAGAGCCGTGTAAATAGAAGCACCGAATATGATCAGCGTAATTGCAATAGTTATCGATTTCTTTTTAAGACCCATATCCAACATTTTCCCAAAAAACTTTCTCATTCTATGTTTTTTGCTTTTACCGTTACTTGGCTTAAATGCAATAAAAGCCAATGCGGGGGTCACAAAAAGGGCTACAAAATAAGAAGCACTGAGTGAGATAATAACAATTGCAGGTACGCTGAATACATATTCACCGGCAACGCTGTCCAACATGAGCAAGGGAATAAAAGCCGCAACTGTGGTAAGGGTAGAGGTAAATATGGGTATGGCAACTTCCCTCACGCCGCCTATGCATGCCCTTAACCTTTCATCCCCTCTATCAATTCTTACTTGTATTGCATCAGATGTGACAATGGCATTGTCCACCAACATACCCAAAGCTATAATAAGTGCTGAAATAGAAATCTGATGAAGTTTAATATTAAGAAAGCTCATCATGATAAAAGTAATACATATGGACAAAGGTATCACCGCTGATACAATAAGGGCATTACGCAAACCCATGCCCAAAAAAACAACTGCTACAACAAAAACAACCCCTTGCAACAGATTAATAATAAAATCATTGGTGGATTTGTTTACTTCATGGGGCTGGAAAACGATTTTATCCATAGACACATCACTTGGCAGCTTGTTTTTGTATTCTAATAGTTTTTTCTCCACATCTTTGCCTATGATTACTATGTTTTTATTATTTATAAAATAGCCTGTTAAAAGGACGGAGTTTTCACCGTTATATTTCACTTTATAATTTGCTTCTTCAAGACCCATGTAAATTTTTGCTATATCCTTCAGCCTCACGGAACTGCCTGTTTCGGAAGATACATATACTATGGTGTTTTTTATATCCTCAATATTCTCATATCGGCTTGACACTTTGACATTTATAGTGCTTTCCCCTTCTATGATTCCTGCCGGGATTTCCACATTGTTGACTTTTATGATATTTACAATATCTTGTAGGGAAAGTTTATATTGATTCAATACTAAAGGCTCTATTTCAATCTTCACTTCTTTTTTTTGCACCCCGTCAATATCAAATCTTGATATGCCGCTGATTTTCATTAAATCTTTTTTCAAATCTTCCGCAAAAAACTCCAATTGTTCATAGGTGTATTGGGAACCGGAAAGGCTGATTATCATGCCGGCGGTATCGGCAAGTTTTGTGTTTATTTCGATATCGTCGCATTCATCTGGCAATTGACTTTGCAAATCCTTCATCTCTTGCCTCAATGACTCCCAGCTTTTGTCCGGGTCCGCATCATTTCGAAGCCTTAGTATTACGATAGATACACTGTTTTTAGAAAATGAATTGGAATAATCGTATCCTTCGATTTCCACCAATTTGTCTTCTACCTTTTTTGTTACCGTCCTCTCGATAATCTCCGGGGATGCTCCGGGATATACCGTTGTTATCATGGCAAAGGGTGAAGTTATATCAGGATCCTCCTGTTTGGGAATAATATAATAATTAAAAAGGCCAAATATCATAAGGCCTATTGATAGTGCAAATACAATTTTTCTATTTTTTATTGCCGCAGATATAGCTTTGATCAACACTTGCTTACCCCCACTATTTTATGATTTTTACAGATTCTCCGTCGCTTATCTTTTTCATACCTTCCACAACCAACATATCTCCCTGAGTCAACCCGTTGACTTCTACTTTATCCCCTTTTACAATGCCTAATTCTATTTGTTTCTTTTTTACCCGATCATCTTCCACAACATATACATAATCAAAACTGCCTTTCATGACACTAATCAAGGGAATAGCTATGGCATTGTATTTCCCCATGGGAATGCGGACCTTTGCAATTGCCCCGGAAGGCAGTGCCGAATCTTCTATTTCCCCTCTGGCGGTATAGGTACGGGTTTCCTCATCCATTATTTTATCTATACTAAAGATCTTCCCTTTGTATATTTTATCTGATACTTCGATTTCTATTTCTTCGCCGATGCCTATTACAGCGGCATCTTCCGGCGTAAGTCCGAACTTTACAATATTTGTACTGCTGCCCAATACAAGAACGGGATAACCAGAGCCGGTTATTTCCCCGGCCTTTGCAATAAGTGTCATAACATATCCGTCCATGTCCGATACCATAGTGCTGTCTTGCACCATGCTAATTTTATAATTTAAATCCGTATCCGCCTGATTTATCTGAGCCTTTAGAAAATCAATATCTTCTTCTCTAACTCCTTTTTCTGCTTGGCTCAGCAATGTTTTGGCAGCACTGAGTTCTTCTTCTCTTATTTCCATTTCTAATTTGGCACCTTCAATTTCATGCTTTGAAAGTCCGCCTGCATCATATAACTTTTGTGCTCTTTGGTAATTATCTTTGGCAAAAGTGAAAGCACTTTCAGCTTTATTTACATTGCTTTTTGCTAATATTATGTCTTCCTCCGTAGCACCGTTTACGGCTTTATCGTACTGCGCCGTCGCTGCATCCTTTGCTGCTTTTGCCGCATCAATGGAGTAGCCCAAATCTTTGGTATCGATGGTTGCTAATACTTGTCCCTTTTTCACTCTTTGTCCTTCTGTGACTTTGACGGATTTGATTTTTCCGGGAGATTTAAAACTCAGTTTCTTCATCTCTCCTGGTGTTACAATTCCCATATAGGACAGCTCTGATACAGCCTCTTCTTCCATCACTTCCATGACTTTTACCGGCTTTTTATTTTCTACAGGGCTTTGAGCATTGCTGTTGCTGCAGCCTGAAAGGATTAAAGAGAAAAGAACTAAGATTGTCAACATCCTTTTTACTTTCACTTATATTACCTCCGTTATTGAGTTATGGTTCACACGATTTTGGTGTCATCCTGAACAAAGTGAAGGACCTTACCACTCTTTGGCAAGCCGAGAAAGTGGCTGCCTATTGCAATACAGCAATATGGAGTGTTGCAGTGGTGTATGAACAATAACAATAATGAAATACACTGTTTTATTAG
>CAZQHS010000128.1:0-4572 GCA_964593485.1 uncultured Clostridiaceae bacterium
CACCCTCTGGGTGACTTTTTTTATGGGTTGGTGGAGATAGGGGGACTCCCGCCGAGAGCTACCGCTCTCTCTCAGGCCGGGGCGGGTAAACGCTCCTTGGGTCGCGTTTACTTTTACCGCCCGTTCAAGTCCCCCTCTTTCATTCCATAAAAACAGCCACCCTCTGGGTGACTTTTTTTATGGGTTGGTGGAGATAGGGGGACTTGAACCCCCGGCCTTCTGCATGCGAAGCAGACGCGCTCCCGACTGCGCTATACCCCCAGATATGGTGGGGAATATAGGGCTCGAACCTACGACCTCTACGATGTGAGCGTAGCACTCTAACCTGCTGAGCTAATTCCCCACAAGTCCACTATAACACATACTTAACACTTTCTTCATATAAGAACTCCGGATCTATATCTGCTTGATTACACCATTCAATACTATCGAAAGATACTTTTACACTTTTAAATTTGCTTTCATCTTTTAGTTCCTTATATATTCCTTTTTCTAAGTAAGGTTTCATATCAAATATTCTTATCTCATCATTCTCAAAAGTTAATTCTAACTTATAATCGTTTAAAGGTTTAACTTTGACAACGGCCAAATACATCATCCCGCCTCCTATTTTAATGGCTCAATTTTAAAAGGTAGTTCACTATTCATTGCTAAAGTCCAATTGGCCTTTAACTCATCTTGTTTCAACTCCGCCCAGGCCAATACAAGTCTTAGTTGTTTTTGGGGTAAATATCCTTCTTTCACTTCACAAGTATCAATATCTATGACCGCTATATATTCTCCATAATAAGCGTGAAAATGCGGTGGATTATGCCCTTTCGGAGCACAAAACATTCTAATTATAATTCCATAAAACATACTTATAGTTGGTATCCTAATCAACTCCCTTTATTCCAACTATTTATATTGTACCATAATTATATCTGTTTTAAATATGAAAAAACAATATAGAAAAGAAAATAAAAATCACACAACTGTCCGCATTAAATCATAGAAATGTTCTCAAAAAGAAAAAATAGGCCGTGACCTATTTTTAGTGATGTATATAAATTTTTTTGGCTAATAAATCAAAAGCTTTTTGATAAGCTTTTTTATCACTCAGATATAGTCTAAACCTGCCCGGCAGCTTCTTTTTATACACAAGCTGTCTGCAATTTAGTTTCTTGCATCTAACAATACTCTCATTTTTATTTGAATTTGACTCACATCTCATATTCTCTGTCATGCAAACACCCCTTTGTTCTATCTTACTCAGATAATAGAATAATGATTGTCTTATATAATCTATCATAACAAATTGCGGTATGTCAAATATCAAAATTTGTGATTTGCATAATAAAAACCTCCACTAAAAGATTATGTTTTCTTAATATAATCTATTAATGAAGGCCATCATATGCTACTTATACTATTTAATTATTTCATCAATTTTTCCATAGTTTTCAGTAGTTCATCCACTATTTCTGTGTCGCCGTGTTCTATACTGTTTACGATACAGCTTTTCATATGGCTTTCAAGAAGTAGTTTGCTGAAGGACCTGAGAGCAGCCTGAGCCGATGCAACCTGGTTTAATATATCGTCGCAGTATATGTCATTTTCCACCATGCCTTTTATCCCTCTGATTTGCCCCTCTATCCTATTTAGGCGGGTAATTAGCCCGCTTTTGAATTTTATAGCTCTATCTACATGTTTTTCGCATTTCATTATTATCACCTAAATATCCCTTATATCCGTTACTGTATAACCTGCATCCTCCACGGCTTCTTTTAATATTTTATTGTCAATATTCTCTTTCAATGTAACGGTCGCTTTCTTGTCCTCTAAGTTTACTATCGCATCTTCCACTCCGTCAATTTCTTTAAGTGCGTTTCCTACATGCATTACACAATGACCACAGGTCATGCCTTGGATTAATAATTCTTTTTCCATTGTTATCCCTCCGATTTATTATTATTTAATCGGGCAGAAAGAGTCGTCTACCCCTACCTTACGGTTTAAATCCTTTCAATCTGAGTGCATTGCTTACCACGGAAACGGAGCTAAAGGACATTGCTGCTGCTGCAATCATGGGATTTAATTTGGGGCCGCCAAAGGCATATAAAACACCTGCTGCAACAGGGATACCTATAGTATTATAAAAAAATGCCCAGAAAAGATTCTGTTTTATATTCCTGATGGTGCTTTTACTCAGTTTTATTGCCGTAGCCACATCCACCAAATCACTTCTCATCAATACTATATCCGCCGATTCCATGGCCACATCTGTGCCGGAGCCTATGGCTATACCAATATCCGCCTGTGCCAGTGCCGGGGCATCATTTATTCCGTCCCCTACCATGGCGACCTTTTTACCTTCTTTTTGTAAAATACTTATCTGTTCTGCCTTGTCTTGGGGCAATACTTCTGCCAAAGCCCTGTCTATACCCACTTGTTTGGCAATGGCTTCTGCTGTATTCTTATTATCCCCGGTAATCATTACTACCTCTATGCCCATAGCATGCAAATTGGCTATTGCTTTTTCACTGCTTTCCTTTACAATGTCCGCCACTGCTATTATTCCGACCAGTTTTCCTTCTACGCTTATAAACATTGGGGTCTTTCCTTCTTTGGCAAGTCTTTCGGCATCGTGAACGGATTCACCCATATTTAAATTCCTATCATTCATCAGTTTCAGATTACCCATCAAGACCTTTTTGTCATCTATAGTGGCTTCAATGCCATGGCCGGGAATTGCGGCAAAAGCCCCCACGGTGAAGGATTTAGTCTCCTGTTTCTCAGTCTCTCTCCCGATAGCTTCACCTAAAGGATGTTCAGACCCTTTTTCTGCAGAAGCTGCTAAAGCCAAAAGTTCGGTTTTGTCAAACCCTCCGTAAGTAATTATATCTGTGACTTGGGGTTTACCTTCTGTTATGGTTCCGGTTTTATCAAGCACCACGGTATTGATTTTATGAGCTGTTTCCAAGGCCTCTCCACTTTTTATTAAGACTCCGTAATCTGCACCTTTCCCTGTACCCACCATGATGGCCGTTGGCGTGGCCAGGCCCAATGCACAAGGGCATGCGATTACAAGTACGGATATAAAAATCGACATTGCAAATACTAAACTCTCTCCCGTCATATACCAAAGAACACCGGATATCAAGGCAATTGCCATTACAATAGGTACAAAATACCCTGCCACTATATCCGCCATTTTTGCAATAGGTGCCTTGGAGCCCTGGGCTTCTTCCATAAGTTTTATAATCTGTGCCAGTGCAGTATCTTTACCAACCTTTTCGGCCTTAAATTTTATACTGCCGTTTTTATTTATACTACCACCGGTTACCTTATTGCCTATGGTTTTTTCTACAGGAATGCTCTCTCCCGTTAGCATTGATTCATCAACCGATGTATATCCTTCTATCACCGCTCCATCCACAGGTATTTTTTCTCCCGGTTTTACAACTATTATATCCCCTACTTCTACCTCTTCCAAAGGTATTTCTATTTCTATATTGTCTTGAATCACTGTAGCTGTTTTTGGTGCCAATCCCATAAGTTTTTTTATTGCTTCAGAAGTTTTTCCTTTTGATACCGTTTCCAAGGTCTTTCCCAAGGATATCAGTGTTATTATTATGGCTGCAGATTCAAAATAAAGATCATGAACATAATGTGTTTCGCCTTTTGAAATCATATAAACGGCAAAAACCCCATAGATGAGTGCTGCCGACGTTCCCAAGGCCACAAGAGAATCCATGTTGGGGCTTCTTCTGAAAAGTGTTGAAAACCCCACGGTATAAAATCTATATCCAGCTATTACTACAGGTATAGCCAAAAATAATTGAGTCAAAGCAAAACGCATCGGATACATATCCGGATTCAAGAAACTAGGCACCGGCAACCCAACCATAGGACCCATGGCAAGATAAAAAAGCGGAACTGCAAATATAGCTGAAAATATAAATTTAGTCCACATAGCTTTTATTTCTTTTTCTTTACGAATCCTATCTTCATCTATGCTGACTTCTCTTTCCGCATCCAAAGCCTTGTACCCGGCATTATTTATTGCCTGTCTTAACTGGGATAACCGCACCACTTCGCCATCATATTCTATTGCCGCTTTTTCTGTTGCTAAATTTACCTGAGCCTTTATGACCCCAGGCACTTTGGTCAAAGCCCTTTCTACTGCTCTTACGCATGCGGCACATGTCATTCCTTCGATAGGTATAGTAACTTTTCGTATGTCTTTTATTTCCTCTGCTTTATAACCTGCTTTGGATACAGCTTCTTCTATTTCTTTTGGTGTAATAACACTGTCATCAAACTTTACTGAAAGTTTTTCCTGAGCTAAATTCACATTAGCTTCAGAAACGCCTGAAAGTTTCCCTACGGCCTTCTCAACCGTTCTCACACAGGATGCTCAAGTCATGCCTGTAATTTTAAAATCTGCTGTTTTCATAAAATAAACTCCTTTCGGTACATTTATAGTACCCGATTACATCTATAGATAGCCTCTTGTCTCTTGTCTCTTGCTTCTGGCTTCTGGCTTCTGGCTTCTGGCTTCTGGCTTCTGGCTTCTGGCTTCTGGCTTCT
>CAZQHS010000129.1:0-4416 GCA_964593485.1 uncultured Clostridiaceae bacterium
TATCATCGGAAGCAATTATATCCTTTACTTTTATAAATTGCTTACTGTCAGCTAAAGAACTGCCTCCGAATTTTGCCACAATTATATTATTCAATTTTATCCTCCTGCCTGTTATAAATTAATAATAAAGCCTTAAGAATTACTTAGTCATTTTATAACTTTATGTTGATATTGTCAATAGAGGCTTTACAGGCGTTTGCCATAGACGGACAGCATCCGGTATTCGTATTGAAAAAACAGCGGTGGAAGTGTTATACTGAAACAACAAGGACATATGGGGTTACTGTTCACACATTATATAACTTTGAATTACTCTGTAAAAGATCATTAGTATTTGATAAAGATTACGTTGTGGAAAGGCTTAAGGTCTGTTAGCGAAATGTAGGAAAAGCGAAATCATCGGTGATGGTAGGAATTATTATTAGTAAAAATATTATTTTAGCGGGGAGAGTTTGATTTCGCCCGTAATGAGCTTACAGACAATTAGCCTTGTAACTCAGTAATCGTAGCGAATACAATGATCTATTTTCATAGAATAATTTTAGCGTGAACAGCGATTAGTTAATATGTGGATAGTTACTATATGGGTTATGGATTGTTGGATAGATATTACAAGTTTGGGATATTGGGAGTTGGAGGTAAGCGTTTTGGATATTTTAGAAATAACACCTGTGGATTTAGACAAGGAAAATAATGAACTTATACTTTTGGATCAAACTCTGTTGCCGAATGAAGAAAAATATATAAGGCTAAAAGATAAAGAAAGCATATGGGAAGCAATATATAAGCTTAAAGTTCGAGGTGCTCCCGCCATAGGTATAGCGGCAGCAATCGGCATTTATGTATGCATCAATGAAAGTATAGTAACTGATTTTGATGGTTTATACAAAGAGTTTAAAGGAATAAAGGAGTTTCTTGCATCGTCACGTCCCACGGCAGTAAATTTGTTCTGGGCCTTGGACAGGATGGAAAAATGCTTGCTGGAAAATAAAAAAGAATCTATAGATATAATAAAGAACGCATTAAAAAATGAGGCACTGAGTATTAAGGAAGAAGATGAGCAGGTTTGCAAAAGTATAGGAGAACATGGACTATCCCTTTTAAAACCCAACATGGGTATACTGACTCACTGTAATGCCGGCACCATAGCTACTTCAAAATATGGTACGGCTTTGGCACCCATATATTTAGGACAAGAAAGAGGGTACAATTTCAAAGTATTTGCAGATGAAACAAGACCACTACTCCAAGGTGCTCGTCTTACAACCTGGGAATTAAATAAGGCAGGAGTGGATGTTACTCTTATTTGTGATAATATGGCATCCATGGTTATGAAAAATGGATGGGTGGATGCAATATTTGTCGGCTGCGACAGAGTTGCGGCGAATGGAGATGCGGCGAACAAGATAGGTACCTCCGGGGTTGCCATATTGGCAAATCATTATCATATACCTTTTTATGTTTGTGCACCTCTTTCTACTATAGATTTAAATACCGTAACAGGAAAAGATATAAAAATAGAAGAAAGACCCGGGGAAGAGATCTATAAGACTTGGTACGCTAAGCCCATGGCACCCCAGGGGATAAAGACGTATAACCCTGCTTTTGATGTAACCGATGCAGAATTAATTACCGCTATTATTACAGAAAAAGGAATATTACATCCACCTTATGAGGATAGCATAAAGGAAGTATTCACCGGATAAGAATAAGGGCCTTTAGGGCCCTTTCGTTATCAGCTACCTTTTACATCTTGAATTTTATCTTTCAATCCTTCGATTTCACTGTATTTAGCATAAATACTATTGCAAAGGGAGACAATCTGTTCTTCATCAAGTACCTGCTCATTAGCGTGGGAATCATATACAATTTCTCCTATTTCAGTCTTCAACTTTGTGATATCGCTTTCCAATTGATTTATCTGTATTTTTAGTTTACCCACTTCCATCATTTCTTGGGATTTGTTACCTACCACTTTTGCAGTACTCATGGCCTTGTTGCCTAAGTTTTTCAATAAGCTCATTTTTCACACCCCTTTACAAGTTAATTTCTTAAGTAATTCGCCAATTATATCAAATAACCTTCTTTAAAATTTAGATATACTTAATTTTATTTTAACCACTGGGGAGCTTCCCTTATATAGGGCCTTACTTTGTATTTTTCTTCATGTTTTTTCAAGACTTCCTGTATTTTTTCATCGGTGTCTATGGGATCTTCATATATACCCTGGCTGAAAGGACAGCTACTTATGCATATGCCGCAGTCTGTGCCGATGTTCCTCCATATACCATAGCAGTTTTCCTGATTTATCTGCCATCGTTCTATTCCATCAATTTCCGCCTTTTCTTCCCTGGGTATTGCTTTGCCGGGACAAGTTTTGGAACATAGGCCGCATAGCTCACAAAATCTTTGCAGCCCGAATTCTTTGGGTTTATCGGGTATAAGCTCCATTTCCGTTGTCACAAGCCCCAGTCTGACCATAGAGCCATATTCCTTGGTGGTAAGTATACCGTTTCTTCCGATCTCACCAATACCTGCATCCCTCGCCACAAGGGGCAATACAGTTAAAAAATTTGCATCCATATGGTTACGGGCGTCGTAGCCCAAAAGCCTGATATAGTAGGATATTTGCATACCGATTATACCCGCTTTTACATATATATTGGATGTCTCCACCACTTCCGCAAGCTGTGGTGACCTGTTCAGCATTTCCTTATCCATTTCAACGGCAAATATTATTCCCCATTTATGTTTATTGGCATCAACCTCTTCACCATATACTTCAGCGTGCCTGCCCCTATGGCTATAAAAGTGATAATCCTTCATTTCGCATATTCCCACCAAAGCAGCACCGTAGTGAAGAGTTAGGCCCTTTAGCTTTCTTGTCATTTCTTCTTTTGAAACTTCAGTTTTTTGGGGGTTCACTTCACCCTCCGATAGTTTTCTTATATCATTTAAAAAAAAGAAATTGGCATCGGCAATGGGTGAATTAATTTCATTGTATGTGGCGGTACCGGGACCGCATATATTTGGCTTTTCCCTGATTGCATCGTCTATTTCTTTTTTATCTTTGTTACGTGAATAATAATCATCATATTGCCAAGTCCCTTTTTTTAGGCTCATTCTGGCGAACATTGTATCTCGTTCATCTATCCTTTTCATACTGACCTCCGTATTTTTTTGTCCAATTTGTCCTGATGTCACAGGTTTAAAAAGTTATTTTCCGTAATAGCTGAAACTTTGGTAGCTGTGCCTCTCTGCCTGCTTATATCGCTGTCCCTATAAAGTCCCGTATATCATACCTTCGAAGCAGTGGTAAGGCTCTGCACCGCCATAAAACTGTTTTATTCAGTATAACATAATATATGCGAAAATAAAGTAAAAACCCGCCTTTTTCAAGGGGGTTTGCTTACTTTTTACTATTAAGAAATTTTTTCTATAAAGAAATCAGTTTGGTTAATTCTTTTAAACCCTACAGATTCATAAAACCTGATCAGTTTGTTCTTTAGGGCAACCATTTGCTCATCTTTTGGATTCATAATATATTTTACTTCGCCGTTAACTCTTTCCAAAGGACCCGGCATCAGATATATACATGTTATGTCCAAATCAATTTTTTTAAGGAACTGAGGCAATATTTCAAAGATCTTGCTGCCAACACCTTTGCCTCTATATTCTTTTTCTATAAATAATTCAGTGATATAAAAGGCCTTGGCCCCGTAATCATTTTTAGTTAGAACCTGAATATAAAAGTTCTTTACTTCCTCCTCATTTTCCTTGTCTGTGAATTCAAGAATTTTAAGCGCTTCTTCGCTTTTTAGTTCATTCAGTATATTGTCTACATTTAGCAATATACCTTCAATATAACCAATCTTAACTCCTTTTTCGACGATGTTTATTGAAATTTCTTTTTTATACTTCCATAATTTCAGTATATAGTTACTACTGTCCTCATCGTCGGAAGTCACTGTTTCCATTGATAACACCTCTTATTTTTAATTCTTAAACAAGTATAAGCTTAAATCTACTAAATAGCAATGATGGTATTTTTATAAAAACCTCCATTTATCAGCAATTTCGGTTAAACAAGCATAGAAAAATTATTATTGTTATTGTTTCCACGGGTTTTTATTAATATACAATTGATTTACTAAGTTTTCCAATTATAACGAGGTGTAAAGATATCTCCCGCTTCTGCAATCGGCGAGTTCATTTTTGCAAAATAGGTGGTGAGCATGTCTCCAACCTCGTTGAAACGCTCGGGTAGAGTTTTGTTTTTTAGCAAAACTCTTTACTGTAATCTTGTTATAACGAGGTGTAAAGATATCTCCCGCTTCTGCAATCGGCGAGTTCATTTTTGCAAAATAGGTGGTGAGCATGTCTCCAACCTCGCTCCCAACGCTCGGGTAGAGTTTT
>CAZQHS010000130.1:0-4415 GCA_964593485.1 uncultured Clostridiaceae bacterium
CACTGTAAATATTATACAATCAATTTAACCCGCAGGCAACTCCAAACCAAATAATAGACATTTATGCAAGATAGGTAATAATTGCTTTTCCGGGTTTATCCGTTAAGTATATTATTGCTTTATCCCCTTGCATACCACGCCGGATACCATCTTTGAAACCATAGTGTAAAGGCACCTAACAGTGCAGGCATAACAGAGTTGATTAGACCTATATAGGGGGAAAAACGGTCCCCAGTTGTTATTTGAATCTGGTAGGCTTTATCATCCCAATGGACTTTAGCCTCAAATTCTTCTGCTATGGCCCTAAGTGGCACATTAAATATTTTTCTATTTATATTTATTTTGTTATAGGAACCATTACCTATATTATTTTTACAAAGCTTTTTCAGCTATTGCAATTGCCCATAAGGATATATTCGTTGACTTCTGAAGTCTTTATTGGCGGGTTTATAGCTTTATCCCTTATGGCAGCCCTATATTTCCCTTTGTACTTTAAATTCGGTTATATGAAGATGAGAATGGTAAACTTTATTTTGTTTTTCTCGCTTTTTTTTGGCACTACTTTTTTAGCAAGACATGTACAGGATGCCAATAGTTACCGTCTTTATATAATATAGTCAAACTGTTCAGCAAAGGCGGCCCTTACGTTACCATTGGGGTAGCGACATTTTATCTCATTCTTATGCTAATATCTGTTGGTTTTGCTGTTCATTTTTACAAGGAAAGGGAGTTTTAAAAAAGGGGAAGGGCACAATAGATTTCCCTATTATCGTTACATCCCCAGTACTTAAAAAATGTGCATTTTATAAAGGATGTTCATTAACAAGATTGTCATTCCGAGTGCAACAATGCCTGTCATTCCGAGCGTAGCGAGGAATCCTAAGCCTTAAAACATAGATCCTTCGTCGCTTCGCTCTTCTGGATGACATAGTCGAATCATACTACTGTTACGTAATGGCGTATTATAATACTACATTCCCTTTTTTAAGAGATTTAAGTACTCCTCTTAAGAATAGACACAGGCACTTTATTAATTCATAGTATATTCAGCTAAAGCCTCTACTGCACTTATCACCATACCCCATGAAATATCCACTGCATAAAAATACTTATTCTGATACTTTTGCCATTGGTTAACCATTACAGAATCCTTCATTATGATATCGATAGTATCCTTAACTCCACCAGTTACCTGTTCAGTAGTATGGCGCCTTTCTGCCGTCCTTTTCAGTGCCGTTTTAAAAGTCCTTGTATCAATAGGTTGTGTATTGGTCAGAATGTAAACATCGTAATAATCTCTCATACGAGTATTAGTCACCCCTCGAGTAATGATTGTTTCTAATTTTTCTGCTAATACCGTTTCCAAGTTGTATGCCATGATACCTATTGAGCGGTCCTCAAACATCAGCTTGAAATCGTATTTAATCTCTCTTGGAGTGATTAAATCTCCCGTTGTAATATCAATTTTTAGCGTCTGACGTGTCTTGTCGAAAATTGCACCTATTGATACGCGATAACCTGGGTATTCAGCATCCTCTATTATTTCTTCTATGCTGTGAAAAGAAAATATAACGCCATCATCAATTTGAATCTGTATAATATCTTCGATAATAGCGGCTATTTTGTAATCTGAAAGAGTCTGACCTTTGATTGTTACATCCATATCCATCGTGGCTCGTGCATCTGTACCAACCATTGCCGCAATGAGCATCCCACCTTTTAGTATAAAGCTATGCTTATAAGTTGAAATGGACACCCGTTCCAGAAAACGCTCCAGCATAAAATTCCGTAACAAGATTTCCGCCTCCACATTCGACTTCTGAGATAAATTGCGTATAAGTGCTTTAAGCTGTGTTGACGTTTTCATAAAAGCACCTCCATATAGCTCCTTAATAACTTATCCACTTTAAAAGTTTTTGCCATTTGCATAAGCTTGTTCAATTTTTTATTCTTTCTTTTAACATAGCGTTTCATAGCGTCAGTAACGATTGCAATATCTAGCTTGTTCCGGCTTCTAAGACAATCACAAATAGTTCGTTCCATGTCATAAGTAGTAACGGGATTTCCAAATATCGTCGTGCCTTTTGTGATGCCTATTTCATATAGTTTGAAGCCGAGAAGCGTTATAGCCCGTTGGTACGGTGACCGAATAGCTGATGGGGTCTCGATCTGTTAAGTCATGAAGAAATAATGCTGTTTCGTGAGAATATATAGTTTTGGGACGCCGGAGTTGGGCTACATACATCATGTCAGCAATCTCATCAGGTAAAATATAAACTCCGAAAGTCACCCGTTCCAAATCACCTGACTTTACAAGCAAACGGAGTCTTTCGTTAGATACCCCAACCTTATTTGCCAATGCAGTAGTGAGAATTCCACCATTTTGCTTCAAGACTGATTGAAGCACATTGGGCACCGTCATAATACCATCTCCAATTTGATTATCATGCTTCTATAATATACCAAACCTGCACCATGATCAAGTATCTTCCTTCTATTTGTGTGATAAAAAGTATTTTCGCAAAGCATTTATATGCATTGGATAGAATTGTTCCGAATTATTTTTGAGCATCTTTTCTATTGTATCAATTGATCTCCACTTGATATTTACTGTTTCATTAGTCTTTTCCAACAGTTCCCCTTCTGCTTGGCATATAAATGTTTGAAGAATTATAGAATAGCCCCCACTTAAATTCTGGGTGGAACAAAACGGTACGAAACTAATAGTCTTATACCCGCTATTTTCCGAAATTGTTAAATCTTCTTCTCCTTCAATTTTTATTACTCTTAACCCTGTTTCCTCCCATATTTCACGTCGAAGTGCCTCAAAAATATTTTCAAATTTTCGAACCTTTCCAGCAGGAATTTCAATCATCCCATTTTCGATTACCTCATTTGTTTTATTCCGCTGTTGAATAAGAATATACTTTTTCTCGTTACATACCTTTTCAATAATTGCTCCGACTGCTGGTTTTGCGAAAATCTCCATTCCCAACATTTCCTCCTCCAAATATAAATTGATGAACATAAATTTACAGACATGACACAGGTATTATCATATTGTCCTTATCCATAGGGATTAAATTATCATAAGTATATATAATGCCTCCGGGACCAGCTTTTGCTCCCATTTTATCTAAAACAGAGAAATACTTAATATCATCTTTACTTGGATTGGCAGTTTTCCTTATTTCTATTAACGATCCAACATTTCCTTTACAAGACCTACCGATTTATCCGCTTCACTGGTTTTAATACCAATCATTTTAATATGTATATTTCTCTCAATCAGGGCTTTTTCCAGTGCCTCCATAAAAATCCCTTTGCCCACCGCTTCTTTATAAGATTTGGAAGTGGTATCAATATACAAATATTTATCTGTTTCTCTCAAGCTTCAGTGCTTTGTCCCAGGTCTTTTCCGTTTGATATTTGAAAAATTCATATGCAGGTTTTATATCTTCCTTTTCATCATATTTTTGCAGGCATTCGTAGTAAAATCTTTTATCTTCATCATAAACTATAAACGGTGGATAGTCATTTATCATAAGATAATAATTAGTTAAAGTTCTCCCCACACGTCCATTTCCGTCTGCAAAAGGATGAATGTCTTCGAATTTCAAATGAAAGTACGTTGCCGCTTTTAAATAATCGTCACCTTTATAATCCCCAACCTCGCGTATAAGGCTGTTTATATCGTGAATTACATCTTCAGAAGCTGAACCTACTTCATAAATACCGGTAACATAGTCATGTTTTTTAAATTCACCGGGCCTTTCACCATTTGCAATAAACCTATGTTCATCATACGTACCTGCTGTCAATATTTCATGTATATCCTTTATTAAATCAACATTGACAAACTTCTTAGCAATTATTTTATTTTTCAAAAACTCATGACATAGTTCTGTACTATACATTTCTGTTTTATGCACTGCCAATTCTAATAGTTTTTGATTTTGTTGTTCGAATAATGTTCTGGGATTACCCGTATAATTTAAAATCCTTCCATTTTCAAAGATCTCTTTTGTATCATGGTAGGTTACATCATCATTTTCTATCTTGCTTGAATTATATGCAAACAAAATCCGAAAATTATGCAGATATTGATCTAAAGCTTCGGCAGTTGTAATTTTATAAGATTTCCATAGAGCAACAATCTCTTCATATCCGGTCAAATAAATCCCTCCTCCTTCTCACATCTACTTATAATTTTATCATACTTTGGCTTAAAAACTATATTACTTATGCCAACTTTCATGTAGTGGTTTTATCAGGACAAACCTTTGATTTATGAATGAATTAGTGAGATAATATATCCATCCTGATTTATCATTACAACATTAAGGGGAAATGCTGACTACATATACAGGTATTGCAAAAGATATTGTAAACGATGAATATGAATTTGTAAGGGA
>CAZQHS010000131.1:0-4335 GCA_964593485.1 uncultured Clostridiaceae bacterium
ATGAGCCCTGAACAAAACCTCCTGCAGCCATAATAACCTTCTCATTATATCCAGGCATGTCCCAGGGTTCCGGTAAAACAAAAGAATCCACCGGGGAACCTTTTTGTATTCCTTGGCAAAAGCTTATTAAGGCTTTACTGCTTTCAAATCTGATAGCTTGTATAATATCACTTCGTTTGGAATTATATGCAGGCCTTACTTCATAACCCAATTCGGAAAATAATTTAGAACATAAAACGGCACCTTTTAATGCCTCTGATACCACGTGGGGAGCCATAAAAAGTCCCTGAATCAATAATCTGTTGTGTCCTAATGTGGCACCTCCCTCTTTGCCTAATCCCGGAGCCATCAGCCTTCCCGCGGCCAAACTCACCAAGTCCCTTCTGCCGGCTACATAACCACCAGACGGAGCAATGCTTCCACCGGGGTTTTTTATGAGAGAACCTGCAACTATATCTGCTCCTGCACCTGTAGGTTCTTTGATTTCGGTAAATTCCCCATAACAATTATCCACCATGACATAAACATTTGATTTTATCGTTTTGATAAAAGAAATAACTTTCTCGATTTCATCAATAGTCAAAGCCTGCCGCCAATTATATCCTGCAGACCTTTGAAGAAAAACCAATTTCGTTTTATCGGTTATACTGCTTTTTATTTCATCATATCTGAATTCTCCATCTTTTGTTAAGTTAACTTGCTTATAAGTTATACCATAGTCCTTTAGAGAGCCGGGGGTTTTTTCTATTCCGATAACATTATCTAAAGTATCATAAGGTTTTCCCGTTATACTAAGCATTTCATCCCCGGGCAGCAGCAATGCGAATAAACAAATGCTGAGTGCATGAGTTCCGGATATTATATTGGTTCTCACCAAAGCATCTTCACATTCAAATATGTCTGCAAATATTTTGTCCAAGATATCTCGTCCTATATCGCCATAACCGTACCCTGTTGTTGTGTTGAAATGAATATCACTGAGCCTGTTTTCCCTCATGGTGGTTAGGACCTTGTATTGATTGAATTCGCGGATTTCATTTATGTTTTTGAATTCGTTATCAAGGGTTGTCTCACATTTTTGTACCAAATCAATTATGGATTTTTTTAGTCCAATTACATTTATTAGATAGTCGTAAGTGTGTTTTTGCATTATGTACCTCGATTCTATTTCAGTAATCGTGGGCAGAGTTGGAACCCTGCCCTCCGTTCACTGGTTTATTCTGTTTTTTCCGCCGAAGTGAAATTCACCGGTTTTTGCGGTATTAATGTTGAAATGGCATGCTTATAGACCAACTGCTGTTTGCCGTCAGTATCCAGCACCAATGTATAATTATCAAATCCTTTTACTACCCCTTTTAATTGAAAACCGTTAACCAAAAAAATATTGATAGGTATATGATCTTTCCTCACCTGATTCAAAATTGCGTCTTGCAGATTTGTAATCTTGCTCATCTTAACCCTCCTCAAAAATATTATGTATATTGTAAATTTTACCTATAATACATAGTATTATAATAATGTTAGATATTTATTCTATATTAAAGAAACATTTCCTGCAATGTACCTTACTATATTTTCCACTATATCTTCTTTATTTCTATAACCTTCTACATTTATCCAAAATACTCTTTCATCACCCTTAAACCAGGTAAGCTGTCTTTTGGCATAATTTCGGGTATTCTTTTTAAGAAGATCTATGGCCTCTTCCTTACTCATTTCGCCCGTTAGGTAGTTTATTACCTCTTTATATCCCAAAGCCTGCAGAGATGTCAAATTCCTGCTGTAACCTCTGTTTAATAGGTCTTCTACCTCATCTGCCAAACCATTAGCCATCATTATATCAACCCTGTCATTTATTCTGTTATAAATCTTCTCCCTGCTCATATTCAAACAGATATAAGCCAAGTTAAATCTATTGGGCTTTTTTTTGGATTCTTCCTGAAAATATGTTATGGGCTTGCCTGTTTGCTTATAAACCTCCAAGGCCCTTATTATCCTTTTAGAATCATTGGGGTGAAGCTTGTCATAGCTTGGAGGGTCCACATTCTTTAATTTCTCATGAACATACTCATTTCCGTATTTTAGTGCCATACTTCGAAGCTCTTTTCTATACTTTTCATCAGAACCGGTAAAAATAAAATTATCAAGGAGTGATTTTATATAAAGCCCCGTCCCCCCTACGATAATGGGCAGGTTGCCCCTACCGCTGATCTCATCTATATAAGACAGTGCCTTTTCTCTAAAAACAGCCGTGCTGAATTTTTCATCAGGGTAGACTTCATCTATCATATAATGCTTGATGCCTTGCATTTCTTCTGTTTTTAATTTTGCTGTACCTACATCCATATACTTATAAACCTGTGCGGAATCTGCAGAAATAATCTCACCGCAAAGGGCCTTTGCAACCTTGATGGATATATCGCTTTTACCCACTGCCGTAGGCCCTGCAATAATACAAATGTTTTGTTTCATACTCATCTTTTTCCTTCATTGCATTCTTTTAATTCAACGCATCACATAAATCTCAAGCACTTCAGTATACTCTTACAATACTCTTTTAAACTTCTTGTCCAATTCCCCTCTTGTCATGGACAGTATAGTGGGTCTTCCGTGGGGGCATGTAAAATAAAGCTTTGTTTTGTAAAGCTCATCAATGAGTTTAACCATCTCATCCTTGCTCAGCCTATCCCCTGCTTTTATGGCAGTTTTACAAGCGACTTGTAGTAGTGCCTTTTCTTCCAATGCACTTATATTGTTGCTAAAATCATGAATAGTGTCCAATAGTTCCGAAATTACGGAGCCGGAACAAGGATGCCCCATTATAAGGGGTACCTGCCTTATGGCAATAGAATTATCCCCGAATACTTCTATATCAAAACCAAGGGAGTTCAGCATTTCAATGCTCATCTTGATATCATTCATTTCCTTTGGATTCAACTCGATTATCATGGGAATTAAAAGGACCTGTTGTTCTATCTGATTTTTCCTTTTCTTTTCTAACAAACTTTCATAAACTATCCTTTCATGAGCTGCATGCTGATCAATTATCAAAAATTCATTCCCTGATTGGCATAGTATAAAAGTATTAAAAACCTGCCCTATAACAATCTTTTCCCTAACTCTATCCTTACTATACTCTTCATCTGACCTATTATATTTAATGGTTTTATGAAAATTACTGTCGTTGATACCCGATTTATCTTCTTTATAAATATTAGCTTTTGTTTTAGGCATATCAATCAAAGTAAAAGCACTCTCCTGCTTGGCCTTAAACAATTCTTCTTCCTTTAATGAATCATCATCTGAAAAAGCATCTTTATATATCATATTTTCCTCAGATGTAAGCACTCTGTTAACCGCATAATATATTATATTAAAAATACTTCTTTCATCGGAAAACTTTATTTCCGCCTTTGTGGGATGAACATTCACATCTATTTTTTCCCGGCTTATATCTATATTCAATACGGCAAAGGGAAATCTTCTATTCATTAAAAGAGACTTATAGGCACTTCTCACAGCTTCTTTCAAAGCGTAATTTTTTACAACCCTGTTATTAACAGAGAAAATAATATAAGTAGAATTACCTTTGTTAAATTCGGGTTTACCTATATAGCCTTTGATATGCAGAAGTTCATTTGAATAATCAAGAGGCAACATCATCTTGGCTGCCTTTAGCCCATAAATACATTGAATAGCTGACAATAAATCACCGTTTCCCGGAGTATGAAATATGGTTTTTCCGTTTACTATGTATCTGAATGAAATTCCTGTATTGCTAAGGGCTGCTTTTTCCATCACATCCGTAATATAATTACATTCCGTTTTATCACTCTTAAGAAACTTCAACCTTGCCGGGGTATTATAAAATATGTTTTTGACCTTTATATGAGTACCCCCGGGATAACCTATAGATTTCTTTTCAATGATTTCCCTGTTTTTAACCACTATATATGTCCCTGTGGTTTCATCTTCATAGCGGGTAAAAAGCTCCACTTCCCCAACGGATGCTATACTCGCCATGGCCTCTCCTCTAAAGCCCAAGGTATTAATAGAAAAAAGATCATCTATGGTGTTTATTTTGCTGGTGGCATGCCTTATAAATACGTTGGGCAAATCCTTTTCAGCTATTCCATAACCATTATCTATGACGGATATCAATGATTTCCCTCCGTCTTCTATTTCTACTGTTATAGAGGATGAACCCCCGTCTATGGAGTTTTCCGTCAATTCTTTAACTATAGATGAGGGTCTGTCAATGACTTCCCCTGCAGCAATCTTATTTATGGTATCCTCACTAAGTAATACTATGCTACTCATTTAATTTCCTCCGTT
>CAZQHS010000132.1:0-4306 GCA_964593485.1 uncultured Clostridiaceae bacterium
ATCCCCCAATGCAACTGGTTAGCTGCCGGCAACCTCAACGGCTTGAATATTGAAAAATCAAAAGTATTCGAAAACTGGAATATAGTCCTTTATCCCGATGCCGGTTGTTATGAAAAGTGGAGTAAAAAGATGCTTGAAATCAAAAAACAGATACCCTGTCAAATAGCCATATCCGGACTAATTGAATACCATGCAACCCCTCAACAGATAGAGGCTGGTTACGACATTGCCGACTATATCATCCAACAACTCAAAGCAAATAAAATTTGTGCTCAACAACAATCCCGAAATCAGATACCGCCCCAGCTTAATCAACAATCACCACCTCTACAATCCGAACAACCACCCCAACCCCAAACAGAAAATAAAGCAGCACCACGAGATAGCACCCCCTTTAGTCCCACACTCCAAGAAATGATTAGTATAAACCCTTCATTACTAACCCTAATAAATGAACTTCAATTGGTAGAATGTCAACCTTCTCCTGATTTAAATGTTCCCACACTATAAACATCAGTACTTTTTTGGCTAAATATAATCTAAACCAATAGGAAGGCAGTCCTAATTTCTACCGATGAAAACCTATCTGTTCCTTTAAAAAAAGTTAAACACGAAAAATATAGAAAATTCATCCGCAAAATCTTTTTCCATTTTAAAAAAAGGTGTACTTTTGCAATTCTAACAGTGTTAGAAAATATAACGTATGATTATGACACATATTAAAAGAAGGGAAAGAGAAAAAGAGGAAATACGTCAACGCATCATGGATACAGCCTTGAGTATTGCGGTTTCGGAAGGGTGGGATGCTGTCACTATCCGTAAGATTGCCGAAGTGATTGAATATACCCCACCGATAGTGTATGAGCATTTTAAAAATAAGGAAGACCTGTTTAATGAGCTGGCGTTAATGGGACTTCGCAAATTATATAATGAATATGAGTCAGTAAGACAATCCGATGTTGGGCCCAGAAAAAATTTATTATTACTGTCAATAAGTCATTGGGACTTTGCCTATGAACATACAGCATTTTATAAGTTAATGTTTAATTTCAACAGGCTGGTTCCAAGTGAGGAAGTAGAAAGACTTCTTGCCCATACTAAAGATTTATTTTTAGAACTGGCAAATAATAATAGCGAATTGGCAAACGAGCTAATGTTTAGCTGGATATGCCTGTTGCATGGGCTTATATTCAATACAATGCAAATAGGGTTACCACCCGAATTAGATGAAATCCCACCAAAAGATTTATTTATAAAGGTTGTAAAAAGGTTTTTAGACAGCATTTAATTTTTTTTGCCCTGCACTTAACAATGTAAGATTTAATAACAATGTAAGAATGCGGGGTATCGTATTTTTATTCGGGTTCAAACTGTTCACATCGGGCAATAGTAAAGAGCCGGGTAAAATTGCAGGTTACACTGTAATTCTTCAAAAACAGCAAGTAAAACCATAGAGTGTGAAACAGTTTAAAAAATAGTATATGAGATACATTATTTTTCTTCTAACATTAGTAGTGATAGCCGGGGAACGGGTTTCTGCCCAAGAAAGGTATAGTCTTACCCTTGAAGAGGCACAAACATACGCATTGGAACATAACCGGCAGTTAAAAAACGCTTCTATCGACATTAAGAAGGCCGAGGCAACCCGTTGGCAAAGTATTGCAACCATGTTGCCCCAAATTAATGCCTCGGTTGATTACTCCAATATGATGGGCTATAAAATGGCATTGTCGGGATTTGATATTTCCATGCCACCCTCTGCAACTGCGGGAATAACTGTTTCCATAGCTTTAAGTGCATCACAAATTATCGGTGTCCAGCTGGAAAACATATCCTCAAAAATGGCGGATGTAACATTGGAAAAAACCGAACTGCAAGTCGCCAATCAGGTAAAATCAATTTATTATTCTTCCCTCGTTATGCAAGAAACAGTAAACCTGCTGGAAAAGAATCTGGAAAACCTGAACAAATTATTAGAACATACAAGACAAATGGTAAAAGTCGGTGTGTCGGATGAAACTGCTGCCGACCAGATCGCGGTACAGGTTGCATCTATGGAGTCAAGTTTAAATTCCGGCAGGCGGTCGCTCGAAATGCTGTATAATTCACTGAGGCTCCAGCTTGGCCTTGATGTTGACAGGGAAATTGAGCTAACACAATCAATTAACGACCTGATGAACATCGACAAAGCCCTGTCATTGCTATTAGTAGAATTTGTCCCGGAAAATAATCACGATTACCGGCTGTTGCTTCAAAATCTGGAAATTTCTAAAAAACAGGTCGATATGAAAAAGTGGGCCCATGCACCCTCTCTCAGTGCTTTTTACCAGTTTACAGAAAAAAAGTATTTCAGTGATGAAGAAACTATGAATATGACTGCCCCCAATACGATAGGATTTACTTTGAGCATCCCTGTTTTTTCCAGTGGAAGCCGCCATAAAGCCCTACAGGAAGCCAAGTTCGATTACCAAAAACAATTGAACACATTTGAAGATACCAAAGAATCGTTGATTATACAACACCGCCAACTCCGCTATAACCTGCAGTCGGCATACGAAGATTTTGAAGCGCAAAAACAAAATATGGAAGTTATTCAACGCCTGTTTGATAATATTTCACGCAAATATGAAAAAGGGGCAGCTTCAAGCCTTGAAGTCACGGAATCCGGAAGCAACCTTATAACTGCCCAAAGCAACTATGTGCAGTCGTTAATGAACATGGTAACGGCACAAATAGAACTTGAAGAATTACTGAACCAGAATTATAGATAAGATTATAAACAAAATTAAGAATAAGGAGATGGATAAATCAGTTTTAAATACGATAGTGGCTTGTGCCCTGATTTTATCAATGGCAGGCTGTTCCCTAAAGTCTAAACAGGACGGGCAGGATATGATTGCCGAAACGGCCCCTACAGTAGAGGTGACGCCCCTGAAAATACAGACAATCGCCCGAAAAATAAACCTGTCAACTACTTTGCAGGGCTATGAGATCATTAACATTTCCCCCTCGTTAACCGGTAATATTGAACGTATTTATGTGGAAATAGGTTCAAGGGTAAAAAAGGGAGATACACTCGTCCGGATGGATCAAAACCAGTATAATACCACAAAACTGGCTCTTGCAAACCTGCAAACGGAGTATAACCGTATCAAGGAATTATATGAAACCAGTACGGTGTCGAAACAAAGTTACGATCAGGCAAAGTTAAATTATGAACAAACCAAAGAAAGTCTCTCCTTTCTAACAGAAAACACCTTTGTAAAGGCACGGATACCGGGGGTAATCTCAGCTAAGAATTATGAAGAGGGAGAATTATTCAGCGGAACTCCTATACTTACACTTACTCAAATTAACCAGTTAAAAGCCAATATCAGTATACCCGAAACGTATTTCCCTCTGGTTAAGCAAGGTATGAATCTGGAATTGTATTCCGACATTTATCCGGGACAGGTATTCCCTGCTACCATTGAATTCGTATACCCTACAGTCAACGAAGCAACCCATAATTTTCAGGTAAGGTTAAAGATCCCCAACCAAAAAGAGTTGCTTCGTCCGGGTATGTTTGTCCGTACCACTGTTGAACTTGGAGAATTTGAATCACTTATGGCTCCTTATCAGGCAGTGTTAAGACTAACAGGTTCTAATGAACGCTATGTCTTCATTAATGAAAACGGCGTGGCAAAACGTGTAAGTGTTGCACTCGGACAGCGCTACAATGAAATGGTTGAAATCATTTCCAATGAGCTTAAAACCGGCGACCAGCTTGTAACCCTCGGGCAGGAAAAATTGGTAGACGGGGCTAAATTAGAAGTAGTGCAATAAAAAATAGCAAGAAAAGATGAGTATTTATAAAGCATCTATATATAAACCGGTTACAACATTATTGATATTTGTAGCTGTACTGGTAATAGGCGTATATTCATACCAAAGGCTCCCTGTTGACCAGTTCCCGGAAATGGACCCCCCTTATATAACCGTAATGACTACATACTTTGGGGCCAATGCAAGTGAGATTGAAACCAATGTGACCCGCTTACTCGAAAACAGCCTGAACTCTGTTGACGGGTTAAAAGAAATAACCTCTACCTCAAGGGACAATATGTCCGTCATTTTGTTGGAACTGCAGTGGGGCATCAACCTCGATGAAATAACAAACGATGTGCGTTCCCTTATCGATATGACAAAGGATAATTTGCCAAGCGGCGCTTCTACACCGGTTGTTTTCAAGTTCAGTTCAAGTTCCATCCCCATTCTTCAATATGCGGTTACGGCAAAAGAAAGTTATGCCGGGTTAGACAAGATA
>CAZQHS010000133.1:0-4276 GCA_964593485.1 uncultured Clostridiaceae bacterium
CATTGGCCAAAGGCGGCATAATCACAGGCTACCTTGACGGAACATTCAAACCGGGTAACTACATTACAAGATCAGAACTTGCAACCATAGCCTCCAGATTTGATAACTTGAGTCCCTTTGTGAGCGACAAATTCTCAGACATCAAAGGACACTGGGCAAATAAATATATCAACTCTGCAGCAGAAAAAGGATGGGTAAAGGGATATGTAGACGGCACATTCAAACCGGATCAATATATCACAAGAGCTGAATTCGTAACATTGGTAAATAACGTGCTCGAAAGACGCGTTACAAGAAGTGGAATATTACCGGGCTCAAAGAAATTCCCTGACCTGCCGGAAGACAAATGGTTCTATGAGGCAATGATGGAAGCAGTCAACAGCCATTACTACGAGAGACTTGACGATGGCTACGAAAACTGGCTGGAAATCTACTACCCAGTAATTGAAATGTAATTAGATATTATGGAAAGAGAGGAGTATATTTTACCCCTCTCTTCTTTTTTTTCTGAGAAAGAAAAAATTCAGGAAAATATGACTTTTATAAAAATATCGCCAGGTGTAGTTTTGATAATGTTGATTCTTATACTTTCCATATAAAGAAGCTTTTAAGACTCTTCGGCAAGCCTCAGAGTGACATTAAAATATACATAGACGTAGCTCACCAAGTCTCAGAGTGACATTAAAATATACATAGACATAGCTCATCAAGCCTTAGAGTGACAGATAATATTTATATATTGCGTAGTAACAAAGTGTGAGCTCATAACATTTAAATTGAAAAGTTCTCCTTGCATTTTTTTGTAAAAATATTTAAAAAAAAGGCTTTACAAGAAAAGAAATTTGTGATACGATGGTAAAAATTGAATAAGAAATCCGTATCAGCTAGTAAGCGATAATGGCAAACCTTGGGAAATCAAGGGGCGCAAAGCTAAAGGGCCTGTAAGATGGCAGCCAGCTACCGAAAGATTAGTTTTTTTATCCCTACAGCTGATTACTCTCAAACGATAATAGCAAACCTTGGGAAACCAGGGGACGCAAAGCCAAAGGGCCTGTTAAATGGCAGCCGGCTACCGAAAGGGGAAGTTCTCAGTGAAAAGAGTCAGGTACATAATAGCCATGGTAATAAGCATAATGCTTTTGGGTTCCGTAGGTGTACAAGCCTCTAATATTTCTATTGATACTAAGGATGCAAAGGAAGGGATAGTCAGGGTTTCTTATACAGGTGTCAATAAAAAAATCAAGGTAATGGTTGAAAAGGACTCATCAACATATTATTATGATTTAAAAAGTGATGAAGAATCCTTTCCCCTTCAACTTGGACAAGGCCGTTATACAGTAGCTGTTTTGGAGAACATCTCTGGCAACAAGTATAAAGTGTTGACAAAGAAAGGTTTCAAAGCCGATATAAAAGAAAAGAATGCTGTTTTTCTAAAATCCGCTCAACCTGTTTTGTGGGATGAAAACATGGAAGTAATAAGGTTTGCCGAGGAATTGACGGCGGAGGCGGAAGATGATGAGAGCACAGTTCAAGCCATATATGATTATATTGTGTCATATATTAGATACGATTATGATAAACTGAGTAGACTGGACTCCGATTATATCCCCGATATAGATGAGATTTTTGAAGACAAAAGCGGCATATGCTACGATTATTCAGCTCTATTTGCTGGAATGCTTAGAAGCAGAGGTATACCGACCAAACTGGTTAAAGGATACAAAAGCGATATTAAAGGCTATCATGCATGGAATGAAGCGTACATAAATGGTAAATGGGAGATTATTGATACTACTTACGATTCTTATATGAGGAAAAATAGGACAAGCTACGAGATGTATAAAGAGAAAAAGGAATATAAGAAGTCAAAGGAATATTAAAATATATTTTAGAAAACCAAGCCCGAATAGTTGATATTGTATCGACATTTCGGGTTTTATTTGTTTTTAGGGATCATAAAGCCACAGGATGACAGTAACGGACGTAAAGCCACAAGATGACAGTAACGGAGGATGATAGTAACTGACGTAAAGCCTCAGGATGAGAACTTCAAAGCATTCGACCGAGACGAAACCTGTCATTCTGAGCGTTAGCGAAGAATCTTTCTATAAAGTGGAACAGAGCACACCATAGCATTCATATTGTATTCATATTGTTTTCCACCAAATATATTTACAAATAATAGCCAATACTATACAATGTAAATGCAAGTAGTTTGCATTTAGGGAGGTAAAGTATGCAAAAATATTTATTAATTCTTGTAGTTGTTTTATTAATTTTCACAAATGCTGGCTGCAGCAAGGTGCAAAACGATAAAGCCGGTATTATTGATGAAAAAGAAGAAATTAAGATATATACCACTTTTTACCCCATGTATTTTATCGCAGATGAGATAGCAAAGGAAAAAGCAAGTATTGTGCAGTTAATCCCCTCGGGTGTTGAACCTCACGATTGGGAGCCAACGCTAAAGACCATGGTGGAGCTAAAAAGCAGTGATATATTCATTTACAATGGGGCAGGTATGGAACAATGGGTGGAAAAGATAACAAAAAGTCTACAGGAAAGTAATGTAACCATTGTGGAGGCCAGCAAAGGAATAGACTTGATCAAAGGAGACAGCAATAATAACGAGGACTACGATCCCCATACCTGGGTAAGCCCACCGAATCTTATGGCTCAGGCGAAAAACGTATTAGATGCTTTGGTTGAGGTGGATGAAGAAAACAGGGAATATTATGAAACGAACTATAAAAACCTTATAGGTAAGATAAATAAGCTTCATAAGGATATCTTGGATGCTTCTATAGATTTTAGGATAAAAATAATTGTAACATCTCATGAGGCTTTCGGGTATTTCGCAAAAGAATATGGTATCACTCAGATACCTATAAGGGGCATATCTCCCGAGCAGGAGCCCAGCCCGGCTAAATTAGTTGAAATAGTTAAACTGTGCAAGGAAAATGATATAAAATATGTGTTTGTAGAAAAATTCGTGAATCCGAAGTTTTCAAATGTCATTGCCGGAGAGATAAATGGTGAGGTTCTCACATTGAATGCGGCTCACGGGCTTAGTGAAGAGGAAATACAAGAGGGGCAGGATTATATAACTTTGATGTATGATAATTTGAGGAACTTGGAAAAGGCATTAAGATAAAGGAAAAGATTCTTCACTGCGTTCAGAATGACATTCTACGATACTGACAGATGATCCGATGCTGTCATCCTGAGGCTTGCCGAAGGATCTTAAGACCCTTGAGATATGACCCTAATGCGAGAAGCAAGTGGCCAGAAGCAAGTGGCAGAGACATAGATTCTTCACTGCGTTCAGAATGACACTTTATGCCAAGTGCCCAGTGCCCAGTGCCCAGTGCCCAGTGCCTGTTTCCCCTGAGCTCTGAGTTCTGAGTTCTGAGTTCTGAGATCTAATATTATGGAGGTGTTTTAATGGGAAATATTGTTGGTGCTTATTTACTACCTCATCCGCCGATAATGATAGAAGAAATCGGCGGCAGGGAATCGCAAAAAGTTTCAGATACAATAAAATCACTTCAAAAGGTCAGCAAAAAGATTGCTATGCAAAATCCTGACACAATTTTAATAATCACACCACATGGACCTATGTTCGGTGACGCCATGACTTTTGCCATGGAAGATACTTTAACAGGTAGTTTTAGAAAGTTCGGGGCATCGGGTCTAAAATATGAATTCAAAAATGACACGAGTTTGGCAGATAAGATAATGGAAGAAGCGGATAAAGAGGAAGTTTATTGCATCCCCTTTACAAAGGAAATGGCAAAAACCTATAGGACCGGCAATGAATTGGACCATGGTGCCTTGGTACCCTTGCATTTTATCAGCAAGGACAACAAAAACGTGAATCTGATCCATATTACATACAGTGGGCTTCCAATCGGAGACCACTATAAATTAGGCATAGCCATTAGAAAAGCCATATGCTCCACAGACAGGGATGTTGTCATTATTGCCAGCGGCGACTTATCCCATAGGCTGACTCACGATGCACCGGCTGGCTATGACGAAAGAGGAAAGGAATATGATAAATATCTTTTGGATATAGTGAAACGTGGCGATGTTTCTTCTTTTCTATCTACAGACAAAAAGTTCATTGAGTCTGCAGGGGAATGTGCCTATAGGTCTGTGGCGGTTATGTTTGGTTGCTTCGATAAATGCAACATAGAAGGCGATATCTATTCTTATGAGGGACCTTTTGGCGTAGGATATGGAGTTGCTGAAATAGCATGGTCTGATTGCGGAG
>CAZQHS010000134.1:0-4274 GCA_964593485.1 uncultured Clostridiaceae bacterium
TTTACATGGGGTTTGGTTCTTTCAAATTTTGCTTTTGCCATTTTGTATCCTCCTCATAATCCATTTTTATTATTAAAATTTATTTATCCGTGCAATATTTTATTTGTAATATTTTTGGGTACTTCTTCAAAATGATTCATTTCCATTGTATAAGTACCCCTGCCCTGGGTTTTTGATCTTAAGTCCGTAGCGTATCCGAACATTTCAGCCAAAGGTACAAACCCTTTTACTATTTGGGCACCTGCTCTGACCTCCATGCCCTCAATTTTCCCTCTCCTGGCATTAATATCCCCCATTACATCGCCTAAATATTCCTCGGGTATAGTTGCTTCTACTTTCATAATGGGTTCTAAAAGTACCGGATTTGCTTTTTTCATGGCATCTTTAAAGGCCATGGAAGCCGCTATCTTAAAAGCCATTTCCGATGAGTCCACTTCATGAAAAGATCCATCATAAAGCGTTACTTTTACATCGATGACATTATAACCGCCTAACACACCGTTTTGTAGTGCGTCCTCGACACCTGCCTGAATAGAAGATATAAATTCCTTGGGTATAACTCCCCCTACAATTTTATTTACAAATTCAAAACCGCCACCGGCTTCTTTGGGTTCAACTTCAAGCCATACATGACCATATTGTCCCTTGCCACCGGATTGCCTTATAAACTTGCCTTCGGATTTGACCTTGGCCTTAATAGTCTCTTTATAAGCAACTTGGGGTTTACCCACATTTGCGTCTACCCTGTACTCTCTCAGCATCCTATTAACAATTATCTCCAAATGGAGCTCTCCCATTCCTGCAATAATTGTTTGACCGGTTTCTTCATTTGTATAAGTTTTAAATGTAGGGTCTTCCTCAGATAATTTGGACAGGGCAATACTCATCTTATCTTGGCCTGCTTTTGTCTTCGGCTCAATAGCTACTGATATAACAGGTTCCGGGAATTGCATTGATTCAAGTATTATCCGGTTTTCTTCGGAACACAATGTATCTCCTGTGGTTGTATCCTTTAATCCCACAACAGCCGCAATATCCCCGGTGTGAACTTCAGAAACATCTTCCCTATGGTTTGCATGCATCTGTAGTATTCTTCCCATTCTTTCCCTTTTGCCTTTTGTAGAATTATATATATAAGAACCTGCTTGAAGTTTACCTGAGTATACTCTGAAGAAGGCCAATTTGCCAACATAGGAGTCAACCATAATTTTGAATGCCAATGCGGAAAAAGGTTCATCATCCGATGCATGTCTAACCAACTTTTCGCTGCCATCAATGGATATTCCCTCAATTGGAGGAATATCAAGGGGTGAAGGTAAATAATCCACTACCGCATCCAAAACCAATTGAACACCTTTATTTTTATAGGATGAACCGCATAAAACAGGTGTAATTTGGTTATCTATTGTTCCTTTTCTCAAAGCCTTTTTTATTAATTCTTCCTCTATTTCCTCATTCTCAAGATATTTCATCATAAGGTCCTCATCTTGCTCCGAGGCGGATTCTATCATTTTGTCCCTATAGGTTTTCGCTAATTCCATTAAGTCACCAGGTATATCGACTTCTTCTATTTCTTGTCCCATGTCATCCTTATAGATTTCGGCTTTCATTTTAACAAGGTCGATAATGCCGACAAAATTATCTTCTTTACCTATGGGCAATTGTATGGGTACCGCATTGGTTTTAAGTCTGTCTTTTAACATTTCCACCGTTTTTAAAAAATCCGCACCCATTATATCCATTTTGTTCACATAGGCGATTCTTGGGACATGATATTTATCAGCTTGACGCCATACGGTTTCTGATTGAGGTTCTACACCGCCTTTTGCACAGAAAACCGCAACTGTTCCATCTAATACCCTCAGTGACCTTTCTACCTCTACAGTGAAGTCAACGTGCCCCGGCGTATCTATAATGTTTATACTATGATTCTTCCATTTTGCAGTAGTTGCTGCGGAGGTAATGGTGATGCCTCTTTCTTGTTCTTGCTCCATCCAGTCCATAGTCGCCGAACCTTCATGGGTTTCCCCTACCTTATGGGTCCTGCCTGTATAATACAGGATTCTTTCCGTTGTGGTAGTTTTGCCTGCATCTATATGAGCCATTACTCCGATATTTCTTATATTTTCTAATGAAAACTGCCTAGACACTGTAATCCCCCTCTCCACAGCAGGAATAGTAACTGCTTGTTACAAACAACCTAATCTTTTTCTGTTTCTTATTTTTCATTATTTCTAATCAATCCTAAATATAATCTGCTTAAAAGTAAGCTTACCATCTGTAATGAGCAAAAGCTTTGTTGGCTTCGGCCATTTTGTGGGTATCTTCTCTTTTTTTAATGCTGGAACCGGTGTTATTGGCGGCATCCATTACTTCTCCCGCCAATCTTTCTCTCATGGTTCTTTCGCCTCTTTTTCTTGAGTAATCCACAATCCATCTCAAACCCAAAGCTTGGCGTCTCTCTGGCCTGACTTCTATCGGCACTTGATACGTAGCACCGCCTATTCGTCTTGCCTTAACCTCCAAAACGGGCATAACATTATTCATGGCTGCTTCAAATACTCCCAAGGGCTCTTTTCCTGTTTTGTTTCTGATAATTTCGAAAGCACCGTATACTATCTGTTGTGATACACCTTTTTTGCCGTCAAGCATTATATGATTAATAAGCTTAGTAACAATCTTATCGTTATACAACGGATCAGGCAAAACATCTCTTTTTGGTATAAATCCTTTTCTTGGCACTTTTCTTCCCTCCTAACAAACTAATATTTCATCGGTACTCGGCATATTAATGCCGTGGTGCGCAAATATATTTTACACGAAAAGTCGTGATATTATTTCGCACTTATTATTTTTTTGGCATCTTGGCTCCATATTTGGATCTGCTTTGCTTTCTATTTGATACTCCTGCAGTATCCAAGGTTCCCCTTATAATATGATACCTTACACCCGGTAAGTCTTTTACTCTTCCGCCTCTGATTAGAACAACAGAGTGCTCCTGCAAATTGTGTCCTATACCGGGAATATAACCCGATACTTCTATACCGTTTGTCAGCCTTACTCTGGCAATTTTTCTTAACGCTGAGTTCGGCTTCTTAGGTGTTGTTGTCTTTACAACGGTACAAACTCCTCTTCTTTGAGGACATTCCATCAGTGCCGGAGAATCGGACTTATAGGTTACTTCTTTTCTGCCCTTCCTGATTAATTGATTGATTGTCGGCATACATTACACCTCCTTTTACATATATATCTAAACATACCCCGTTAATAGGGGTATGTTTTAGTCTTTTAATAAAGATGCTGTCGAAGCCTTGACTTCAATACCACATGCTTCCCCAAGTTCCTTCATGGTATTTACATATATAATCTCTATATCTTTATCCTTGATTTCCTCTATTACATTATTCTTAATATGGTCATCCGCATCTTTTGCCACATATACTTTGAAAACTTTATCTTCCTTAATTGCCTTAATTGTTTGTTTTAACCCTATTATCCTTTTTTTTGAGGCTTTTAATCCATCCATATAATACCTCCCTGTGCTGCTAAAAGAATATCGGTTTTAACACACCTGCTTATTTTATCATTTAAATCATTTTCATGTCAATGCTAAGATTTTTGTTATTTTATGTTTTTATGCACCTCTTGCTACTGTTTAGCCTATGACTTACTTATGTTAGTAGATTATTGTATTTGATATGAATAGCAACTACCTGTTTAGCCTATCAGATTTTGCTTGACGATTTCTTCTTTATCAAGAACATCTACATTTTGAGTTACACATTCATCCGCAGGTTTAATCTCCACATCCTTGTATCTTTTCAATCCTGTGCCTGCAGGTATAAGTTTTCCTATTATGACATTTTCCTTAAGTCCTACAAGAGGATCCTCTTTGCCTTTTATTGCTGCTTCCGTCAAGACTCTTGTGGTTTCTTGGAACGAAGCGGCAGACAAGAATGAATCCGTAGCAAGGGAAGCTTTTGTAATACCTAACAGCACTCTTTTACCCGATGCCCCTTTACCGCCTTGCTCCGCAATAGCGTTGTTTTCTTCTTCGTATTTAAAAATATCGAATAACCCGCCGGGCAGTAAATCCGTATCTCCCGCATCATCAATTTTAACCTTTCTCAGCATTTGTCTTACTATGACCTCTATATGCTTATCAGCAATATCAACTCCCTGAAGCCTATAAACTCTTTGTACTTCCTGAAGTAAATACGTTTGAACTCCTACTACACCTTTAATCTTCAATATATCATGAGGATTTACGGAGC
>CAZQHS010000135.1:0-4194 GCA_964593485.1 uncultured Clostridiaceae bacterium
AATATCACCCACAGGGTGATTATTTTTTTGTGGTAAATAGATGAAGGAGTCGAACGGGCGGGAAAGGAAAGGCGACCCAAGGAGCGTTTACCCGCCCCGGCCTGAGAGGGTGCCGAGGCACCCGGCGGGACTCCCTCTAGGTGCACCACAAAAAATATCACCCACAGGGTGATTATTTTTTTGTGGTAAATAGATGAAGGAGTCGAACTCTTTTCTACCCTAATGCGATATCCAAAAACATCATCACTACAAAACCCACCAAAAGAGCATGTGCTGCTAATTTTGAATTGCCGCCGTTGCTTTGGCTTTCCGGAATGATTTCATGACTGATGACAAACAGCATCGCCCCCGCCGCAAAAGCTAATGCAAAGGGGAGTATAGGTTTGGCTATCTGAACAAGGGCAACACCGATAAGGCCACCTATAGGTTCAACCAATCCACTGGCCAATGCAATTAAAAAAGCCTGCATCTTTGTATACTTTTCTCTCAAAAGAGGAAGTGCCACCGCCAACCCTTCCGGGAGGTTTTGCAATCCTATACCTATAGCGAGACTTAATCCATTGGCAATATCACCGTCCCCAAAACCGACACCTACCGCCATCCCCTCCGGGAAGTTGTGTATGGTAATTGCTATAATAAACAACCATATTTTTCGCATCTCAGGGCTTAGATTAAAATTCTTCAGCAAAAACCTCTTATACCCGTTTTCCAATACGCCCTTGTTATTAACTGCGTTTGAGAGCAAATTGGTATCAGGAAAGAATTTATCAACGAAATCTATAAAGAATCCCCCACAAAGGATTCCAATCAATGTAATGGTGGCACCTGCAATACCCCCACCGCCTTTTTCGATGGCTGGAATAATAAGGCTGAATGATGTAGCCGCCAGCATGACACCTGCTGCTGCACCCAAAAGTGCATCCAATACTTTTCTTGAAACTGGTTTGGGGAGAAAAATAGGCAATGCCCCTATGCCTGTGGCAAAGCCGGTGAACAGAGTGGCCACTATCCCTAACCATACAACATTGAATTGTGATAAGTATTTAACCATTAATAACCCTCTTTTCTTACTACTAATTTTATAGTATGAGGTGTTGAAATTATGGTGACAAGTTTTTAAAGGTTTTAGGATAGTCTCTTAGGGATAAAATAGGTTATAATATAACGAGGTGTAAAGATATCTCCCACTTCCATAAGCGGCGTGTTCATTTTTGCAATACAGGTGGTGAGCATATTTCCCACCTCGCTCTCAACGCACGGGTAGATTTTTGTTTTTTACAAAACTTTTTACTGTAATCTTGTTATAAAAAGCGTAAGGGTTTGGTGGATTACCCATATTCCAATAAGTCGGAGATGAATGTTATGAATAGAAAAGTTACAAGAAAAATTAGAATAGGAGATATATACATAGGCGGGGACTCCCCGATAACTGTCCAATCAATGACGAACACGGATACGAGAGATGTGGTCGCCACAGTGAAACAAATACATGAACTTGAGGAATTAAAATGTGACATTATAAGATGTGCCGTTTTGGATATGCCGGCTGCAGATGCCTTAAAGGAAATAATAAAGCAGATTCGGATACCTTTGGTTGCTGATATACATTTTGATTACAAACTTGCATTAAAATCCATAGAAAATGGAGCCCAAGGTCTTAGGATAAATCCGGGCAATATCGGAAGTGAAGAAAGGGTTAGGCTTATAGCAGAGGCGGCAAAACATAGAAATATTCCAATAAGGATTGGGGTTAATTCTGGTTCCTTGGAAAAAGATATATTAAGAAAATACGGCAAGGTTTGTGCCGAGGCCTTAGTGGAAAGTGCCTTAAGGCATGTAAATATTTTAGAAAACCTAAACTTTCATAATATCGTCATATCAATTAAATCATCTGATGTCATGGAAACAATAAAAAGCTACAGGTTAATATCCCAAACACTGGATTATCCTTTGCATTTGGGGGTTACCGAGGCGGGGACTTTATTCAGTGGAACGGTGAAATCCTGTGTAGGCATTGGAACACTTTTGGCGGAAGGCATCGGTGATACCATAAGAGTTTCTTTGACAGGGGATGTCAAAGATGAGGTAAAAGTAGGCAGAGAAATATTAAAATCCTTAGGACATATAAAAGAGGGGGTAAATTTAATATCCTGTCCCACTTGCGGCAGAACTCAAATAAATCTTATAGAAATAGCCGAGGAAGTGGAAAGAAAACTGTTAAATTGCCACAAGGATATTAAAGTTGCCGTAATGGGATGTATAGTAAATGGACCTGGAGAAGCAAAAGAGGCAGATATTGGTATTGCGGGGGGAAAAGGTGAAGGTTTGATTTTTAAAAAAGGTAAAGTAATCAAAAAGGTAAAAGAAGAAGATTTGGTGAATGAGCTTTTAAAGGAAATAGACAAAATGTAACGGAATACCATGTTATAACAAGACAGTGCAACGATTAAAGCATTAATGCAATTGGTTCTAATTGGGAAAAAGTCTTTCATATGATATAATTGGTGCTGTAATTCGAAATCATAATAAAACTAAGGATGGTAAAAATGGACGAAGTAAAAGATGTGGTAAGTACAAAAAATACTATCAAAGAAGATGTGATAAAAATTTCATGGCCCATACTTATTGAGCTTTTATTAAGCTCTTTATTTGGTATGGTAGATATGATGATGCTGGGAAGAATCAGTGATACAGCATTAGCCGCCGCCTCTGTGGCTTCAGTGGGCATAACCAATCAACCTCTTTTTATGGGTTTATCTTTGGTTCAGGCCTTAAACATTGGTGCCACCGCAATGATTTCCAGATATCACGGGGCTAAACAAAATCACAAAATAGAAAATGTTTTAAGGCATGTAATGCTTTTCAGCATGTTAGTACTTGCAATACCTTTATCAATATTGGGGCTTTATTTTACAAATTCAATAATGATATTTCTTGGTGCACAAACTGATGCACTGCAAGCAGGCAGGATTTATTTCAAAATCGTTATGGTGGGATTTTTATTCCAGTCGCTGAACATGTCCATGTCGGCTGCCCTAAGAGGAATAGGGGAAACCAAGGTTCCCATGAGGATTAATCTTTTTTGCAACTTTTTAAATGTTATCGGTAATGCTATATTGATTTATGGTTTGCTGGGATTTCCTCAAATGGGAGTGGCGGGTGCTGGGTTATCCACTGCTTTATCTAATATGATTGCATCAATTCTACTATTTGGCTATGTAATAAAAGGTGAAAAGGATGTTAAGCTTAGTATAAAAACAGGCTTCAAATATGACAAAAGTATCATGAGAAACCTAATAAAAATAGGAGTGCCTGCATCTTTGGAACAGGTACTTTTAAGAATAGGCATAGTTATGTTCTTTAGGATAATCGCGGGGCTGGGTACTGTTATTTACGCTGCACATAATATTGCGATAAGTATATTATCCTTATCTTTTCAGCCGGGTCAAGCATTTGGTATCGCAGCGGCAACCTTGGTGGGTAGAGAGTTAGGTGCAAAGAACACAAATAAAGCTGAGGATTATGCCAAGGCCACTCGGAGTATCGGTTCCATGATTTCCACTTTTTTGGCTGTGATATTTTTCTTTTTTGGTAAACAAATCGTGGGTTTTTACACTGAAGATCCTGTCATAATCAAAAACACCGCCAATGTTTTGAGGATAATTGCATTGGTTCAGCCATTTCAGTCTTCCCAATTGATTTTGGCAGGTGCATTAAGAGGTGCAGGAGATACATTTTGGCCCTTGGTTTCTACATTTGTCGGTATGGTTTTAATAAGGGTTATTATTGCTCATGTAATGGTAAATATTCTTGGCTATGGATTGACGGGAGCATGGATAGCCGTATTTATTGATCAACTAATAAGATGGGCTTTCATTTACATCAGATTCCGAACAGATAAGTGGAAATATATAAGATTCAGATAATTGTATTTTGTGATTCTACCGTCACATCGCCATCCTCTAACAGTTTTATGAATCTTTCGTAAGGCATTTGGGTGTAGTTATCGTTCTCATCAAAATATTTTACCAGTTTCCCATCAATTTTGGATAAACGCCATATTCTTTTTATACCTGAAATAGTAATTGCTATTGTTTCACCGCCACTTAGATCCAAATCTTTTCACTTTCTTTCATAGTATTTTGCTGTATAACTAAATAAGATATTCTCTAAATAAAGTATAATTTCCTTTAT
>CAZQHS010000136.1:0-4165 GCA_964593485.1 uncultured Clostridiaceae bacterium
GAGTTAAAAGAAAACGCCAATATATGGTATGGGACGGTTGTCCGGGGCGACGATAACTATGTGACTATAGGTAAAAATACAAACATTCAGGACAACAGCACAATTCATATAGCCGATGATTATCCTACTATTGTTGGGGATTACGTTACCGCAGGGCATAACGTTATAATTCACGCTTGTACCGTAGGCAACTTTGTTCTGATTGGCATGGGTGCCATCATTTTAAACGGAGCAGAGATAGGTGACAACGTAATAATAGGCGCGGGCTCGGTTGTACCTCCCGGGAAAAAGATACCCTCTAATGTTGTTGTGATGGGTACCCCGGCAAAAGTAGTCAGAGAATTAGGGGAAGAAGAGATAGAAAAACATATAAAAAGAGCCATGGACTATGTGGTGCTTGCCAATAAGCATAGAAGTTTTTGATTGTTGAAGAAAAGGGGGCGGTAACTTTGGAAATATATAAAATAAGTTCACAAGGTATTCTAAGCCGTGAGTTAAAATTTTCAGAAGAGAATGAGGACAAGTATTGGTTGATTCTTACCCCTGAAGAATTGCAAAGCAATAATAATGTTTTTAAATTTTCTGATAAAACGATAGATGAATGCTTTACAGATAGACAGTCACCAAGGATGGAGATATATGATATGTATAGTTTTGGAGTATTAAATGTCATTAACAAAACTGATAATTTTATTTTGGCTTCCGAATTAAATTTTTATATAACTGATAGATATTTGATTTTTGTTACAAAAGATACTGAACTGGACATTATCAAAGAAATAAAAAAAGAAGTAACTGACTATTATTTTGATTTAGGAAAAATACTATATTTGCTCTTAGATAAATTAACTGCTACAGATAATCAGATACTGAATGAAATAGAAGATGATATATCAAATATTGAAGAAATGATAATCAAAGGGGAGAATATTAATTATATCGTAGATATAATTAATATTAGGAAGCAGCTTCTACAACTTAAAAGGTATTATGAGCCACTTTTAGATATAACAGAAGTTTTAACTGAAAATGAAAATACTATTCTAAGCGAATCATCCTTAAGGTATTTTAATATTTTAAAAGATAAGATTGAGAGGCTAAATAAAAATGTTGCCAATCTAAAGGATTATATAACACAGGTTAGAGAAGCTTACCAAGCTCAAGTAGATATAAACTTAAATAAAACAATGAAAATATTTACTGTTATCACTGCTGTATTTTTGCCGTTAAGTCTTATTGCAGGTTGGTATGGTATGAACTTTAAAAATATGCCGGAAATAAGTTGGGCCTTCGGCTATCCCTTTGCGTTTTTCTTAAGCGGGTTGGTTTTGATGGTATGTATCATTTTCTTTAAAAAACACGGTTTTATTTAAGTTAAATGAAATTATTAAAAATTAATATAACTTTTGTTTATAGAATTTCCTAAAAATTTGTAGATCAGAGGGGGGATTTATTTTATGAAACAGTATCCTTCTATATTTAATGATGTTATTGGGCCCGTCATGGTTGGACCTTCCAGTTCTCATACGGCAGCATCCGTTCGAATTGGTAATATTTTGCGTCAGCTTACTAAAGCCGAAAGCCCTTTGATTGTAAATTTTGATTTTGATAGAAATAGCTCCTTAGCTCTAACATATAGCACACAAGGGGTAGACCAGGGTCTTGCAGCGGGGCTTATAGGTTTGCAGACTCATCAAAAGGAAATAATGCAGGGACTGGAATTTGCCGGGCAAGCAGGCTTTGATATTTCTTTTAATATTAAGGATATTGGACCCGGTCATCCTAATACATATCATGTTTCAGTTAATAGAAAAAACAGAAAAAATCTATATTTGAAGGCATTATCTACCGGTGGCGGTATGTTTGAAATCACAGAATTTCAGGGTTTTCCCGTTTCAATTACCGGAGGTTTTTTTGAAATTATCATGGTAACTCCGACGCCTATAAATCCTCTGCAAAGGCAACGGATGGATAAGTTAGGTAAAGTTACGGAGACTTATGGCCCAAAAGGGGTTTTATATAATATAAAATCACAGACGGTTTTTAAAGATTTACCCTTCGTAGATAGAAATGAAATATTTGCTCTTACCCCTGTGCTTTCTGTTGCATCTCAGCTATATCCCAACGTGCCTTTTGCCACTGCAGAAGATGCAATCAAATACAATACAGATAATCTACAACTTTGGGAATTGGCATGTATCTATGAAAGTATCAGAAGCGGGTTAAGCAAGGAAACTGTCTTGAAGGAGATGGTAAGGTTAATAGACTTACTCACCAATTCTTTGGACAAACATACGGATAATGACATACCCGAGCGAATACTTCAAAGCCAGTCTCAATATATTATCGGTAAAAATTTGCTCGGTGGAAGCCTTATAGAAAACGTCATATACTTTGTTACACGTTTCATGGAAATTAAAAGTGCAAACGGTGTTTTTGTTGCCGCACCTACAGCCGGCTCTTGTGGCTGTGTAGCAGGCACAGTATTCGCTCTTGCAAAAGAATATAAGCTAAGCAAAGTTGAGATGGCTAAATGCATGCTGGCAGCAGGATTAATAGGCGTTTTCATTGCCCAATTAAGCACATTTTCTGCCGAGGTTTGCGGATGTCAAGCTGAATGCGGGGCATCATCCGGTATGTGTGCTGCAGCTTGTGCTCATGTACTTGGCTTGGATGCTTATAAAAGTTTAGTGGCATCATCCATGGCTTTGCAAAACATTTTTGGACTGACTTGTGACCCGGTGGCAAATAGGGTGGAGGTACCTTGTCTTGGTAAAAATATTATGGGAGCTATGAATGCTCTATCAAGTGCTAATATGGCGGCTGCAGGGTTTGACCAGGTCATACCCCTGGATGAAACAATAAAAGCAATGGATTCGGTCGGTAAATCTTTACCTATGGAGCTTCGGTGCACAGGTCTTGGAGGCCTTTCTATAACCCCAACAGCCCAAAAAATAAAGAAGGAATTTACAAGATAAAGAAGATAAAATATATGCAATTTGTATACACCACGCATTACCTAACAAGAGTCTTGGTTAAATACGATAAATGTCACTTTCGAAGTTTGCCGAAGATTCTTAAGATACTTTGTAACATATTAGGATGGTACCTTTTGTATATGAATAGTAATGTAATTTGTTTTAAAAGTTATTTTTGACTGATAGGAATTCTAACCTTTTCTGTTAAACTCAATAAACTGCTCACCTTTATAAGTGAGAAGCCCCTTTTCTCCTTCTGTATAAAAGTCATAGTAGTATTGATCCACTGAAAACTCAAATATTTTTTTATTTTCATCCTCAAATGATAAATAGAAATTTTGGAAACTGCTATCATCATCGCCTTCGAAAACATATATTCTTCTCGAAATGATTTTTACATATATGGTCTTTTCTTTTTTGAATATACCCAAAACATTTTTTATGTTAAGTTTCATAATGGGAAAAAGCATTTTAAGCGTAATGTTTATTAAAAATGCAAGAACCATAATCATTAAGTAGTATAAGATTATTTTTAGAATTAATGGTGATGACATAAACATCGTCCCCAATAAATAGAATTTGTATCAATATTCTATAACACTTTTATAATTATTTCCAATTGAAGTTACATTTCTTAATTACATTTTATTAGAAAACCACTTTTATAACGGACTATAAAGGTATTAGCTTATTCTTATAACAAGATTACAGTAAAGAGTTTTGTAAAAAACAAAACTCTACCCGAGCGTTGGGAGCGAGGTGGGAGATATGCTCACCACCTATTTTACATAAATGAACTCGCCGCTTATAGAAGCGGGAGATATCTTTACACCTCGTTATAATCAAAAAAGATATTTTGTAAAACCTCTAAATCAGCTGAAACCTTTCTTCCAGTTAATAATTATTGGTGCATTATATGGAACCTTTATCTAAATATATACGTCTATATATTGGAATTAAAAACTAAAACAGCTATAATTATATAAAGGAATACTTTTATATACTTGGTAAATTTGAGGGGGTGAAGGTTTAGCCTTTCACAAATGAAGGAATTAGGTAAAGAAATGATTGTATACATATTTTTATATCGGCTTAATGCATGTCACTAACTAAACATAATATAAATACGTAGAAGCAACCTGGTAATATGTCAAGAGATAATTTTTAAACAAAACAAAAGAAACAAT
>CAZQHS010000137.1:0-4127 GCA_964593485.1 uncultured Clostridiaceae bacterium
CCTTTTAGTTCCAAGTCGCCTTCAATGCCGTCATAATCCGTACCAAGTCCGACTACATCTAACCCACCTACTTTAATAATGTGCCTGATATGCTTAACCATTGCTTCGGTAGTACTTCTGCCGTCTGGATTTAGGAAATCTCCGCAAAAGTTAATCCCCGTCATACCGCCTTTATCGGCAAGTTTTTTTATCATATCATCAGTAAGGTTTCTTGAAACACCGCATATACTTCTTGCATTTGAATGAGTTGCCAAAAATGGTCGTTTGCCGTGCTTATACACATCATAAAAACCCCCGTCGGATAAATGAGATACATCCGCGATTATGCCCAATTCATCCATTCTTTCCACTGTTTCAATTCCAAAAGACTTTAGCCCATTATGTTGATATTTATATTCATGGTTGGGATAACCTATGCAGTTTTCATAATTCCAAGTGAGGGTTATTAACCTTACCCCTCTTTCATATAAATCATCAAGCTTATATAAATCATTTTCAATTATACCACCTTCTTCAATTGTTAAAAAAGCGGAAAGTATGCCTTTATTTTTATTAGCAATGTAATCCTTATAGGACTTGGCTAATGCAATTTTATCTTGTAATTCCTTTGTTTCCTCATTGTATATTCCAATCATGGATAAAGCATCTTCATAGTAGCTTTCAGTATAAGGTGCATTTCCCAAATTCACATAGCTTGCAAACATCTGGGCTGTGTAATTCGATTCTAATAACCTCTTTATATCCACATGTCCGTTATTTTGATACAGTGTTCCGCTATTATTGTTTTCTCTTTTTGAGATAAAAAGTTTAAGTAATGTATCTACATGAAAATCAACAATATACATGCTTACCCTCCCCTTTACTAATAAACTCCATACTTAAAATTTATGATTTATTCATTTTTTTGTTACTATTCACACTGTGTATATTTTCAGCATTATTATTAGTATTTGATATGATTGCTGAGTTACAAGGCTAAAGGTTCATAGGATGGGATGGAACCCATCCACTACAACGGGCGAAATCAAAATTTCTCAGTTAAATTATATATATAGCATATGGTAATTCCTTTAGTTGGTCTGATTTCGCTTTTCCGACCTTTCGCTAACAGTCCCTAATCCTTTCCACAACGCAATCTTTATCAAATACCAACAATTGTAAGAGGTTGAAAACAAGTGTGAACAGTAACCATTTTTTAGTATATCATTATATAATCTAATTTGCTATAGTCACTAAACCATCGTTTCTCCATATACAACCTTTCCATCCACTACTGTTGTTATTGCTTTTATATCCTTTATCTCATCGGTTGCAACATTAAAAATATCCTTACTCAGTACCACCAAATCAGCCTTCTTTCCCACTTCTATAGAGCCTCTTATTCTTTCATCACAGGCTGCATAAGCCGGGCCCCATGTATAGGCCTTAACGGCTTCGTAAACGGAAATCCTTTCTTCCCCATAAAAAGGCATTTTTTCATTAACTCTTTGTCTGTTCACTGCTGCATGTGCACCGATAAAAGGGTTTAAGCTATCTATAAACTTTTAGCTTCTCCTCACCGTTTAATACTCTTAATAAACCTTGAACCATTGCATCCATCTCGTTTTCACCAGGATAGACTTTCACAGGGGCGATAAACCTCACTCTTTCTATAATCCATGATATAAATTCATTATCATAAGCGATTCCCCCGGTTAGTATTATTGCATTCACTTCACCTTTTAACACAGTGGCGGCAGCCCCTATCTCTTTGGAAATCTGATAAGCCATAGTTTCATAAATGAGTTTGGCATATTTATCCCCTTCTTTTATCCGCCTTTGTATCTCTTTTCCGTCATTTGTCCCTAAGTAGGCCACCAAACCCCCGGCACCGGTGATTTTTCTTTTTATCTCTTCCTTAGTATATTCACCTGAAAAACATATATCAACCAAGGACCCCACCGGAACCCCTCCCGATCTTTCAGGCGAAAAAGGCCCGTCCCCGTCCAAGGCATTATTTATATCTATAATTTTCCCTCTTTTGTGAACCCCTATAGATATACCTCCGCCTAAGTGAGCAACGATAAAATTATAGTCACTGTATTTACCGCCTAATTCCTTTGCTGCCATCCTTGCAGCCGCTTTTTGATTTAGAGGATGGTCTTTTGATTTCCTGGTTATTTCCGGCATACCTGAAATTCTTGCATATTCACTTAATTCGTCCACCACTACAGGGTCGACTACATAAGCTGTTATGTTCAATTCATAGGCTATTGAATGAGCAATTATAGCCCCCAAATTTGAAGCATGCTGCCCCATAATTCCTACCCTTAAATCTTCAATCATAATATCATTTACTTTATATGTACCACCCTCAACGGGTTTCATATTTCCGCCTCTGCCTACGATAGCACTGATTTCCGATGATACCACACCGTTTTCTTTTATTGTATCTAATATAATATTTTTTCTAAATTCATACTGATCGCTTATTTTTTTGTACCTTCCAAGCTCCTTTGCATTATGAAAAATATTTTTTGCAAAAACAGCCTTATCGTTATCATAAAAAGCTACCTTCGTAGAGGTTGAACCGGGGTTTATCACCAAAATTTTTAAATTATTTCCCATATAAATCTCCCTTGATTTCATATACTTTTTATTTTTTTGCCAAAACAATGCACTCTAATTTAACGTCACATCATTCGAATTTCCCCCGTACTAAAGGGTTATATTTAATAAATGGTAACGTAAATATTATTTTATTATATAGTTGATACTACTGCAAGAACCCGATTTACTCCGAAATTATGAAGTTTATTAACTTCAATGTTGCAGATACAATCGGAGATGTTCAGCCCGGACGTTCGTTTTGCAAGTATAATATTTTAAATTTCATAATCTATATGATTTTTATGTTGATGCAGTAGAACCATAGTTGGAAAGTAGAACTTTTCTACTATATAATAAAAGCGAAGAATATTATTCTCCGCCTCATAAAAAGCTTTCACTATTCCATCTCTACGAGAATTTTACCTTCTTTATCATAAATTCCTTCATCATCTATTTGCACATAGCCGTCGGTGGCATCGCATAAAAAGTCTAATAAAGTATTAAGAAAATCCCATCCTTTTTCCGTTATATCATCTTCAACATCAAAAGCATATATCTGAACTGCATTTTCTATTATCTCTATAGCTTTTTCTTGTTCTTTATCAATAGGAATTTCATGCAAGGCCTCTAAGAATTCTTGTTTTTCCTCATTAAAAATTGAATCCCTATCTGCCAAATTTCGTTCAAGCCTTATTGGTTCACTATTAGAATCATATTCTAACATAAGATGCTTCCAATCTTTTTCGTCAAAATCCTCGTCATATTTCCCGGGAAATGTCGAGAACTCGAATCCCGCTTCCAGCAATTCTTCGCATATGGCATATCTTGACGGAAAATCTTCGTCTTGAGAAAACACTCTAACATAAAAGCCCATTTCTTGACCTCCTTTTTATCCGGCAGACAGAGTCCACCGCCACAGGGATATCGGTTTCGATTTATCCGGGCAGCCAAAGTTCATCCCTTCAGGGTACTGGTTTATACGGGCGGACACTATTTCACCGCCCCTATCATTATTTAATAATTGCTCCCTCGGAATATCTGTTGCCCGCATTCCATAACATAAATTCATCAATGCCGTTTTCTTCTAGAGCTTTAATTTGTTCCATTACTTGTTGCTCACCGTACTTTATATATCCTTTTACCCAAGGTGCGGTAAAATCCTGTATCCATGGTCTTATTATTGCCGGTGTTTTTAGATTATTATTCTTGGTAACAGAATCCTTTGCGGAATAAAATACAGTACCATAAGGATTGGCATCAGGAATGGGTATCCCGTAGGTGCGGTTTGCATAGTGGCTGGGATACATCATGGGGCATATATAATCTACGATATTACTTACTGCCTCCCAGTATTGGCCTAAAGACATATCATCCTCCACAGAGCCTACAAGACCATATACATCTGCAGCTATATAAGCCTTTTTAGGCGATAGCTCTTCTCTTGCATATTTTAGATAATTTTGTATGGTAGCCGGTTTAGATTCTCCTGTTTCATTTCGATAATCAAGGTGCTTGTCTAATTTTCCCCCATCAGAAGC
>CAZQHS010000138.1:0-4107 GCA_964593485.1 uncultured Clostridiaceae bacterium
GTGTTCCAAAGAACAACCTTGCCTTCACTGTCTATAGCATAAAAAGGATCCGGCAACATTTCTATGATTTTTTCCAGGAATTTCAGTCTATCCATAAACCTGCCTCCGTAGTTTTACATAATATCGGCATCGGTTATACGCCGCCTGTGGCTTAAAATCATTTAAATATTAGTGCCAGATGCGGCAGTTACAACAAAAACATCTTTAGCCCCGGAAGAAAGCAATACCTTACTGCATTCATCCGCTGTACTTCCGGTGGTAAAAACATCATCAATTAACAAAATTCTCTTATTTTTTATATTATATAACAATTCAAAGCTAAAAGCATTAATAACATTGAATTTTCTCTCATGCCTGTCCAAATTGAATTGGTCTTTGGTATCCTTGGTCCTCGTCAAACAAGGCCAAAGAGGTAATGATATGTAACGGGATAAATGTTCACCTATAAGATAAGATTGGTTAAACCCTCTGAGTGCCATTTTGCCCTCATGAATGGGCACAGGTACGATTGCATCACCCTTTAAATCTTCCGAAATGATAATATGGGACATATATTTTGCCAATACCTTTGCCCCTTCTTTTTTGCCGTCATATTTGAGTCCGTGTATAATTCCTTTGCCACTTCCTTTATAAAGAAAACTGCTATAGGCGGAATGAAAGCTGAATTTTCTTTCCTTGCAATCGGGACATATATTATCCCTATAGCTGTCTTTCAAGCCTTTACCGCATTTTAGGCATCTTCTGTCATGAATAAACTCTACAGTATTGGCACAACTACTGCATATATTTGTGGGTTCTTCCCTGCCGCATAATATGCAATATTCTTTTCGGGGGTAAAGGGCATTTAAAAAAGCCGTATATAATTTATTCATGGCTTTTCATTCCTAATCTTAACAGTTTATATTTAAGCCCTGAATACCTTTTGGTTATATGATTATTTCTAACCATGGAATATATGTATCTTTCTCCCCCTACAAGGACCACCATCTCCTTTGCCCTCGTCAGTGCGGTATAAAGAAGATTTCTCGTTAAAAGCATGGGAGGGCCCGGCAGCACCGGCATAACCAGTACGGGGAATTCCGAACCTTGTGATTTGTGTACCGTCACCGCATAGGAAAGCTCCAATTCGTCCAAATATTTAGGTTCGTATTTCACCAGCTTGTCACTGTCATATAGAACTTCTATGTATTGTTCTTCATTGTCGATTTTTGTAATAATACCTATATCCCCGTTGAATACCCCTTCTCCTTCACAATCCTCATCCAAAATACTTTGCCATTTCATTCTGTAGTTATTTTTTATCTGCATGACTTTATCTCCCTCCCGGAAGATATTTTCTCTATATATCCTTTGATTTTTAGACAATTTGGGAGGATTCAAAGTGTTTTGCAATTCAACATTCAGATTGTAAACACCGCAAAGACCTTTTTTCATGGGGGATAACACCTGGATTCCTTCCATGGCACTGTAGCCCGAGTATTTAGGCAGCCGTTCCAAGCAAAGTTCCTTGATTTTTTCCAATATATCCTCTTGTCTGTCTCTTTTCATAAAGAAAAAGTCTTTTTCCTTATTGCTCAAAACAGGCATTTCTCCCTTGTTGATTTTATGGGCATTCATCACAATCATGCTTTCTCGAGCCTGCCTGAAAATCTCATTTAATCTAACAACCCGCACTGTATGGCTTTCGATTATATCCTTTAGAACGCAGCCGGGTCCCACGGAGGGTAGTTGGTCAACATCACCCACCAAAATCAGTCTGGTTCCCTCTGCAATGGCCTTAAGCAGGTTATTCATTAAAAGTATATCGATCATGGAAGCTTCGTCCACTATTATTGCGTCCGCTTCCAAGGGTGTATCTTCATTTTTTTGAAAAACCATTTCTTCTTCTTTTTCACCGCAACCGTATTCCAAAAGCCTATGAATGGTTTTGGCTTCTTTATCTGTTGCTTCCTGCATCCTTTTAGCAGCTCTGCCCGTGGGTGCACAAAGCAAAACGCAAAGCCCCATCCTCTCAAAAAGTCTGAGAATGGTTTTGATTGTTGTGGTTTTCCCCGTGCCGGGACCACCAGTGATTACCAAGACACCGTTTTTTAATGCTTCCGTAACGGCTTCTTTTTGATTATCCGCAAGCTGTAAGTCCTCGTTTTTTTCCACTTTTGCTATTTCCTCGTCTATATTGATCCCGGCTTTATCCACAGGATAATTGCATAAAGAGATAAGCCTTCTTACCGTACCCATTTCGGCTCGATGAAAGGCCACGGAGTATATAACTTTTGTACCGTCCATTTCTTCCAAAACTATTTTATTATCCACCAATAATCTTATTAAAATATTTTCCACTGATTCTATGGGTACTTCTAAAAGATCTGCCGCAGATTTGATTAAAACTTCCTGGGGTACATATGTGTGACCTTTTTGATGGAATTGACTCAATGTATAACGTGTACCACAAGCTATTCTGAATTCCGAGTCTATGGGAACACCCGCCGATAAAGCAATCTTATCGGCGGTTTTAAAACCTATGCCAAAAACATCCTCAGCCAAATTATATGGGTTATCCTTGATTATTCTTATGGTGTCCCCACCGTAGGTTTTGTAAATCCTAACGGCATAGGCGGGGCTGATATTGTACCCTTCCAGAAAAAGCATTATGTCCTTAAGCTCCGTCTGTTCCATAAAAGAGTCATGAATCTTTTCCGATTTTTTCGTGCCTATACCGGGTATCTCCATGAGTTTTTGGGGGTTGTACTGAATAATGTCCAAAGTATCCAATGCGAATTTTTCAATGAGCTTTTTTGCCGTGGCGGGACCTATACCACTGATGAGGCCCGAGGCCAAATACCTTTCAATGCCGTTTAATGTTGCGGGGGTTATCATATGATAGGCCTCCATTTTAAACTGCATGCCGTAATCTTGATGTTCTACCCATTGTCCCGCAACCTTTATGGTTTCTCCTATATTTATAAAAGGAAAATAGCCCACTATAGTGGTTTGCTTTTTATCATCGTTTATTTCCAGTACGGTATAACCGTTCACTTCATTTCTGAACACTACTTCTTCAATTATTCCCTGTATTTCATCCATATTCATTTACCCCGTCTATTGTACAGCTTCACCGGTTTTTTAGTCAGTTTTTCACATCAACAGCATTGCCTTAGGTTACTTCAATATGTTTCTGTCACTTTAATGCCTGCCTGCTCCACAGCCATGGCAATCTGTGACTCTGCCTTTGGCAACGCTCCTTCTTAATTATAGCTTATATCAAAAAACCTTCAAGCTGTTTTTAAGGGTGGCTATTTCCCTTGCAAGGATAGCAATATCGGCCTTGGTAGCCGGTTTGTCATAGGATGAATAAAGTTTTTCCAAGTTCTCCGGATAAGTTATATACCCCCTTTCCTTCCTATAGTGTTCTTGTATCAGCCGGGCATTCTTCATGTGTTTGTTTATGGTCGACATGCTGTACAGCACTTGGACTTTGCGGCCATCCTTAAGCACTATAACCGTAGTCTTGATATCCTTTTTTTCTTGGCCTTTTATATAATTCAAATCTACATATCCCATAGCTCCGTCACTTTTAAACACAGGAATACGCACTTTGAGCTGCAAAAATATTTTATTTGAATTTATAGGCAGCGGTACGCAATTTACGCTGCCTATGATTTTACCAAACTTTTTCCTGCTGCTCTCATAGTCTATTGAATAATATTTACATAGATTAGCCTTAAAGCTTCTCGATGTTACTGGTATTATTTTGTCATCACCTCGGGAAACCAATACCCTGGTTATTTCACCTATACCGGTGGAATATTCAGGGTAAAAAGCCAATATCTCATATTTTTGAAAAAAATCCTGCTCCATAAATTCCCCCTCCCTCTGTATCAATTTCCGATTATTTATCATTTAGATAAATTATATACGAACACATGTTCGGTGTCAAATAATGAGAGGTGGGAGGTGAGAGGCAAGAGGTCAGAGGCAAGAGGCACGTTACAGTTCGCACATTGCATAACTTTTTACATCCTTATTAAAGATCATTAGTATTTGATAAAGATTACGTTGTGGAGAGGCTTAAGGCCTGTTAGCGAAATGGAGGAAAAGCGAAATCAT
>CAZQHS010000139.1:0-3942 GCA_964593485.1 uncultured Clostridiaceae bacterium
ATAGATAGTAAGGATCCTTTGGATGAAAATATACTGAAAATTGCTGAGGAGTTGCCGGGTAAAGTAGAGGAATACATGGATGGACTGCAATTTTCAAACGCTTTGGTGGAAATATGGAAATTGGTGGGGAGATGTAATAAATATATTGACGAAACAACGCCTTGGATTTTGTCAAGGGATGAGAGTAAAAAAGGAAGATTAGGGACGGTTCTTTATAATTTGGCTGAGTCGCTGAGATATGTGGCGATATTGATTGAACCTTTCATGCCTAATACCCCAGAAAAGATTCTTAGTCAATTAGGAATTGAAAAAGCAGAACTTAAAACTTGGGATAGCCTAAAGAGTTTCGGAACTTTACCTTCCGGCATAAGAGTAAAAAAAGGAGGAATAATATTCCCCAGAGTCGAATTCGGTAAAGAAGCAAAGGTTGAGGTAAAGGAGGAAGCAAAAGTGGAAAGCAAACCGGAAATCACTATAGAAGATTTTGATAAAATTGAGTTCAAGGTAGCAAAAGTTTTGGAATGTGAAAAAGTTGAAGGGGCTAAAAAACTCCTCAAATTTAAACTTGAAGTAGGGGATGAAATTAGGCAGGTTGTTTCGGGAATTGCAGAAAACTATAAACCGGAGGACTTGATAGGAAAAAATGTTGTATTAGTAGCCAATCTGAAGCCTGTCAAACTTCGCGGAATAGATTCTAACGGAATGATATTGGCGGCTTCTTCAGAGAATGATAAAGATGTGGTAGTTATAACAACATTACAGGATATCAAATCAGGCTCTATAGTGAATTAGTATTAGAAAAGGAAGATATAACAATGCTTTTTGATACACATGCCCATTTGGATGACCCTAAGTTTGATGCAGATAGGGAAGACATAATAAAAAAATGCAAAGATGAAGGGGTGGCATATATTGTTAATATAGGCAGCAATATAGCCACTTCCATAAAATCAATCAATCTATCAAAGAAATACGATTTTATATACGCTGCTGTAGGAGTACATCCCCACGATTCTTCCGGAATGGATGAAAACAGTTGCACTGTATTAGGGGAATTGGCAAAAAAGAATGATAAAGTCAGAGCGATAGGTGAAATAGGCTTGGATTATCATTACGATTACTCCCCCAGGGATATTCAAAAGAAGAGATTTATAGAGCAAATTGACATGGCAAAACAGTTGGGTTTGCCTGTCATAATTCATAATAGAGAAGCCCACGAAGATACTTTAAGGATACTTAGACAGTCAGGGGTTAAAGAAGTAGGAGGGGTTTTTCACAGTTATTCCGGCAGCGTAGAAATGATGAGAGAAGTTTTAAAGCTAAATATGTATATATCCATATCCGGACCCGTAACTTATAAGAATGCGAGGAAAACAGTAGAAGTGGCACGAGAAGTGCCATTGGATAGGCTCCTAATAGAAACGGACAGCCCTTATCTAACACCGGTGCCCCACAGAGGAGAAAGAAATTACCCCGGTTATGTAAGGCATGTAGCGGAAAAAATTGCGGCGATAAGAGGAATAACCTTCGATGATATAGCAATGGCCACCCTTGAGAACGGAAAAAGGCTATTTGGGATTTAGTACCTTCTTTTGTGATTCTTTTACATTATCAGTATATTTTAATATTATTTGGTATAGAATAGAAAAAGAATAGTCATCCAGAACAAAGTGAAGAATTTATTTAATGCTTTCAATGTCAGAAATATTAGTATTTGATAGAGATTGCGTTGTGGAAAGGCTTAAGGTCTGTTAGCGAAATGGAGGAAAAGCGAAATCACACCACCTAAAGGACTTTTTTATACAAGTGATACAAATATATCGGATAAATTTTGATTTCGCCCGTAATGAGCTTACAGAACATTAGCCTTGTAACTCAGCAATCGTGTCAAATATAATAATCTGCTATTATGGATAGGTTTTAGTGATAACAATGAACAATATACCAGATAAAAGACTTTAATAATTTTGTAAAGTTTGACAATCGGATGAATAATGTATAGAATTACTTTATCGATAAAAAGCTCCGTAATTATTGGCGGAACTTTTTGTGCTCACTTTTGATAGTGAAATAAGGAGGTAAAATAATGGAAATAGACTTACCCCGGTTGAAAGATTTAATTTCTAAGGGGAAAGAGTGGCGTTATGAGAAAGGGGTATTAAGGCGAAGATTAAAAAAATCTTTATATCCCAAAATCATTGCAGCCGCGTTGGTTTTTGTTTTAACTGCAACATTTGTTTCTTATAATGTGCTAAAAAAGCAAATAATTATTTGTGATGCAGATGAGGAAATATCCGTCAGCACATTCAAGACGACAGTTGAGGAAGTGTTAGATGAAAAGAACATAATGGTAAGACCCTTCGATAAACTTGAAAATTCACCTACTGAAAAGATAAAAGAAGGTACTAAAATAGAAATAAAAAGAGCCAGATCGGCTATAGTAGCTGTAGGGGGACAAGAACGTCAGATTTATACTTTTGCAGATACTGTGGGTGAGGCTTTGAATGAAGCAGAAATATATTTGGGCATCAAGGACACTGTTGAACCTGCTTTTGAAGCAGAGTTAAGCGACACAGAGAAAATAACGATAACAAGGGTTGAGGAGCGAATTTGCAGTCAAGTAGAAAAGATACCATTTGGAAATGAAATCGAGTTTAATGGAAAATTAGATAAAGGATTGGTCAGGGTAATAAAAAAAGGACAGGAAGGCAAAAAGGAAATAGGGGAGAAGATTGTTTTTAATGATGGCAAAGAGGCCTTAAGAGAAGTGCTTTGGGAAAAGATTATACAAAATCCTGTGGCAGCAGTATTAGAACAAGGTACTAAAGATACATTTATTTCTTCCAGAGGTGTTTCCTTAAAATTCACAAAAGCCATAGAGATGGTTGCTACTGCATATGATGCTACATTTGCAAGCACTGGTAAGAATCCGGATCATCCCCAATACGGCATAACCAGATCCGGCCTCAAAGTAAAACATGGAATAGTTGCAGTAGATCCCAAAGTCATACCTTTAGGAACTCACTTATATGTAGAAGGTTATGGTGAGTCTATAGCTGCGGATACCGGCGGGGCAATAAAAGGAAATAGGATCGACTTGTACTTTGAATCTCCCAATGATGTAGCAAAATACGGTAAGAAAAGAATAAAGGTATATGTTCTGGATAAACCAAGATATAAGTTTTGATAAAAGGTTACTGTTCATACGGCCTTGGTGTCATCCTGAACAAAGTGAAGGATCTTAAGATTCTTCGGCAAGCCTCGAAAGTGACATTTATCATAGCAATACAAACCTGTTAGATAAAGCATTAACAGTAACGATAAAAGAATTATAGACCCTGGATAATGTCCGGGGTTTTATTATTAGAAATGTAGGGATTATTATGAAAGATACAGCTTTGGCAAAGGCCACTAAAGAAGCAATGAAAAAATTTAATATCAGGGCATCTAAAAAGTATGGACAGAACTTTATAATTGATGAAGAAGCCATAAATACGATACTAAAAACAGCTAATATCAACGAGGAAGACCGGGTGTTGGAAATAGGACCCGGGCTTGGTACTTTAACAAGGCATTTATGCGAAAAAGCGAATAAAGTCGTGGCAGTAGAAATCGATAAACAAATAGTAAATATCCTTAACGTCAATATGTCTAACTACAAAAACTTTGTGTTGATAAATGATGATTTTTTAAGTTTAGACATAAAAGCAGCATTAAACGGAGATGAAAGCGGAAAGAAGTACAAGGTAGTTGCTAATCTTCCTTACTATATCACTTCTCCTATAATCATGAAACTTTTGAAGGAAAAAGAACTGATAGATTCCATAACACTAATGGTGCAAAAAGAAGTAGCATATAGAATATGTGCAAACCCGGGAGGCAAGGATTATGGAATATTATCGGTGGCGGTGCAATACAACTCCATTCCCAAAATAATTGCAG
>CAZQHS010000140.1:0-3878 GCA_964593485.1 uncultured Clostridiaceae bacterium
TTTATTGCATCCTTCGTGGTTTTGGCATATGTAAAAAAACCCAAGATAACTATGTCAAAGGCACAAATAGGAGGTGCTATTTGTTATGCTGCTACCGTAATATCGTTCATTACGGCAAATAAACTTACAACTTCAGCCAATGCCATACTTTTGCAATTTACAGCACCTATTTTTGTGGCATTGCTTAGTGCGTGGCTCTTAAAAGAGGGCATTTATCGTTATGATTGGATTACCATGGTCTTTGTGTTTGCCGGAATGATTCTTTTCTTTGTAGATGATGTAGGTGTGGGGAATATGCTGGGAAACATAATTGCGGTAGTCAGCGGTTTCTTTTTAGCTTGCGTTACCATAGCCCTGAGACTTCAAAAAGACGGCTCTCCCGTGGAAACCGCATTGTTGGGTAATATTCTTACTTTTGTAGTAGCCATACCTTTTATTTTCAGGACTATGCCTGATATGAGAAGTATTATCGGGTTGATATTTTTGGGTGTATTTCAACTTGGCATGTCTTATATATTATATGCCATTTCCATGAAGCACATTTCAGCTATTGAGGCAATATTTATTACCGTTGTCGAGCCAATCTTGAATCCTATTTGGGTGTTTTTCTTTTCCGGGGAAAAACCCACTCTGTTTGCGGTAATCGGCGGTTTGGTTGTGCTGTCCTCGGTTACTGCAAGAAGTATCTACGTTAATAAAAAAATGGATGCAGAGAAAAACTTATAATGTGTACAATTTTATTTAAAGATATTCTCAGTTTTAGTTTATTTCAAAGGAATACCCAATGTATAAGTCTTTGTTTTATGGAGGCATATATGACATTAAAAGAAAAAGCTATAGATAAACAAATATTCAAGTTGGCCATTCCTGCTATTGCCGAAATGCTATTGCACACTCTTGTTTGGACCGTGGATACGGCAATGGTCGGTAGGTTGACTCCCGCAGATATGTCCGGGGTTAATTTAGGTGCATCAATAATGTTTACCATGGCTCATATAATAGGGGCTATAGGAGTGGGTGCTACTGCTTTGATAGCAAGAAATATAGGTGCAAAGGACATTGAAAGAGCCGAGTATATAGCCGGGCTTTCTTTAAGCCTTGGGGCTATTATTGCTTTTATAATAGGTATGTTGGGAATAGTATCTGCCAAAACTATTTTTATTGCAATAGTTAAGGATCAGGCGGTAATAGAAATAGGCACTCAATATACCAGAATTGTGTTCATAGGTCTTTTTTTCTTGATACCACAGATGATAACAACTTCCGTGCTCAGGGCGGCAGGGAATGCAGTAGTTCCTATGTTAGCAGCTTTAGCAGCAAATACTTTTAATATAGTGGGAGATTATGTCCTTATATTTGGAAAACTTGGGTTTCCTGCATTAGGTGCCAAAGGAGCTGCAATTGCTACCGCTGCGGCACAAGCTATTGGTTTTTTTATTTGCTTGCTTTACTTGATAAAGGGTTCCTATGGGGTCAAAATAAGACGCAAAAATCTTTTTAAGTTTAACAAAGATACGCTAAAGAGCTTAATAGGCTTAAGCATTCCTGCGGGGATGTCGGAGTTTATGAATGAAGGAAGCAGATTAGTGTCTTCATTTTGGATAGCTCGGTTGGGAACCGTTGCTTTTGCAGCTAATTCCTTGGCCGTAGCGGCAGAATCCATATCCTTTATGCCGGGGTTTGGTTTTGCCGTAGCTGCGACAACTTTGGTAGGACAAAACCTTGGTTCCGGAGATTATGAAGCTGCAAAAATAGCTGCAAAAAGATGTGTTTTTTATTCTTCTCTTCTTATGGGGATTGTGGGTCTGGCATTTTACCTATTTCCCTATTACATTATGAGAGCTTTCAGCAGTGATTTGGGCACTGTTGATTTGGCTGCCATATGCATTAGGATTGCGGCCTTTGAACAAATACCAATAGCCGTAGGCATGTCCTTATCAGGGGTGTTAAAGGGAGCCGGTGATACTAAAAGTCCCTATAGAATTTCTTTGGTAACCAATTTTCTGGTCAGATTACCTCTTATTTTTGCCATAGTATTTTTAATTAAAGGTCATATTGCTTATGTATGGGTGGCAACAGCTTTACAATATGTTGTTGAATCGGTTTTGATGATATATAGGTATAAAGCCGGGGAATGGCTACTTTTGGAGATTAAATAAAACAGATTGCGAAAAAAATAAAACTGGGTTATTCTTAAAATAATATGATGGTTATAGGGGTGAGTGTATGAATATAATAGCAACTGATAGTTATGAAGAAATGAGTAAATCGGCTGCTGGTAGAATTAATAACGTAGTTAAATCAAACCCAAAAGCTGTGTTAGGATTGCCTACGGGAAGCACGCCTCTTGGTATGTACAAAGAGCTTATTGATATGTATAAAAACAAGGTGATTTCTTTTAGGGATGTCATTACATTCAACTTGGACGAATACGAAGGATTAGACAAGAATAATCCCAACAGTTATCAACGGTTTATGTGGAACAACTTTTTTGATTATGTAGATATAAATATTGATAATACTAATTTCCCTGATGTCAAATTCGTAGATAGTTACAAGGCTTGCATGGAATATGAAGAGAAAATTAAAAAAGCAGGGGGAATTGATTTAATGATACTTGGTTTGGGAAACAACGGTCATATTGGTTTTAACGAACCAAGTGAGCAATTCCCGGGCATTACCCATAGGGTAAAATTGCATAAAGAAACTATAACAGCTAATTCACGGTTTTTTAAGAATATTGATGAAGTACCCAAGTATGCAATAACAATGGGCATAAGAAGTATTATGCATTGTAAAAGTATAATGCTTATAGCAAACGGTAAAACAAAAGCCGAAGCAATCAAAAAGGCATTGAAGGAGCCTGTTACGCCAAAGGTGCCAGCATCTGTGTTACAACTGCATCGGGATGTTACTGTGATTATTGATATTGAAGCTGCATCTTTATTATAGCCTCATGGTTTTCAAACTATAATTGGATTATATCAAAACAGTTATCCAATAGATTAATAAAAAGCATTTTATTTCTTAATAGCTCTCCTCTGTGGATAAGGATTTTTACTACTTCTGAAACCTCAAGGGAAGCCGTCAATGCAGGTATAAAAGACGGATTACCAAGAGGGTTCTTTATTTTTTCACTACCACCGGTTCTATAGATTTTATCAAGGGTCTTATCTCCGGGTAAAATCGTAGTAATTTGTCCGTACCATCCGCCTATGGCACCATGAACCAAAGGTATGCCAAGTTCCTCACAACGATCTTGCAAAAGCAACCTACTTTCAACATTATCCAAAGCATCAACGGCAACATGGCAGCCGGTGAGAATAGACTTGTAGTTATCTTCTGTAAGGTTTTTAAATACTGGAATTAGCTTTATTTCCGGATTCACTTTTGACATGCGGTTTTGTGCTTCAATTGCTTTACTTTTACCAAGGTTAGTTACATCTGATAAAAGTTGCCTGTTTAAGTTACTTAACTCAAACACATCCCCGTCTACTGCAACGATGGTTCCTATGCCGAGTCTTCCTAACATTTCTGTAATATATCCGCCTAACCCGCCACAGCCTATGACACAGACCTTTTTTTCTCTTAATGATTCATTTTCTTCCTTTGATAAGGCTAACATATTTCTGCTATATCGTTCCATGATTATTACCTTTCCATAAATTCCATTTTAATAATTCATATAAATTATATCACAGAGTTTCATAATAACAATACAGGCTGTAGGTACTGCACAGCCTGTATGAAATGCTTTAAATGTAAAGACTATATTTTTATTTTGCTATAACAAGATTACAGTAAAGAGTTTTGCAAAAAGACAAAACCCTACCCGAGCGTTGGGGGCGAGGTGGGTGATATGCTCACCACTTATAGAA
>CAZQHS010000141.1:0-3874 GCA_964593485.1 uncultured Clostridiaceae bacterium
ATTTATATTTATCCAAAAAGATCTGGTAAAAGCAGTGTTATACTTGGGAAATAAGTAACCAATATTAATACTATTATTAACATTACGCACATTGGTAGTAAATCCTTAAGCGATTGTTTCATTGATATCCCTGCAATTGAATTACCAACAAACATGCAAACACCTACAGGTGGAGTACACATGCCAATGGATAGATTTACAGCCATAATCAAACCAAAGTGAACAAGATCAATATCAAATTCAATTGCCAATGGAATAAAAAGCGGTGCAAATAAAACAACGTTACTGATTGCATCCAAGAAGGTTCCAGCAATTAGTAAAACAATGTTTATAATAACTAGCATCATGAATTTGCTATGGATATTCTCACTTAGAAATGATGTAAGCGTCTGAGGAATTTGGTTCAGTGTAATAAGCCAAGAAAATAAAGAAGCAAAGGCTACAATAATGATAGTCATCGCAGTCGCTATAGCGCTATCTACAAAAACATCAAAGATATCCTTGAATTTCAATTCACGGTATATAAAGCAACCAACTACTAGAGAGTAAAACACTGCTATAGCACCTGATTCTGTAGCAGTAAAAATTCCTGACATTATACCACCAATAATGATGATCGGCATAATCAACGCCAAAATTCCATCTTTGGCGGATTTAATTATCTCTTGTATAGTTGCACGTTTTTCTCTACCAATATAATTTCGTTTTTTCCCAACAATATAGCTATATACCATTAATGACAATGCCATTAGTATTCCTGGGAGAAAACCACCGACAAAAAGCTTGGAAATACTAACTCCTGCAACAACACCGTAAAGTAGCAGAGTGATGCTTGGCGGTATGATAGGACCGATACTTCCAGCTGTTGCTACCAAAGGACCACAGAATTCCGGATTATAGCCTTGTTTTACCATTATTGGTATCATAATACCACCTATTGCAGCTGTAGATGCAATACCTGATCCAGTAATCATAGCGAAGAATACACCGGCTAGTATAGTAACCATAGCTAATCCACTAGGAAAGTGACCTATCAATTTATCAGAGAAGTCAACTAATCGTTTTGACATTCCTCCCTTTACCATAAGGTTTCCAGATAAAACAAACATCGGGATTGAGATTAAGGTTATACTATCCACGCCAGTATAGATTCGTTGAGCAACTACAATTAAATCCATATTAACTAAAAATAATCCAAGCGTAGATACTATTCCTAATGAATAGCATATGGGTATTCCAATCAAAAATACGGCAAACAATATTACAATAATATACATTTTATTTACCCTCCTTTTGTAGGACTTTGATTTCATCGGCTATTTTAATAATAAGGTAATATGCAGAACACGCCATACTAAGTGGTAAGCTTAAATAAAACCAATTCATAGGAATTCGTAGATATGAAGAAAATTGAAGTTTCCCAGCTTGCATAAATTGCATTCCATAGTATGCAAGAATTAAAACGAAGATTAATACGACAAAATTTAGCACAATCTTTGATAAAATTCCTTTCTTGCCTGGAATTGCATCAATTAATATATCAACATTAATATGTTTGTTTTGATCAATACAAATTGCAGAACCGAAAAAAACGCTGTATACAAATGCCATACGAATGATATCCTGAGCCCATGGAATTGGAAGTTTTAAGATAAACCTATATACTACTTGTAAAAAAGTTAGTATAAATACAATAGCCATTGATATACTTAACATTGATTTTACAAAATTATCAATTAGTTTTTTCATATATCCTCCTCTTGTTGAATTTTAAAGACATTTAGATATCCAATTTTTAAAACATAATTAAGAGTCTATGTAGACAATTTGTCAGATGGAAAATACCACCACATCTTGTACTCATATTAAATGAAAGCATTTATTATAACTATTGTATATAAATTAATTATACCTATTATAAATCCCTCATATTTGAAAAACGTTTATAACACTAAACACTATCTAATATTATAGATGGGAAACAAAAAAAGTTTATTATATAAAATTCATTTATTAGCGCTGATAATATGAAAACCCGTAGAACCTTCTAAATTAATGACATATAATCTATACTAAGAATATTCAAAGACTTCCATTTTCATAATAGTTATCGACAATACAATTAAGGCAAATATAATTTAATCTCATTGTTGTATTTATACCCTTGACCAACATTTGAACAATTATACCAGGCATTCGAACTCATTTATAAGTTTCTCGAAGTATTGTTTTAAAATGCAATCAAGGGTATTGATAATTAACTTACTGAATTTTATAGTTTAATAAAAGTTAATAAATCATATTTCGAAACTCTGTGTGATTGATAAATAATTTACTCAATTGATAAAAATATATCAATAAGTTTTTGCCCAATAGTTTCAATTGTTTGTGGATCAACATAAATATGAGCCGTCGCTTCCTTGAAACTTTCCATATCGGGATCACTTACAATATCAATACCACTTTTATATAATTCTTCAATAAACTTTGATTCATTATCTGCTACTATTCCCCTTGTTTTTAGCGTTGCTTCATGACAAGCTTCATCGATTATTTTTTGCTGTTGGTCAGATAGATTATTATAGAACTCTAAGTTCGCAACACAACTGGTAGTCCCAAAGGTCTGGTTATTTAACAACAAATAATCTTGAATCTCATAGAATTTTGATGTTGCGATAGTAACAATGGGGTTGTCTTGCCCATCTATAACCCCTTGCTGCAAGGAAGTATATAGCTCATTAAATGCAATAGCAGTTGGCGATATGCCAAGACCTTCAGCTGTTTTATACCAGATGGGTGATTCCATCACACGCATGACAAGACCTTTCATGTCATCAGCTGATTCGACTCGTCTTTTGCTATTAGTTGTTTGTCGGAAACCTAATTCACTAAAACCTAGAAGCTTATAATTAGCTTCTTCATATAGTGGCTTAATGTGACCAAGAAACTCCTCATTGTCTAAAATGCGAAATGCATGTTCTCTGTCTTCAATAGCAAATGGAAGTGCTAATACCTGCATTTCAGGTACAAAGGATGCAAAAGCAGCTTCAGGAATAACGGTCATCATTTCAATAGTACCCATTTGTACTCCTTCAGACATGTCGCGTTCGGCTCCAAGAGAACTGTTATCATATACAGTAACTTTCATCTTTCCACTAGATTTTTCTTCTATAGCGGATTTTACTTGTCGTCCATAAATTGCTAGTGGATTCTCACCTGTAGTAGCAACAGCAAGTTTGATCTCTACTATATTTTCTGAAGTGTTGTTTGGGTCCGCTGTTTGATTAGTAGTGGTGTTTTTTGAACAACCAAATATGTTGAATATTAATAGAAAAATTAAAATCAACAATATTGCCTTCTTCATAATTAAACCTCCCTTTCTAAATGTTTCTAATTTTTATCCAGTATAAGTATATTTACTGGAATTATATTAAATCATTTTCCTCCTTTGGAAAACAAGAAAAGTTGTCCCAAAGTTCTCGTGCCCATTTAATAGCATCCTGAATTTCTTGGCATATCTGCTTATACACTGCTATTACATTTACACTATATTGTTCACCAATATAGTAGTAGTTTGATATCTTTCCTGAAATTGAGTAGCTGATGCCAACATCTGGTACGAACGCTATCTTATTTTCATTTATGCAATCTTTTAATGTCTGCTCGACCGTTCCTTTCTCTATTAAGTTGTTCATGGATAATTCATTGTCCTCTAGATACTGAATTGACATCTGATTGATGGCGGGGGTCATATTAGGTGCTAGAAATTTTAATCCTTTTAAGTCCTTATTGTTAAATGATGCTATATTGATACGGTTACATCTATCTTCTATATAAAGCTTGTTTCTCGGAGGAACAACCATGATTACCCTGC
>CAZQHS010000142.1:0-3838 GCA_964593485.1 uncultured Clostridiaceae bacterium
GCTGAGAGATATTTAAAAACTCCCTTTACCCCCTTATCATTAATGGTGCACAAGGATGTTCCCACAGAAATACAAAATATTTTAAGAGAAGCGGCCACAGAGGCTGTTAATGAAGAAGAGTGGGAGGACTACGTTTCTAAAAACAGTCTGGAAAAATTATATGAAAAATATCCGGATGAAGAAACAGCAAAGGAATTTTACGCTGAATGGGAATCCCTTGTTTCATGGCTTATTTATGACGCAGGGGCAGCCAAATACAGCCCGGAGAAATTCGGCATTCCAAGGCCATAGGGGTGATTACATTGAAAGAATATAAAATAAAATTCAATAACAATATCTTGGAAAGCATCATATTCTTTTTATCATCACTATTTCTATTGATATATTCGTTCCTTAACCATTACAACCTTAAAAATGTAGCCTGGAAAACATCTCCCTATTTATTTCCCATATTAATCTCTATACTAATGCTTTTTATTTCAATTTCATTATTAAATATAGGATTAAAAGAAAATAGAATAAACGATAAAAATGATGAGACGATTTTTAAAATAAAGGATGTCATAATTACAGTAGTTTCAACCTTTATTTATTATAAAATAATGACCTATATAGGGTTTATAAGAGCAACAATATTATTTTTGGCATTTATGTTTTATTATTTTGGGGAAAGAAGGATATGGTTTATTGCTTCCGTTGCTATTACCTCCACCTTTAGCATATATATATTATTTGCGATCATTTTGAATGTTATGTTGCCTTGAAAGGCGGGTTATAATTGTCTGTTTTATCAGGTTTATTGCCTTATTTTTTAAATTTCCAGTTTGTATTAATGGTTCTTTTAGGTGCGGTAGCCGGTATGTTTGTAGGTGCAATACCGGGACTTTCCGTTTCTATGGCTACTGCACTTTTGGTTTCCGTTACTTATTCATGGCCAACTATTCATGCCTTGGCTGCAATATTGGGTGTATATGTGGTAGGCGTGTATTCCGGGGCTATTTCCGCTATTTTAATTAATATACCCGGAGCCCCGTCTTCGGTAGTTACTACCTTGGACGGATATCCTCTTGCTCAAAAAGGTGAGGCATACAAAGCATTGAAATATGCTACAATTTATTCTTTTATCGGAACCCTATTCGGATTTATTATATTAGGGGTTCTTGCAAGGCCTATTTCCAAGATAGCCCTTAAGTTTACGCCAATGGATTACTTTTTGTTAGCCGTATTCGGATTATCCACTGTGGGTTCCCTAACAGGAAAAAGTTTTGCCAAAGGGCTCATGAGTGCTGCTGCGGGGTTAGTTGTCAGTATGGTTGGAATAGATTCCGTAATGGGCATTCCCCGCTTAACTTTTGGTATATACGGATTGAAATCCGGGATAAATATTGTTCCCGCTCTAATCGGATTGTTCGGGTTATCGGAGGTATTAACAATTGTTTCCGAAGGACGATTGTATTCGGAGATTTTAAAAATTAACAAGGCTATAGTGCCTATAAGGGAAATGCTTTGTTATTTTTTCCGGTCTTTATACTATTGTACTATAGGCACCTTTGTAGGTGTTCTTCCGGGTGTCGGAGGGCCTATCGCTTCTTTCTTGTCTTATGGAGAGGCGAAAAGGATTGTAAAAAATCCAACCGTTGCCTTTGGTAAGGGTCAAATAGAAGGGATTGTAGCCAGTGAATCGGCAAATAATGCATGTATCGGGGGGGCCTTGATACCTATGCTGACCCTTGCTGTTCCGGGTGATGCGGTTACTGCAATCATGCTTTCAGTGTTCTACGTTCATGGATTGCAGCCGGGCCCCATGTTTATTAAGACTAATCCTGATATGTTTTATGCTATACTTGCAGGAGGCTTTATAGGAAGTATTTTTCTTTTGTTTCTTGGTTTATTTATGGGACCCAAAATCGGCAAAATAGTTACCATACCAAAAAGAATATTGATGCCCATAATAGTTGTCCTTTGTGTAATCGGTGCATTTGCATTTAATAATCGTATGTTTGATGTGACAATAATGTTCGTATTTGGTGTTATAGGCTATTTTATGAGGAGGCGGGATTATCCTGTGGCTCCCATGACTTTGGCTATAGTTTTGGGAGGAATGATGGACGCAAGTTTCAGGCGTGCCATTTCCTTGGCATCTTCCGAGGAAAGTTTTATTTTGGCACTCTTTGGCCGCCCTATTACTATAACATTAACCTTTCTAATAATATTTGTTATCATTTCAAATACTTCATTACTTAAAATAACTAAATTGAAAGACAATAAATAAAAAACGACCCTTTGGTCGCTTTTTAACAATTAACTTTTTCCAACTCTTCCAATATTATAGGTCCCAAATCCGTAATGCTGCCGGCACCTACAGTCATAACCAAGTCACCGGGTTTTGCATTTTCGGCAATATATTTGGCTATGTTATGAAACCCTTCAATATAAACAGCATTATCATTATGCTTATTGATTTCTCGAACTAAGTCTTTGGAGTGTATAAGTCCCGTATCTTTTTCCCGGGATGCGTAAATATCGCTTATGATCACTCTGTCTGCATTATCAAAAGAAGTGGCAAATTCATTTAACAACAACTTTGTCCTTGTATAGGTGTGGGGTTGAAAAATGCACCATAGATTATCATGTTTTGTTTTTCGTGCCGCTTTTAGGGTCACGTTTATTTCAGTGGGATGATGTGCGTAATCATCAACTACAGTGATGTCATTACAAATACCTTTTAATTCAAACCGCCTATGGGTTCCATTAAAATTTTCTGCTATCTTGTTTACAGTTTCATAAGGAATGCCTAAAAAGTCCGAAACGGCAATAGAGGCAAGTGTGTTTAATACATTGTATTCGCCTAATATGTTTAAGTTAAATGTGCCACTGAAATCCCCGTTTTTAAAGACTTCAAAAGACGGGTGGCCAAAACTATTATATTTAATATTTCTTGCCATATAGTCACTTTCACTTGAAATCCCGTAAGTTAAGACATTACATGAAACTAAGGAGGCTATCTCTTTGGTGTTAGGATCATCATTACATAATACCAAACAACCTTCTTTAGGTATGAGTTTGGCAAACTTCAAAAATGCGGATTTTATGTGATTCAGATCTCTATAATAGTCCAAATGGTCTTCACCGATATTCAAGATTACTCCCACAAAGGGATAGAACTTTAAAAAGTTTTCCATATACTCGCAAGCCTCAGTGATGAAATAAGGGCTATTTCCTATTCTTACATTACCTCCTATTGCATCCAATTCCCCGCCGATGAGTATAGTAGGGTCAAGATTTGAGTCCTTTAGAATCAAAGAAATCATTGATGTAGTGGTGGTCTTGCCGTGGCAGCCCGCTACAGCTATTCCGTATCTGTATGTTTTCATAATATTCCCCAAGAATGATGCTCTGCCCATTATAGGTAGTTTTAATTCCTTAGCTTTTATCATTTCGGGATTATCTTCTTTCACAGCAGATGTGTAAACAACAAGATTAGCATGGGAAACATTATTTTCGTCATGAGGGATATTTATTACAGCTCCGTTTTTTATTAGCTTTTTTATTAAATGGCTATCTTGTATATCGGAACCTGAGACTTCAAAGCCTTTACTTATGGCTATTTCAGCCAATCCGCTCATGCTTATACCCCCTATACCGATAAAATGTATTCTTTTTATATTGCTGGAAAATAACATGATTCGCACTCCTTATATTGGAATTTTAAAATTACTTTTATATAATACGTTTAATTACCTTGAAATGGGATTCAAATGAAAAACTTTCTATATAATTATTATAACCTTTTATATTACCTGTATATAGCATTTTCATTAATTTATTCAAAAGACAC
>CAZQHS010000143.1:0-3807 GCA_964593485.1 uncultured Clostridiaceae bacterium
AGTCTACCCAGATTATATGGAATGCTTGTACTGTTCTCATTTAAACTCACAGTTAACCCCTCCAAATTCTTAAATAATCTATACTTTCTCATTAAATAGGCTTTTATTACAGCAACTCTTTTATAATTTACATCCTTGTCTGCTCTTATTCTTGAAATCATTGAATTAAATAAAGATACTGGATATTGATTCCCGGTAAAAATTGAATACATAAGACTTTTGCTTAATACAGGTGAAATCTTTTTGTCTTTTGCTGCTTTTGGAAGTGTTTCATAAAGTATTGTCCATATAGGAATTGGACCGTTACTCCCCACTATGTTCATATTGCTATAATGTTCTGTTAGTTTTTTAATGAAAAAATCTAAAGTGTTTACTTGGTAAAAGGCTATTGATAATCGTGCGTTGTTTGGTGAAATACCGAGTATATGCATTGTTGTATCAGGTTCTATTTTATACTCATCTTTTCTTAGGTTTAACCCTGCCGAATATCTTTTAATAATATCTCTTGCAAGGTCTCTTGTTCTAATATCTTTTTCTGATACTACTTCGCTACTTTTTTCATTACTGGGGTTAAATAACTCTGCCAAAAGATTTTCATAGATACCGGTTCTTTCTGCCCAAAAAATAACCGTCGTATCACCAACAAATTGACGATATTTGGCACTGTTTAACATATATTTCAAAATCGTTGTATATTTAAACATGGCAATTTTACTAACCGGTGCATTAAAGCTCGAAGTTTTTCCATAGGAACAAAAGCTTTCATCATTAAATGAAACAATACTTCCCCCAGCAGCATGAGCACCCATTATACCTGCAATCGGTGTATGCAGCCTGGCAATACTCTCAAAACCCCCTGTAACAAGACATTGCATTTTTATATCATCCTTGTCATCAGCAGAATAACCATATATTGTATTTAAAATATTAGGATCTTCGTGGATATACCCTGTTTCCCCTTCTCTTCTAAATACTAATTTAGTGTTATTAGAAAACTCCTCTTTATATTTTTCGATAAGAATATTTTTGTAATTATATTTTACAATTTCTTTAGTTTTTCCCGTTTTTTCGTTATGCTTTTTTTCTATAGTTGTATCGATTTCTTTTTCAGGATCCCACTTGTCTAAAAATTTATATAATGGATGATCATCCTTTAATAAATTCATATGCAATTTTTTAAATCTGTTAAAGGCAGAAAATGTTTTATCATCTCCAATTCCTAGAACATACTTCGCATTATCACTTAGAAAATAAGCTGGAGCATTTTTACCGCTGCGACCCAGTTGCTCAGGTATTAACATTTGTCTGGCATATATTTTTTTGTCTCCCTTTTCTCTAAGATCCATAACGCCGGTAAGCTCTCCATTTTCTGATAATATCAAGGCAAAATCGATTCTACCCACAGAATATCCATACTTGGGAAGTTCAGGTATGTTTTCTTTTGTTAAAATATCATAATATCTACATAATGCTTGCAAAATCATTAGTTATCACCTCCAACAAAGAATTGTATCTATTCGAGTATCATAGGGTCATGTTTTGGCATCACGAGTTATCTTGTAAATCAGGAATTTCTATTATCCCTTTTTTCATAATCGGTCTAAAAAATAAAGGAGTAACCATATTGTCAAAATCAATATCCCATAGCATATAACCTAAATCTTTTTCCGTATGTTCATAAAAGCTTTCAACTTCTTGGTTTTCTACATATTCAAACTGTACCGGAAATTCCCTGCAGCCAAAATAGGGTCTATGGAAACACTGGCCTTTTTTTGCCCGTCTTAATGCAATACAATAATGTTTTTCTTCAGTTTCTGACTCGCCGGCATCCGGGGTTAATACAAAATGTGCATCTATGTAGTAACAAACATCCTTTAGCACTAAAGAAGCTCTTTGTACTATATTTTCTGTGCTTTGGTACAGTTGTATATTCGTATTACCCATATATGCACTTTTTACATTATTAACAGATATCTTTCCAAGCAGTTCATTTCTTCTTATATTTTCAAACTTTATTGGATTTAATACCGTAATCTTATCTATAACCCAGCGTATTGCTGGTTTCCAATAAATAGCTTCAAGTATTCCCCTTGCTGCTGAAGGTGTCATCACATCATAACTAACCCTTTCAACCTTCATCTCCGGCCTTGTAAAACAAGCATAATCACCCCACACCTTTAATTTGATTCCATATCCCACATTATCCCTCCTTTCAACTAAATAATTAAAATTTCATTATTATCCAATACTAAGCCTGTATTTTCATCATAAAAGTTGGTCTTGATATCAAGTAAATAACAACTATCTGCAATAATACTAATGACTCCTGTTTCTATAAGGCTTTTTATTTGTATTTTATGAATACTGATTATATATGGTTGAAGTCTCCTAATATAGGTCAAAGGATATTGTGCATACTTCAACGCATTTATTAACTTATAGGCATCCTCATTATAGGGTATTATTAAACTTTCAGTGTCTTCAATAAGTCTATAATCTTTTGCCGCTTTTTCAAAGTTAAAAGCCAATTGTTTTGCACCTTCTTCAAAATCTTCCATTATGCCTTTAGAGTCAAGCCTGTCCCTCTCAACATCATATAGAAGGCGAAAATAATCTGAAACAGCCCCAATAGACAGTGGATCAGAAAACTGTCGCAATACTTGTCTTCCACACTCTGCGGTCCGACTCTGATACGCTATTGCTTTACCGTATTGTTCCGTTGAATTAAATACATATACTTCCCCTACATCTAACTCACCTTCTCTATTGCATCTCCCTGCAGATTGCACAATTGAATCAATCCCTGTAAGAGATCTGTAAACAACCGGGAAGCTTATATCAACGCCACACTCAATTAGTTGTGTAGAGATTACTTTACATGTTTCCCTGTTCTTTAACTTTTCTTTTATTCCTTCCAAGACATAACTTCTATGGGCAGAACACATCTTACCGCTTAAATGAAAAAGATTTTCTTTTGGAAGGCTTTCGTATAACTTCTGTGCATGATTTCTCGTATTTACAATGATCAAAACCTGATCCAATTCCTTCACTTTCATAGATAGTTCTGCATCACTTAACTGATCTATATATTCTACCTTAACTCTTCTAAACTCTTCATATAGTTCTACCGGATCGTTAGCGATCTCAATTGGTTTACTCGATAAAAAATCTTTTGGAAATTTAGGATTTGTGGCGGTAGTTAATACTATACTTGTATTATAATTTTCTACAAGTTCACTTATAGCCGCTAATGAAGGCTTTAAGAATTTGGTGGGTATCATTTGTGCTTCATCGATTATAATTATACTATTAGCTATATTATGTAATTTTCTACATTTGGAGCTTTTATTGGAAAAAAGAGATTCAAAAAATTGCACATTTGTTGTAATAATTATTGGAATATCCCAATTTTCTGAGGATAACTTCAATTTTTCAGATGTTGTATAGTTTTCTTCATCTGTGTCTCCGTCTTTTATTCTTAGATCAAAATTGCTATGATGTTCTAACACAATATTTTCTCCAAAAATATCCTTATATTGTCTTGCATTTTGCTCAATAATACTTGTATAGGGTATGACACATATAATTCTTTGTAGTTCATTATGCTTTAAATGTTTTAACGCAAAAGCCATTGAAGCCAACGTTTTTCCGCCACCGGTTGGAACAGTGAGGCTAAACAGATTCGTGTCTTGATTGGCTGTTTCGATACAATTATTTAAAATCTGCTGTCGATAGCTATTAATTTTATTTGGTTCCGAACTTCTTATTTTATCTTGCATGTATTTGTCAAATATCAGAATTAAATTT
>CAZQHS010000144.1:0-3796 GCA_964593485.1 uncultured Clostridiaceae bacterium
ATGCTTACCGAATAGTCTTAAGATCCTTCACTTTGTCCAGATGACACCAAGACCATGAAAAAAGAAACCACATACCGGCAACTTACCAGAAGTTACCTGGGCCATGCCTGCCATTTTTGTGATATCATATAAAGTATACAATTTAATATACCAAAGTTTAGGATAATTCTAAGTGCCAAGAGATGCAGAAAGGATGAAGTAATTAATGGGAAGCAGAATTATTAAATTAGGTATGGTTGTTATGATTTTGGCTATATTTGTTACAGCCGGGATTATATATGCCGACACATCACTAGAGAGCGACGGAGCCGCTACATATAACTGGGCGAGTGCAGAAGTGGAGAAAGCCAAGGAAGAGGATCTTCTGCCGGATCAATTCAAAATGGAGTATGGAACTCTAATCACAAGAGAAGAATTCGCAGAAATGGTTGTAAAACTATACGAAGCTTTAAGCGGAAATGAAGGCGTTTTACAGGGCGAAAATCCTTTTACCGATACCAAAAATAAAAATATAAGAATAGCCAATGGTTTAGGTTTGGTGAATGGCATGGGTGACGGGACGTTTTTACCAAAAGGTACCACAACCCGTCAGGAAATAAGTGCCATGCTGTTTCGTACTTTAAAAACTGCAAGACCTGAATATGATTATTCGTATCCTTACGCTTACATTTTTTCAGATGATTGGGAAATTGCAAAGTGGGCAAAAGGGGCCGTGAACTATTTGCACGGCATCGGCGTTATAAACGGCGTCGGGGATAACATGTTTGATCCCACTGGAAAAACCACAAAAGAAGAAGCCATAGTATTGGTTAAAAGGGCTTACGACAAAGTCAATGAAGCTAATGATAACAGTTTGGTTGTCTCACGAAGCGGGACAAGCAGAAAAGTAAGTGTTCTCAGGTCAAGGCTCGGCGAAGAACTGGCTAAGGAAATGGGCAAGCCTTACAAATGGGGCGGTAACGGGCCAAATAGCTACGACTGTTCAGGACTGGTAAAAGTAGTGTTTGACAGGATAGGCATATCTTTGCCTCGGGTTTCCAGACAGCAGGCCTTGGTGGGAACTTGGATTGCAAAGGCGGATTTGGAATATGGGGATCTGGTTTTCTTTGCGAAGGATGGGAAAACAGTTCATCATGTGGGCATATATGTGGGGGACGGTGATTTTATACATGCTCCCCAAACCGGAGATGTGGTAAAAAAATCAACTCTTATGTCCGGTTATTATGAAGGAACCTATTATTCAGCCAGACGGGTAATAAACTAATTTTAGTTTAAGATATGTATTTAAAAAGGGCGGCTACAGCAGCCGCCCCAACCTATTCAAGCATTACATCTATGCCGGAACCATCAGTCAATCATCATCAGTTCTTCCGTAGTAAATCTCTTCCATTTCTTTGGAAATCTTGTTATTGATATACTTTGTCTCATCCAAATCCAGTTTGTCCGGATCTAAATTAAAAAGATAATCATTCAATTCAATTTTTTTAATCATCATTTTTGTATGAAATATATTGGAATCATAGACATTAACATCTATGGCCCTATATTTTTCTAAAGTTTTGGGATCAATATAGTTTTGAATGGAGTTTATATTATGATCCATAAAAAACTTCCTTCCCCGCATATCCCTGGTAAAACCTCTGACTCTGTAATCCATTGTGATTATGTCGGAATCAAAGCTCCCGATAAGAAAGTTCAATGCATTAAGAGGGGATATTTCCCCACAGGTAGAAACATCTATATCTACTCTAAAGGTGGAAATCTCATTTTCCGGATGGCTTTCCGGGTAAGTGTGCACCGTGAGGTGGCTTTTATCCAAATGGGCGACTATGCAATCTTGCAATTGCATGAATTCCCCTTTGTTACAAGAGGGGTCAACCAAACTGCAACTCATTTTTTCCTCAGAAATCAATACTGTAACGCTGGCTCCCTGGGGCTCATAATCTTGCTTTGAAATGTTCAGTATATTTGCACCGATAATATTAGCCAATTCCCGAAGGATGTTTGTTAAACGCTCGGAATTATACTGTTCGTCAATATATTTGATGTAGTCATTTTTATCTTTCTCGGATTTTGCGTAGCAGATATCATAAATGTTAAAGCTCAACGCTTTTGTGAGGTTATTAAACCCATATAATTTTATTTTGTTGTTCAACCCTAACATCACGACCTTCCTCGGTTTTATTACTAATATTATCACAATAACTCGAAAAAGAATAGGGGCAATCCAGGCAATAATTCCCCGGTCACCCCTTAGCTGTTAATTAATGTACATACCGCGTGTCATCCTATGTTAGGCATACCTCGACAGTGACATAATTCGTGTCATCCTGAGCAAAGCGAAGGATCTTAAATGTATCGAAGATTCTTCACATTCGTTCAGAATAACACCAAAACTGTTTAAGCAGTAATCCTTATCGTTAATTCTCACACATTACTTAGCTGCCAGTTTCTATTTTTCTTCGATAACGACCTTTTTTAAATCGCTGTATGCCAACAGTTTGGCATAGTTAAGGTTAAGTTGCATTTCCAAACCTTTAAGTTTGTTTTGAAGCAATAGGAGTCCGTCTTTCAGGCTGTCATATTTAATCTTAGACATAGTGCCTTGGTCATATTCAATCTTATATATCTTTTGATTGGCTTTTTCATCCGTTATTTCTTCTTTTAAATCTTCTATATCCTCATAAAGGTCTTTTATATCTTCAATCATGTCATCAAAGGTTTTATCAAACCTTTTTAATGCGTTGTTGTATTTTTTGTCCGATACTTCATAGTCTCTTTTGGCTTCTTCTAAAATGTCTTCCGCATTTTCCTTTTTTTCTTCGGATTTATATTCATCGTATTGATCGGAGATTAGACTGAAGCGGTTTTTGACGATATTTCTATCTTGTTTCAGTATTCTTAGAGAGCCCGGAAACATTGTAAGATGCAGGGGACTTTCACCTGAAGGCATATCGCTGACATCCATAAGGTCTTTTTTTATCCGTTCTAAATTAAGCTTTTCAGGAGGTATTTCAGTGGAATCTAAAGTAACTTTTATATTTTTGTCATTTTTCCTCCCCAAAAGCAGGTTTAATTCGTGGTAAGCTGTATCTACAGCCTTATTTACATCATCCAAGGCTTTTAGATTATCCTTTAACTTACGCTTGTTGTCCCTATAGTCAATTTTGCTGAGCATACCCAATTCATATTGAATCTCCAGCAACTTAAGTTGATTGTTTAGGTTTCTTTTATTTATTTCAACTTCCTCTGCAGCCATTTCTGCCTTCGCCACACCGACTACGATCTCCCTAAGTCCCAGCTCAATATTTCTTTTTATATTGTCTTTCATAAGTTTTAGGGTACGGTAGCTTGTGTAGGCGGTGTCTAAGGCTATCTGGGGTTCAACGAAATTGCCGACATAGATTTTCATCTCCATCGAACTTTTGGGTTTTATGGATGCCGGTATTTTTAGATCCAATTCGTGATATCTATCATAAGCATCATCTATTTTTTTGTCCATGGCTTTAATCTCGGGCGTGTTTTTCAAAGCCATGTCTAAAGCCTTTTTAAATGTGTATTCGGTTTTGGGGGTGTCTGCATAAACTGAAAAGCTAAAAAGTATGGTTGCTGCGATAAATAATGCAATTAATTTGTGTTTCATATAAAATCCTCTCCTTCTTACGATGTTGTTAGGGGTTATTAAATACAATTTTAACAGTTGTCGGGTCTTAATTCAAGAACATTTTAAACATGTGTTTAAACAACACAGAGGGACGGTTCTCCTGTGTCGAAAAATGACACAGGAGAACCGTCC
>CAZQHS010000145.1:0-3783 GCA_964593485.1 uncultured Clostridiaceae bacterium
AAAAACAAATTAATTAAATGCCGTGCCAATATTTCCTCATTTAATATGGCACATGGCAATAAAAGCGACTTTTTCAACCTATGTCATATAAAAAATTCATTAGCAACTATATAGTTTAACAACATAACGATAGCCTTTTAATTCGGCGAAGTTGCTTTTGTTCTGCCTTTATTCTTTTGAAATGTTGATGGAGGAGTTGGTAGTTGTGGCATTTATTAATATTCTCTTTTCCTTTTCTTCATAATTATCAGCTGTTATAATAGCCTCACTTTGCATATTATTATCATTTATTTCAATAGTGAAAGATGAATCAATGTTTGAAAGATTAATATTACCCAATGAAGTTTTGGCATTAATCTTATATGCGGTCCCTTCATTTTCAAATAAAGCTATTATAATTCTTCCATTTGTAGTTTGGGCTTCGTATAAGGCTTCTGCGGAATCTATAGAATGAACATTGTTAAAGTTGATATAATTGTTGCTTGTGAAGACTTTAAGATCATCAAAAGATGAATCCGTCACTTCTATACCTGCATTGGAAGTTTCCACCCGGGCTGATCCGGCGGTGGTTTTATTGACTGATGTTTTTCCGTTGTTTGTCTTTGAAGTAAGGTTGCTTAAAATACATTTATCTATTTCTATTTTACCATTTGTTGTAGCCACATTCATCAAAGCGGCATGGATATCAACGAACAGGCACTTTGCGTTTGTTGTTTCTGTTATCAGTTCTTTTATATTCTTGGGGACAGAAACTTCAAGTTCTCCATATATATTTATGGGAAACTTAGATACAAAACTAATGGATTCATTATCATTTGTCAATTGGATGTAATCATCTACATTTATTTCTTCATCATATAAATTTAAAACTAATTTTATAGAAACTTCTTTATTGTCTGAACCATTTATAGAAATTCTTAAGTTTTGTGTTTTGAAGCAAATCTTCATATCATCATTTGTAACGGGTATGGTGAATTTTTTTGTAATCACATTATATTTTTCAATGTTTTTAATACCGTTATTTAGATAACTCACCATTTTATCCGCAAACCTGACAGCTGCATCAGCAAAATCATTGCTTACGTTTTCAACTTTGGAAATAAAGTCCGGACCGAACTTTTCTGCAAATCTTTCAGCTTTTTTGCTTATTTCATTTATTGTGTCATTCAACTTTATAGAAGAAGCGTCCTTATTTACAAAGCGGTTTTGTGATACTTTACTTTTTTCTAATGCTTCCAAAAGTTTCACGGCCTCTTCTGATTTTATTTTTCCCTCTTCCAACATTTTAAAAATTAACAATTTTTCTTCCATGTAATATCCCCCTATTCATTTAATAAGCTAATTGCATCATCTGCAGTTATTTGGCCTTTGTAAAGTCGTTCCAACACATCTTTTCTATAATCGTCTCTCAGCGGTTCGCCTTTATAACCTAATGCTTCTATAAGGTTTTCGAGTTTGTTTTTTACAGTAGGGTAGGAAATTTTCATATCCTTTTCAATTTCTTTAATATTCCCTCTGTTCTTTATAAATATTTCAGCGAAATCCTTTTGTTCTTTTGTTAAGTAACAAAATCTGCAAAGATGAAATCTACCGTCAACTGTTGTACCGCAGGAGCTACAATAAAGCCTGACTACGTCTAAATTATCAGAGCAAACAGGGCATTTGCCGATTACTTCATTTTTCATTTACTCATCATCCTTTCGTATTCTTTTATAAATAGATAGATCCTTTCAGGGTTATGGAATAAGACAAAAACCTTTGTAGATGTTATGTAAACTTTCTATAAACCAAGGCAATAATAGTTGAATTGTTATAATGTTTTATATTATTCTATTAATTCTATTGGTTCAATTACTATATTATCGTTAGGCTTAAGATAGTCAACAAGCATATTAATAATATCAATATTAATATCAATATATTTAAACATTGGCTAAAAGTTGACTATAAGAATTATTTTTAGCAAAAAGAGATTATTCTAAAGGGGAGAATTTGATTTCGCCCGTTTCAGGGGATGAGTTCCACCCCATCCCGCAGACAATTAGCCTTTCACCAATGTAATCTTTATAAAATACTAATAATTGTAGAAAGTTATACAATGTATGAACAACAACATTAATAGGTCAGTATAGGTCAGTATCCTAAAGATATAGTCAATTGTGTATTACAAAAAAAGTTCTAACATTATATAATGTTCTATAAGGACGTGATGCTTTAATCTTGAGATTAAAAGAATGAAGGAGATGAAGGACTGTTGAAAGAAATAGATGGAAGAGGATTACAATGCCCGCAACCCGTGATACTTACAAAAAAAGCATTAGAAGAGACAAAGGAAAGTGAAATAACCGCTATTGTGGATAATGAAGTTGCAAAGGAGAACATAAAAAGACTTATAGAAGGTTTGGCTTTGGAATACAGTATAGAAGAAAAAGACGGATGCTTTTATATAAAGATTAAAAATGAAAAAAGTGTGAAAGTTCAAAATCAAAGCCAAGACAATATAGTGATAGTTATCAGTAACGATAAATTAGGCGGTGGCGATGATGGCTTGGGCGATGTTTTAATGAAAAGCTACATTTATTCTCTCACTGAGGTAACACCCTTACCTACAGCTCTTATACTTTTAAATGCCGGTGTAAAATTAACAACATCAGGCTCAACGGTTTTAGACAGTTTAAATAAGCTTTATAACTTGGGCGTGGAAATAATAAGCTGCGGCACTTGCCTTGATTATTATGGTTTGAAGGATGAACTAAAAATCGGTTTAATAGGGAATATGTATTCTATAGTTGAAATAATGCATAGGAGAGGGAGAATAATAAACATAGGGTAAAGGGTTAATCGGTTAAACAGGATGAATGGCTGCTTGAGAAAAAGAAAGCAATTGGGGGGTGCTTTGTCATTGTTGGATTTTACCTATTCCGCGGCGGGGAATTACATTAAAACAGGTATAAAGATTTTATTTATAATTGTTTTTTGGAGATTGGTTATCGCTTTACTTAACAAGGTAATACATAATTTTTTTAAACTTTCACCGAAGTTAAAAATGGATGAAAAGAAGGCCAATACATTAATTGGTATTACAAAAAGCCTTTCAAAATATACCATTTATATAATTATGATGATTTCAGTATTAAATGTTTTAAATATACCTACACAGTCGATTTTGGCAGCTGCGGGATTAGGCGGTCTTGCCATAGGATTTGGAGCACAAAATTTGGTTAAAGATGTTATTTCGGGCTTTTTTGTGTTGTTGGAAGATCAATATGCGGTAGGAGATTATATAACCATTGATGATGCAACGGGAACAGTGGAGGGTATGGAACTTAGAACCACTAAAATCAGGTCCTTTAACGGCGATTTGCACATTATTCCAAACGGAGATATCAAAAAAGTAATAAATCATAGCCGGGGTAATTCTTTGGCGGTAATTGATGTAGCTATAGCTTATGAAACGGATATAGATGAGGCCATCCGGGTTTTAAGAAAAATCGTTGATGAGTATTACGAAAAAAACAACGATAAAATTATAGAGCAGCCTAAAGTTTTGGGTATTACGAAGTTTGCCGATTCGGATTTGAATATAAGGATGATTGCCAGGACCCAACCCTTGAAACATTGGGCAGTGGAAAGGGAAATCAGGAAAAAGGTTAAAGAAGCTTTTGAAGAGGGTGGTATAGAAGTCCCTTATCCAAAGCGTGTTGTGCTGAAAAATGAACATTCGTAGATTGATGTTCAACAAATAATTGTATCGCACTACCGATATATATTGTGCGGCAGCAG
>CAZQHS010000146.1:0-3761 GCA_964593485.1 uncultured Clostridiaceae bacterium
ATAAAGTTTTGCTGCCATTAGCACCTGTGCCTATAACCAGAAAACCGCCTGCTTCTGTCCAATTTTTCAATACCTCGTATTGTTCTTTTGTCAGACTCCCTGTATTAAAATTATTTATTATAATCATGTCAAAATTATTCATTACATCCAATGAATCAGGAAAAGTGCCTTCTTTTAACCTAACTATTTTTGTACTGACAGTATCATATAATCCATCGTAGGTAAAACCGTTTAAATAACTTATACTGTCTATATTGTCACTAAGGACACCAACCAGCATAGTGTTTTCAGAAATGCCTTTATCAATCCTTACATATTTCTCAAGCAAAATCTTTTTATCTTCTACGACTTTTAGCTTTACATTTAATAAGCTTGATGATAACGGAATATTCATTATATATTCTTTTTGAGTGTTTTTAGGGTGGTTAATCCCTATCGCATATATAGTTACCTCATTTCCGTACCCTTCATCATAGGGTACCTCGATTTGTATTTCACCATCAATATCTTTTAAATTATTATCCATGGTGATAAAAATAGGAGTAGTATAAAAAGGTTTGAACGATTTATCGAAACCTATTTCAGTTTCAATTTTTATACTGTCACCCTTGTCACCGTATGCAATAAAAGATAAAGTTAAAATACAAACTATAAATACAAATAAAAACTTTTTCATTTCAGCCTCCAAAACATTTTATGCCTTAACAATATACCTTTGTAATCATTAAAATCCCATTTATAAGACGTATCTATGTGAAAAAAGTTACGCCCATTAATACAGTATACCACAGGGGGCCATTTACCGATGTATAATTATTATGCTTACTTAATGATTTTGCACACCGATTTTGCACATGGGCATCTTAACATAACCTATTCATTTTCCAACATATACAACCTCCAACCATCAGTTGTTTTCTTAAAATACATATACCAAATATATGGTTTTTCTTCGCCTTCCACAATTATTTCCATGCCTATTATGGCCTCGTTTCCTTCACTGTAAAACCACTTTTGCCGAAACTTCGATAATACCTTGTCCGTTGCCATATAACCCTCCACGTGTTGTTCACCGCCTGTACGCCTTATAAAAGACGAACCGTCGGGGGATTTTATATAAAAAGTCTTATCGGACAGTAGTTTTTCTATATTCTCCTCATCTTTAGCGAAACTATATTTTATAAACTTTTCACTTAGGACTTCAGGAGAAATATCTTCATCAAACACATCTTCTTCATTTTTTTCATTAACTTCCACTTGGGTGATTTCCGCGTCCTGAACAATATCCGGATTCACTATTTTTGAGAAAAAGTGATTAAAATATCCTCTGCTAAAGGAAAAAAAGGATAAACCAAATAACGAAAGAACTAAAATCGATAGTATAACCGGTATTAATAAACGTATGTTTTTTGTTATTTTCAAATCCAAGCCTCCCTATTTTTTCACTTACCATTATTAATACCCAATATAGTGAAATTCTAAAAGTGCCCTATCATATTAAAAGTTTCTTAAGAATAATATTAATAGGAAAAGCATGACAAGAAAGGAGCCTTTCTATGGAAAGTGTAGATACAGTTATGGCCTCAATACCTAATATCAAAGGTTTGAATGAAAAAGAGGCCTTGGATAGGTTGAAAAAATACGGCCTAAACGAAATTATAAAAAAGAAAAGAAAACATCCCACCGCCATTTTTGCAGACCAGTTCAAAAATCTTATGACCATTGTATTGATAGCAGCTGCAGTTATTTCATGGTTTTTAGGGCAAAGAGCCGATTCTTTCACTATATTAGCTATAATAGTGTTAAATTCTTTCCTTGGTTTTATTCAGGAATTCAAAGCTGAACGGTCAATAGAAGCCCTGATGGAAATGTCAGCCCCTGTTGCAAAAGTGCTAAGAGAAGGTACAAAATCCAATATAAACGCCAAGTATCTGGTCCCGGGTGATATTGTGGATATTGGAACTGGTGATAGAATACCAGCAGATGGAATCATACTTGCGTGCACAGGTTTAATGGTGGATGAGTCTTTACTTACAGGGGAATCAGTTCCCGTTGAAAAGACACACAATAAAGCAAATCGTGTATATATGGGCACTATAACAACTATGGGAAAAGCAAGAATGATAGTATGCCAAACAGGAATGAATACGGAAATGGGGAAAATAGCCCATATGCTTCAAAGCATTACCGATGAATATACCCCGTTACAAAAAAGGCTATCCGAATTAGGTAAATTTATTGTAATTTTTTGCATTGTTGTTTGTGCCGTTGTGGCACTTACGGGTATTGTAAGAGGCGAAGACCCCTATAATATGCTTCTGACGGGAATAAGCCTGGCTGTAGCAGCCATTCCGGAAGGCTTGCCTGCTATAGTTACTGTAGCTTTAGCTATCGGTGTTCAGAGGATGTACAAAAAAAATGCTTTGGTAAGAAAGCTGCCGGCGGTAGAAACTCTTGGCTGTACTACCTTGATATGTGCGGATAAGACCGGTACCTTAACTCAAAACAAGATGGCGGTGCAAAGATTATTTCTATGTGATAAATTCATTGAACCTAAAAATAATGTATTTCATTCAGATGAGCAGACAAGGCTTTTCTTTACTGCTGTGACATCCTGTAATGATGCCACTTATGAAGAAAATATTCTTGGGGGCATTTCCTCAATAGGTGACCCCACGGAAACTGCCTTATTAAAAGCGGCCTGGGATTCAGGAGTTAAAAAGAGTGCCATAGATAAAAGTTACTCACGTTTTTATGAAATACCTTTTGATTCCGACAGAAAGAGAATGACTGTAGCAGTAAAGAATAAAAAAGGCGAAACTTTTGTTTTTGTTAAAGGTGCAATTGATATCATATTAGACCTTTGCAATAAACAAATAACTCCTGAAGGTGAAACAACACTGAGTCCCATAGATAAAAAAATAATACTTACGGCTAATGAAAAAATGGCTACTTCCGCTTTAAGGGTTATAGGTGCTGCTTATAAAAAATATGACGCTTCGACTTTTCATAAAACAACCACAGAGAAGGATCTTATTTTTATCGGCATGGCGGGTATGATAGACCCACCCAGGCAGGAGGTAACTAAAGCCATTGAAAAATGCATACTGTCAGGCATCAGGCCTGTGATGATAACCGGGGACCATAAGTTGACTGCGGCGGCAATCGGAAAGGAATTAGGGATTCTTACTTCCCAAAAAAATATATTAACCGGTACTGAATTAGATAAACTAAGCGATAGAGAGTTAATAGATGCCTCTCATTATACATCAGTATACGCAAGAGTTTCACCGAGACATAAATTGAGAATAGTCAGAGCACTTAAATCAATAGGGCACGTTGTTGCAATGACGGGGGATGGTGTCAACGATGCTCCTGCTATAAAAGAAGCCGATATAGGCATAGCTATGGGGCTTTCCGGCACAGATGTTGCAAAAGAAGCATCCTCCATGATACTTATGGATGATAACTTTGCCACTATAGTCTCGGCTGTAGAGGAAGGTCGTATCATATATGATAATATCAGGAAATTTCTACGGTATCTGCTATCTTGTAATATCGGGGAAGTATTGCTAATGTTTTTGGCATCAATTTTAAAACTACCCATTCCTCTTATACCCATACAAATATTGTGGGTGAACTTAGTTACCGATGGCTTACCTGCAATGGCACTTGGCATTGACCCGCCGGATAAAGGAATAATGTACAGGAAACCGAGAAAAAGAAATGAAAGTATATTTTCTCAAGGTTTGGGTGTAAAA
>CAZQHS010000147.1:0-3710 GCA_964593485.1 uncultured Clostridiaceae bacterium
AATAAATTATGTTTTGTGGCTAATAAAGTAGCCCTAAACATATTATACGAGGAGGTTTTATCATGAGGAAAACAATTGCATTTGTACTGTCACTTACATTAATTATCACAAGCTTTTCTGCAATGCCTCTATATGCAGCACCCATAAGAGTAAGTGAGGAGGCAAGGGCCCTCGCAACAATTGGAATATTGGAGGGGGACGGCGGTGGGGTTACTTCTGAATATATGGAAAAAAGGATGGACCGAATTACCGCGGCCATATCCATACTAAAGCTAAAGGGGCTCTATCAGGAGTCATTGAAATATACTGGTCGGTCAAATTTCGCAGACGCAGATGAAGTGAAGTGGAAAGAAGGCAGAAATGTATTAGCATATCTGAAGGCTAACCCTGATTTAGGATTTATAGGCAACGAATGGGGGGAATTTTCACCTTATAAAAGCATAGGCGAGAAAGAGTATTACAAGGTTTTATTGGAAACCCTTGGATATAAGCAAAAAACTAACGGCAAGTCAGGGGATTTCAGTTGGGATGAAACGTTGGAATTTGCAGAATCAAAAGGGCTAAAACCAAGCTACAAATCGGATTTTAACATTGACCTGTTGGCAAAAGCCACTGTATCTGCACTTAATACAAAAACGAAAGCCGGCAAACTATTTATAAATATTTTGATTGATGATAGAGTGATAACAAGAACAGAGGCAATCAATGCCGGGCTAATAAGAGAAGAAATAGATATAAAAATAAAAAGTGTCAGGGCCATCGGAAATTCAGTTGTTGAGGTTGAGTTTGAAAAAGGAATCAGTTCATATGATGCTGAGAACATTAACAACTATTCCATAGACGGCGGCTTGTCTGTAAGGGATGCAATTTTTATCGGTAACAATACGGTAAGACTTGAAACATCAGCCCAAAGCAGCGGTAAGCTTTATACCCTTACATCAGGCAAAACAAAAGTCAAATTTGCAGGAGTATCTAAAACCTCTGGCTCTCCCACAATGAAGGTTGTAAAGAGTGAGGATGTAGGTACAATAGTTGTGGAATTCGACAAGGAACTGGACTATTACAGTGCAACTGATTTATCTAATTATTATATAGCCGGGATAGATATCAATGATGCCCAAATAAGCACTCGCAAAGTAACCTTATCCGCATATGGGCTGACATCAAGAAAACAATATACATTAAAGGTTACAAACATAAAGTCCATTGACGGTGTGGAATCCAGATCCCAGACAAAAACCTTTTCCCATAGACCTGATATAACTCCGCCTTCTGTTAAGGATGTTAGAGCTGAAACCAACGAAAGAGTAGTTGTTTACTTCTCCGAGGCAGTATCTGTTGATACGGCAGAAGATTTAAGGAACTATACAATCAACAGCAAGGATGGGGAATTGGATATTATTGAAGCCGTTGTTTTTGGAGATGATGGTGACAAAGTGGAGCTCATCACAGAGGCACAAAAACCATCCCTTAAATATGAAATAATAATAGAAAAAATTGCTGATAATACGAAGGCCAAAAATGTAATGAAAAAACCTGTGAAAAAGACCTTTTTTGGAATGAGAGAGGATAAAACCCCACCTCAGATTTCCCGAACCGATGTAAAAGTATTATCAAGAAATCATATCCAGGTAGCTTTCACAGATAACAGCAGGCTGGATGAGTCAACGGTATTGGATCCAAGAAACTATGAAATTACAAGAAATGATAAAAATAAAGAGGAAATCTATGTTCAAGGTGTTGAAAGATTATCCTATGAGGACAATAAATATAAAGCAATCTTAGAAGTTGAAGATTTAAGCATGAATATGAACTACAATTTGAAAGTTCAGGATGTAGCTGATGAGTTTGGAAACATAATGGTAAAGAATAATATTGTGCCATTCACTGTTAAAAAGGATGACTTTGCCACGTCAACGGTAAAGGACTATAAGGTAACAAAAGGAAACGAATTGGAAATATTCTTCACCAAGCCTTTAGATAAGGAAACTGCTGAGGATATATCCAATTATGAAATAAATAATTCCATTGGATACCCTATAAAAGCAGTTTATAAGAATGAAAAGGTAACCCTTGAGACGGGGACAATGTCTGAAGGAAAGATATATAAACTTACTATTGATGGTGTAAGAGATCAGGCAGGAAACAGACTTAAAGTAAATTTTGAATTCAAGGCCACAGGCGGGGAGAAAGATACTACTAAACCAAGCCTTGAATATATCTATGCAGAAAATAAAAACGTGGTAAGCGTGTTATTTGATGAGCCTGTAAGATTTACCGACAGCGGGCCAAATAGGACAGCCTTGTATCTGAAATCAGGCAACAGGGAAATAGTCTTATACGCCAAAGCCTTATCCGATGATGATATGGTTATAGAGTTTTCAAATAGGCAGGAAAGAATGTCAGTACCAGGGTATGGTACCGAGTACACTATAAAGGTGGATAACTCACTAAAGGGAATAACTGACGCTTCGGCTAACAGAAATGCTTTTGATACGAAGGAGCTTAGGTATTATGACTTGACTATCTACGGCAGTGACGAAGAACCTTATCCTCCGGAAGTTGATAATATTACACAGATAGACGGAAAGACTTTTGAAGTTGAAATGTCAACAGAGGTGTTTATTAAACAATCTTCCATATCCAGCTTTAATGTGCTTTATACTGATGAGAAAAATATAGTTCATTTTGTTATCACAGGAGCAAGAGGTATAGACGGAAATAAAGATTATAAAGTTGACATAAGCAAGGCATTAGAAGACAGGCACGGCGAGGCAGCAGTAAATATGGAAAAAGGCTACACCATGTTTTATGGTGAATACACTGATGATGATAAACCATATATAGAGGATGTCATAGCTATAGACAGGTATACTGTTGAAATCGAATATAACGAGCCCATCGGAAGTGCCGGAAGTTATACGGTAAGAAATACAGATGACTCAGCCCGGAACAAAACGTTTTCTGTTACAAATACCAAGATAGATAAGAACAAGGTTTTACTGACTTTGAACAATCCTATGGAAGGACGTTATGAATACTATCTCATAATAAATACTCCGGCTAAAGATTTGGTTGGAAACACAAGCGAGGATGTGAAAGGGGACGAATTCTATTTTGAAGGCAGCGACCAGGCCCCTGTCCAAGTCCCTGGCATTGACCATAAAGCTGTGGAAAGCAGAGTAAAAGAATTAGAAAATGCCGTTGCTGATTTGACTACAGAAGCCAAAATAAATACAGCTAATATGATGCTGGAAAATGTTGAGGAACAAATAAATCTGCTCAGCAGTTCTGTTTTCAAAAATGAATTAGTTGACAGAAAAAATGCAGCCAAGGATGAAATTCGAGTTGCTGTGGTAATAGTAAAAATAGATAAAATAGTCTTGCAGACATTAAGTTTGAAGAACAGCGATGCAGTGGCGGAAGTAAGGACGGCATATGATGCTTTAACAAGGGCCCTAAAGGAATGGGTAACAAACTATGAAAAATTAGTTAATGCGGAGAGCAGGTTAGACATAATTGCAGTAATGGATAAAATAAGCAGCTTGCCGGATATTTCAAGAATAGTAATAGGAGATAAAGGCAAAGTAGATGCCGCAAGAGAAGCCTATGATGACCTAACTAACAAACAAAAAGAATCTGTTACTAATTTGCCAAGGTTGATAGAAGCAGAAAACAAATTGGTTGTAATTGTGGTGATAGACAAAATA
>CAZQHS010000148.1:0-3695 GCA_964593485.1 uncultured Clostridiaceae bacterium
TTTTGGATTTATATCAAATATTCCTTTGGTTATAAAACCGCTTTTTTCAAAGAAAGAATAGTTAACAATTGCCTGACCCAAATTACCTGCACCGACAACCACGGTTTTGTATATTTTATTTAAACCAAGTATATTACCGATTTCTTGATATAAGTCACTCACATTATATCCATATCCTTGTTGTCCGAATCCTCCAAAACAATTTAAGTCCTGTCTGATTTGGGAGGCTGTAAAACCGGTAATTTTGCTTAGTTCCTGAGATGAAACCCTTCCTGTACCTCTTTTCCCGATTTCCCCCAAGTATCTATAGTACTTAGGAAGCCTTCTTACAACTGCCATAGAAATGTTACTGAACCTCTCCATAACCTCATCTCCCTTAATAGGATTGGTTGCTTTTTATTCTTATATGTTAACTAATTTTATTATAATTAATTTTAAAAGTCAAATATTTAACAACCTCCATAAGATTGAAATTATCACGTTGAAACGTTATAATTCAACCTTTTGCGGCACTTCATCTTTGGATCTCTCTTTAAAAATTTTAATTTCTCTGGTACAATAAGTCTAAATGTATATGTTTGCTTGGAGGTTTCTATGGTTATTCTGACAGCTAAAGAAATAAAAAAATCTTTTGGGACCGACACTATTATCGAGAATGCCACTTTTATGGTTGATGAAAACGATAAAATCGGAATTATAGGTATAAATGGTGCAGGAAAATCCACTTTATTCAAAATTATTTCCGGAGAGATAGATAAAGACGAAGGAGAAATACATTTTTCAAAGAACAAAACCATTGGTTATATGTCACAGTTCTTGGACTTCCATTCCGGTGTTACCTTATGGGAAGAAGTATTAAAAGCCTTTTCTGATATTATTGCTATGGAAAAAAGAATTAAGGATTTGGAAATACGAATCAGCAATCAATCTCAAACCGACGATGGTAACTCGTTGGCTCGGCTTATGAAAACTTATGCGGATTTGCAACAAAAATTTGAGACTGCAGAAGGTTTTTCCTATGAAAGCAAAATAAAAGGTGTATTAAAAGGCCTGGGTTTTTCCCCTGTTGATTATAAAAAAAAGGTTTCCGAATTCAGCGGAGGTCAGAAAACCCGCATTGCTTTGGCAAAGGTTTTGCTTAAAAAATATGATATCCTCTTATTGGATGAACCCACTAATTATTTAGACATAGAATCCGTGGAATGGCTGGAAAATTTCTTAAAAACATTCAAAGGTGCACTAATGGTTATATCCCATGACAGATATTTATTAGATAACCTTACAGATAAGACCTTTGAAATTGAGAAGGGTGTACTAAAAGAATATGTAGGGAATTATTCCACTTACATCGTTAAAAAAGAAGAAGATATAAAGCAACAATTTAAGAATTATGAAATCCAACAAAAAGAGATAGTTAGGCAAGAAGCTATAATTGCCAGATTCAGACAATATAACAGAGCAAAAAGCATAAAACAAGCAGAGAGCAGAGAAAAGATGCTGCAGAGAATAGGTAGGCCGGAAAAACCTGACGGCTCAATAAAAAAACCCAGCTTTGTTTTTGATGCTAAAAAAAGAAGCGGAAACATTGTTATCAAATTAGAAAATATCTCCAAAGCCTATGATCGACCTTTATTCCAGAATATAAACTTGGATATACGCAGAGGTGAAAGAATTGCACTATTAGGACCTAACGGCATAGGTAAAACAACTTTGCTAAAAATCATTGCAGGCAAAACAAAGCCTGATACCGGAAGTATAAGATATGGTGCATCCGTTCTGCCTTCTTACTATGACCAAGAACAGGAAGAATTGGATTTGGGAAAAATGATTATTGATGAGATATGGGACTCTAACCCAAGATTAAATCAAGCAAATATCCGAAATGCTTTAGCGGCTTTTCTTTTCAAAGGTGAAGATGTCTTTAAGGAAATCTCCGTATTAAGCGGTGGAGAAAAGTCCCGTTTATCACTATTAAAGCTGATGCTTTCCAAATCAAACTTTTTACTCTTGGATGAGCCCACTAACCATCTTGATATGCAATCCAGAGAAGTATTGGAAGAGGCACTTAAAAATTATACGGGAACTGTGTTGTTTATATCCCACGATAGATATTTTTTAAACAAAGTGGCAACAGAAATTATGGAATTGACGGATAATGGTATTGATATTTTTAAAGGAAGCTATGCTTATTATATAAAAAACAAACAGGTCAGGGATTTTGATAAGGATATAGAGGAAAACATCGATACAGAAAAGAATGAAACAAAAAACCATTGGGTACTAAGAAAAGAAGAAAAGGCCGCCCTGAGAAAGCAGGAAAAAAGACTTGTAGACATTGAAAATGAAATCCACACCATTGAAAATAGATTAAATGAAATAGACTTACTGCTGGCATCACCGGAAGTATTTTCGGATCATATCAAATGCCATGAATTAAACACAGAGGCTTTAACGTTGAAAAATAAAATTGAAAAGCTCTACGATGAATGGGGTGTGCTAATCGAAGATTAATTTTTGCCATGGTTTATATGCGTAAATTTGGAACTGCATTTAAGTTTAAAGGGGAGGTTTCCCCCTTTATAAATCTATAATAACCTGCACATCCAATCATTGCAGCGTTGTCAGTACATAGAATAGGGTTTGGGTATAAGACTTTAATATTTTTCTCTATTCCTTTTTGTAAAAGTGACTCCCTCAGTCTGCTATTAGCTGCAACACCACCAGCTAAAACCGCATAAGGGGAGTTTTTGACAATAGCTGCCGCAATCAGTTTATCTGATAAAACATCTACTATGGACTCCTGAAAACTTGCTGCCACATCAGCCTTGTTTATTTCCAATCCTTTCATTTTCATAGTATTTATATAATTAAGGACTGATGATTTTAACCCGCTGAAGCTAAAATCAAAACTGCCTTCCTCTAAATAGGCTCTGGGAAAATCTATGGCATCCGCTTTGCCTTCCATTGCTATTTTATCTATCAAAGGGCCCCCGGGGTAACCAAGTCCCAAAGTTCTTGCAACCTTATCAAAGGCTTCCCCCGCCGCATCATCCCTTGTCATCCCCATTATTTCAAAAACACCATAATCCAAAACATTTATTATATGGCTGTGACCTCCGGATGCAACGAGGCAGACAAACGGTGGCTCCAATTCCTTATGCTCTATAAAATTTGCATAAATATGCCCTTCTATGTGGTTTACACCCACCAAGGGAAGATTCAGGCCATAGGCAAGGCCTTTCGCTGTTGTAAGCCCAATGAGTAGGGCACCAACCAAGCCGGGGCCGTAGGTAACGGCTATAGCATGTAAATCCCCGTAATCCACCCGGGCATCAGATAAAGCCAAGTCGATTACTTGACTAATATTCTCCAAATGTTTTCTTGATGCTACCTCCGGCACAACACCACCAAACTTTTTATGAATGCTGATTTGTGTATGTATTATATTGGATAACACTTCTCTTCCATTTCTCACCACCGCAGCGGAAGTCTCATCGCAAGAGGTTTCTATAGCCAAAATATTAATGATCTTTTCCATATCGTCTCTCCTATCCATTCAAACCTTATATCTTTATTATATTTCATCAATAAAAGATACGATAACTAGAACAAAAGCGGCTTCGCCATACCAAATATAAAAACTAGATTTCTAATTCCCCATCATTATTTAGATTTATCAAACAAAACATGGCGAA
>CAZQHS010000149.1:0-3664 GCA_964593485.1 uncultured Clostridiaceae bacterium
CCCGTTGTGCGGAGTGGATAAGGATTCATTCGAAAAGATGTAAAATAAAAGGTGCGAAGGCACCTTTTATTTTAGATTTATTATATCGATATTTCCTTTTCGGGAATGGCACATGCTTTGCAATAGTAAACGCAACCCCCTCCCATATGGGAAGGGGAGAAAAATAGACACATAATTTGTAATAGTAAATGCAATGTCAGGTTTGTAAGACTAAACGCAACACAAAATTTGTAAGACTAAATTAGACCGTGCCTTCGTAAGGGGTCTATTTTACTATTACAATTAAACGCAATGAATGATATGTTCGAAAATAAATAGATTGACTTGAAAAAGATTTTCAATCGTGATAATATATTATTCGTACAAACGCTCCCGGTTTGTGTAAAGGTAGCACAACTGACTCTGGATCAGTTTGTCGAGGTTCAAATCCTTGACCGGGAGCCAAATTTTTTAATGCTTGCAGGTTTTAATCTTGCGGCTTTTTTTGATTAAATGTATTTATCTTTATTACTGTTCACACTTGTTTTTAATTTTCTGCAATTATTAGTATTTGATAAAGATTGCGTTGTGGAAAGGATTAGGGACTGTTAGCGAAAGGTCGGAAAAGCGAAATCACACCTAAAAGAATTACCATATGCTATATATATAATTTAACGAAAGAATTTTGATTTCGCCCGTTGTAGGTGCTGGTTTCCATGCCGGCCTACAGTCCTTTAGCTTTGCAACTCAGCAATCATATCCAATAAAATAATAAGGTTGAAAATATGCATAGTATGAACCGTAATTTATATGCATAGTTATTGTGAGAACAATAACATTTTTATTGCTAAACAATTAATATTAAGTAATATATTTACACAATAGCCTATTATTGAGATATAATAATTATAAGTACAGATACTATAATGTATTGGCATAATACTTCATATAAATATGTGCATAAAACATATAGAAATGTAGGGGAATGATGTCATGATTATTGGTATAATGGGTGGAATGGGTCCTGAAGCTACTAAAGACACCTTTGGTAAAATAATCAGCCTAACAAACGCATCAAAAGACCAGGATCATGTACATATTATTGTTGATAACAATACTGAGATACCGGATCGAACCAGGTTTATTATGGGTGTAGGGGAAAATCCAATTATTGAAATGGTAAGGTCTGCCATTAAATTAGAACTTATGGGAGCGGACTATATTATCATACCGTGCAATACTGCTCATTTCTTTTATGATGATATAGTTAAATTCACAAAATCACAAATCCTTCATATGATACGAGAAACGGTAATATTTGCACAAATAAATTTCCCGGGGGTTTCTGAATTTTTACTTTTATCATCAATTGGTACCTATACTTCCGGTATTTATACAAAAATATTTAAAGAATCAGATTTAAGGATTATAGAACCCACAGATACAGATAAAAAAAATATCATGAATTGGATTTATGACATAAAAGCAGGAATATACGTTAAGAGAATAGAATTTATATCATTAATAAATAAATACACTATTGAGAAAAAAATACCTGTTATATTAGGCTGTACGGAATTATCTACCTTAACCGGGATTTTTGGTTTAACTGATGGGTATATTGACCCAGTATCAGTAATCGCAAAACGATGTATCGAAGTCGCAAAAAACAGCCAAAGAAAGTAAGGTTGGTGTATTATTTATTATGATATTAAATTAAGTAGAGAAGGGGTGTAACCATGAAAGTCGGGGTTTTAATGGGCGGTATTTCCTCCGAAAGGGAGGTATCTTTGAACACCGGTAAAGAAATATTAAAAAACTTGGATAAAACAAAGTATGAGGTATTGCCAATTCAGATAGATAAAAAAGAAGATGTTGTTGAAAAGACAAAAGGATTGGATTTTGCTTTTATTGCACTACATGGAAAGTTCGGTGAAGATGGTATAGTTCAATCTGTACTTGAAACTTTGGAAATTCCCTATTCCGGGTGTAATTCCTTAGCCAGTGGCATATGTATGGACAAATCGATAACAAAAAGCATATTAAAAACAGTACATGTCAACACCCCCAAATGGCAAATTGTCAGGGGAGCAGATGAGTTAGAACCTGATATGGTAGCGGAATTGGGGTATCCTGTTGTGGTCAAGCCTAATAGTGGTGGTTCAAGTGTTGCCACAACTATTGTATCTGATGAAAGTGGCATTAAAAGTGCAGTGAGCTTGGCAGCCAAATGTGATTATGAAGTTATGATTGAAAAATATATTAAAGGCGATGAAATAACTTGTTGCATGTTGGATGGGGTACTCATGCCTGTAATTAGCATAAAACCTAAATCACATTTTTTTGATTACAGTTCTAAATATGACGATGGCGGAGCTGATGAGATTATTACGGTACTTGAATCACCTCTTAAAGAAGTTGTGGAATACGTTGCTATTAAGTGCTGGAATCACTTAAAATGCAGTGTTTATGCAAGAATCGACATGATTGTAAGTGACGGAATACCATACGTGTTGGAAATTAATACATTGCCGGGTATGACAAGGAACAGTCTATTTCCCAAAAGTGCTGCGGCTTACGGTTTAAGCTTTTCTAAACTATTAGATAAAATAATAGAATTGTCAATGGAGAAATATAAATAATCATATTCAATTCATATCAGCCACCCAAATAGGGGTGGCTAAAAATGAATATTTGTTATCCCATCATAATACAAGAGATAAAACGTAAATCTAAGCTAAGGAGTTTTTCATAAATGAAATTTAAAAATCTATTATTTGATTTGGATGGCACAATAATTAATACAAACAAGTTGATTATTGAATCCTTTAAATATACCTTAAAAAAGCATATAGATATAGATGTAGAAGAAAGTCAGATAAAAAAATATTTCGGTGAACCCTTGTTAATAACCTTGGAAAGATATTCAAAAGAAAAGGCAAAACTTATGTTTAAAACCTATATCGAATATAATGAAAGCATTCACGATGATCGTGTGGAAATATTTGAAGATGTCAAACCCACTTTAGAAAAAATTAAGAATCAGGGACATTCTCTTTGCATTGTAACTTCAAAAAGAAAGGTTTTGGCACAAAGAGGTTTGGAGATTTTTGATTTGCATAATTATTTTAAAGGCATAATCGGTTATGAGGACACAGATAAGCATAAACCAAATCCAGATCCTATTATTAAAGCCTTATCATTGCTGAAAGCCAAGCCTGAGGAAACTATAATGATAGGAGATAGTGAATTTGATATAAAATGTGCTAAAAATGCAGGTATAAAGAGTGCTTTCGTTAGCTGGAGTGAGGCAGGTGATTACCAGGATAATATAGTACCTGATTATACAATTAGTATACTTTCGCAGTTACTTGATATCATATAGCTTGGAAATATAAAGTTAGTCTATGCATAGAAAAATGATGTGAGTTTAACTCACATCATTTTTGATACTTTTTTTTCAATCCATAACACCGATAGATATAATAATGCTGCTGTTATAGCTAATATCATAACACTTAACATTACAACATCCATTTGGAAGACTTGCCCGCCGTATATAATGAGATGCCCCAAACCGGCTTTTGAAACTAAGAATTCTCCTACAATTACACCTACCAAGGAAAGTCCTACATTGATCTTTAAAGCAGAGATAATCGATGGTATATTTGAAGGCAGTACTACA
>CAZQHS010000150.1:0-3635 GCA_964593485.1 uncultured Clostridiaceae bacterium
TTGCAATAAGAGAAGGCGGCAAGACAGTGGGAGCCGGTGCGGTTTCAAGCATAATCGAATAGATATATTACTGAGATATCCCCCCGCCTTTTCAGGCGGAGGGATACCCCAAGTTTTTGATATTACAGTTCACATACTATCTATTTGTCTTATATTGCTATGATAAATGTCACTCTGAGGCTTGCCGAAGAGTCTTAAGATCCTTCATTTCATTCAGGATGATATCAATCATTCAGGATGACATCAAGACCATGTGAACAGTAATAAATAATATTTATTATAGTTAAAAAATTTATTTTTATTATTGTCAAAGGTTTAAAAATAGTATAAACTATAATAGTTGTGAAAAAAAGCATGCAATGAGGCAAGAGGTTGCAAGACGGGCTTGGTAATTCTTGCGGAGCAATGTCCGTTTCATGAATTCGGGCGACTCTGCTGTAAATACATTAATGGGAGAACAATTGCACTTAGGTGCAATTATAAAAAAAATAACACACCCGGGTTAGTGTACTGCAGTATGCAGTCGTACGTTAGTAAAATAAGCGTGCGATGAAAAGGAGGGAAACTAAATGGCAAAACAAAAAATCAGGATCAGGCTTAAAGCTTTCGACCATAATCTTATTGATCAATCGGCTCAAAAAATAGTTGAGACTGCGAAGAGGACAGGAGCAGAAGTATCCGGACCCGTACCCCTTCCCACTCAAAAAGAGATAATAACCATACTTAGAGCGGTTCACAAGTATAAGGATGCGAGAGAACAGTTTGAGATTAGAACTCATAAAAGACTCATTGACATACTAAATCCAAATCCAAAGACAGTGGATGCTTTAATGAGATTGGATTTACCCGCTGGTGTAGATATTGAGATAAAGCTATAATAACATAAAAAAATATGATTTATAAAGACCGTTCTACGGTCCTCTGTAAACCATGGAGGTGGATACAATGAAAAAAGCCATATTGGGCAAAAAAGTCGGAATGACTCAAATATTTGATAAAGAAGGCAAGGCCATACCTGTAACCGTTATATCGGTAGGCTCCAATGTAGTTATGCAAAAAAAGACCATTGAGAAAGACGGTTATAATTCTATAAAAGTCGGTTTTGAGGATATAAAAGAAAGAAAGTTAATCAAACCCATTAGGGGTCAATTTGAAGTGGCAAAATTGGCAACCAAAAGATATGTAAGAGAATTAAGGCTTGAAAATATAGAACCTTTTGAAATCGGACAGGAATTAAAAGCGGATGTTTTTTTAGAAGGTGACAGGGTAGATATAAGCGGTATCTCCAAAGGAAAAGGAACTGCAGGGGTAGTCAAAAGATTCAATGCACACAGAGGGCCTATGAAACACGGTTCAAAGTTTCACAGATCCCCCGGTTCTATGGGATCTTCCGCAAGTCCCGGCAAAACATTTAAAGGTAAAATGTTGCCGGGAAGGATGGGTAACGAAAACACTACAGTACAAAATATAGAAGTTGTGAAAGTAGATGCAGAAAAAAACTATATTCTTGTAAGAGGTGGAGTACCGGGAATAAGAGGCTCGTTAGTTATGATAAAAGACACAGTGAAGGCATAAAAGCCGGAAAGGAGGATGCGCTATGCCAAAGGCAGCTTTATATAATTTAAGCGGTGAACAGATTGATGAAATCCAATTAAAAGATGAAGTTTTTGGTGTTCAGGTAAATGTTGATGCAATGCATCGTGTTGTCAAAATGATATTGGCCAATAAAAGGCAAGGAACTCAGTCTACTCTTACGAGAGCGGAAGTAAGAGGCGGCGGCAGAAAACCATGGAGACAAAAAGGAACAGGCAGGGCAAGACAGGGCAGTATCAGATCACCACAATGGACTCATGGCGGAGTGGTTTTCGCACCAAAACCAAGGTCCTACAGATTTTCACTGCCAAAGAAAGTCAGAAGATTGGCTATGAAATCAGCATTAACAACGAAAGTTGTAGATAATAATATAGTTGTTTTGGATGAACTGAATTTCGAGATTCCCAAGACAAAACAAGTAATAAATATGCTGGAAAATCTAAAAATTGATTCAAAAGCCATGATTGTTTTGGCTGAAAGAAATGAAAATGTAGAAAAATCAGCAAGGAATATCCCTAATATCAAAACTTCTTCTGTGAACACATTAAATGTTTATGATATTTTAAACTATGATAAGTTTATTATAACAAAAGCAGCGGTTGAAATTCTTGAGGAGGTGTTTGCGTAATGAACTCCCATGATATTATAAGAAAACCTATTATTACGGAAAAAAGCATGAGTGAAATGGCTGATAAAAAATACACTTTCATTGTTGATATCAAAGCTAACAAATTCATGATAAAAAATGCTGTTGAAGAAATATTTAAAGTAAAGGTTGAAAGAGTTAACACTATTAAAATGTTAGGTAAGTTAAAGAGGATGGGTAAGTACGAAGGAAGAAGACCGGGGTACAAAAAAGCTATTGTAAAACTTACCCCCGACAGTAAAACTATTGAATTCTTTGAAGGCCTATAAAATCGGGAGGAGATAGAAAATGGCTATAAAAAAGTTTAACCCTACTTCTCCGGCAAGAAGATTTATGACAGTTTCAGATTTTAAAGAGATTACAGAAACCGAACCGGAAAAGTCTCTCGTAAGAACACTAAAAAGTCAAGCCGGAAGAAATAATTATGGGAAAATAACAGTAAGACACCGCGGTGGCGGACATAAAAGAAAATATAGAATAATCGATTTCAAAAGGGATAAAGTTGATATACCGGCTAAGGTGGCAACTATAGAATATGACCCGAACAGAACTGCCAACATAGCACTTTTACACTATTTGGATGGAGAAAAAAGATATATTATTGCTCCGAACGGGTTAAAAGTTGGCGACACCATAATTTCATCAGAAAAAGCGGATATAAAAATAGGTAACACATTGCCCCTTAGGAATATTCCGGTGGGTACCGTAATTCACAATATTGAACTAAAAGCCGGTAAAGGCGGGCAAATGGTTAGATCAGCCGGTAATTCAGCTCAATTGATGGCCAAAGAAGGCAACTATGCACAAGTCAGACTTCCTTCCAGTGAAGTGCGACAAGTAAGAATAGAATGCAAGGCTACCATTGGCCAAGTGGGAAACGTGGAACATGAAATTATATCCATAGGAAAAGCAGGAAGAAAAAGGCACTTGGGATTCAGACCCACGGTAAGAGGTTCTGCAATGAACCCTGTAGATCACCCTCATGGTGGAGGCGAAGGTAAGGCACCTGTGGGAAGACCCAGTCCAATGACCCCTTGGGGTAAACCTGCTTTAGGTTATAAGACAAGAAACAAGAAAAAAGCATCAAGCAAATTTATAATAAAGAAAAGAAAAGAAAAGTAATAAGTCCATAAAAGTCGGGAAGGAGGCATAAAATGAGTAGATCCGTTAAAAAAGGACCTTTTGTAGAAGGAAAGCTATTTAAAAGAATAGTTGAAATGAATAAAGCAGGAAAGAAAATCGTCTTGAAGACATGGTCAAGAAGCTCTACCATTTTTCCTGAAATGGTAGGTCATACTATTGCCGTCCATGATGGAAGAAAGCATGTTCCTATTTATATAACTGAAGATATGGTTGGTCATAAATTAGGTGAATTTGCTCCTACGAGAACATTTAG
>CAZQHS010000151.1:0-3568 GCA_964593485.1 uncultured Clostridiaceae bacterium
GATGCAGCACCCTCAATAACTAAGATTATTGATATGTTTCAGTTGAAAAATGAAACCACTGCTTATAAGAATGAGTTTAACAGAAAATTCAAGGATAAATTCAAGGAAGGTTATGAATTCGGATATAAGTTCGCTAAATTCGAGCCTTTGCTGAAGGATTTGGAGAGAGGGGAAAAAGACGGGGAGGCTGTGGGAGGACTATTGGGGACAAACTACGGCACCAAGGACTATTATGATGGGAAGCCGATTAATTGGGAAAGGGATATGCTCTCAGATAATGAAATAAGAAGTACCTTTTCTTTGAACAATGAAGTGTTAGACTACCAAAAATATTTTATAGGTGCTTTTAAGAAAGCCTATAGGGAAAAGTATGATGATGCCTATAGAAATGCAATGTTGAAGCATCAAAACCTATTATTTAAAAATGGATATCAAAGCGGATATGGATTAGGTATAGACAAAGGTATAGCAAACGGCAAAGTGGATTTTATCATGGGTAAACCCAACAACAGCGAGAAGTATAACATTACGGAGAATAACATAGCAATGGAATACAACTTGCATAATGAGAACAAAAGGTATCGTGATGGCTTTATCGGCGGTTTTAAGACAGGTTTTAAGGAAGGTTATATAGAATCTTACCAGCAGGAGTCTTATACCGCACTAAGCGAAAAAATCGGGGAAGAAACTATACCTTTGGGCGGGGGACAAGTCCTGGCCAATGACGGTAAGTTGAAAATTGCAGTTGAAAACGGTACTTTTTATAACGATGTTATTCTTTCCATGGATAAGCATATGCAGGCCAAAAATGCCGTAGCACTTCCGCCTTATGTGCAGTATACCAAAAATTCCGATTTGTATCTTTTGAAGATAAATAACAATTACGGCAAATATGACAATGACAAAATGATAAAACTGAGTCTTGAATATTATGGAGGCTTGGGCGGAGGCATATATAGGTACCTATACGGCAATTGGCAGTACCTGCCTTCCGTTATAACCGAGAATACTATTACTGCATTTGTAAGCCCCAAGATGATGCTGGAAAATGCCATATACGGCTTGTTTATTGATGATAAAGCCTTTAACCCTTTGGATATCAGAGGCCATTGGGCTAAAGAAGAAATAATAACGACTTTAAGAAGAGGTTATACGGGATTATATAGCGATAATACTTTCAGGCCCGATGTAAACATCACCAAAATCCAGGTACTTTTATATCTTAGCAGGGCGAATAATTGGAAGCCCAACCTTAGAGATAGCGATAGGAAGTTAGCGGAGAACCTGTCGGATTACAAGGATATAAAAGATGTTAAGGATTTGGTGGCTTATGGCTTGAAAGAAGGATATTTTGGTGTTTCCAAAGATAATAAGTTTAACCCCAACAATAGCGTAAGCTATGGGGATATGGAGAAGATTATAAGGAAAGTATATAAGGACGACAGTTTCACTTGGAAATGGGTGTCGGAAAAGATGGCTGCAATCAAAGACAAGAGATGCAGCAGCGTGGATAATATGAATAATAGAGTAACTCGTGGAGAGTTTTCATATATGTTAAATCTATTGAATGAAAAGTAGAGCGGACTTTTCATTCAAATGAGCGGAGTTTAAAAGATTTATATAGAATTATATAGAATTATAGAATTAAAAGGCCGGCAGTATTGTACTGCCGGCCTTTTAATAAGCATGGGGGACAGTCCCCTTTGCTTATTTTTGCTTTTGGAAGCACCGGGGACTGTCCCTTCTGCTTTCGAAGCCCGCGGGGTTCTGCCCCGCCCGTGTGGGACCGGATGACCTTTGTTTCATGAGATAGTATCGTGATATGATATGATGTTTTTAGAGGATATATTTAATGATGTAAAAAGTTTATTTTAATTGTTGGATATTATGCATAATAGCAGCGTGCATGTTTTATCAATACACTTTAAAAGCAGAACGATTTTCTTTACTTTTGAAGAATAACGTGTTAAAGTTAAAGTAGAATTAACGACGGAACATATTTTAGATATATCAATTTTAAAAGTAGAATGTTACTCTTTAGATATAAGTAAAATCATGATGGAATTAAAAGAAGGTGAATAAAGTGATTGTATTTACTGAATTAGCAAAAAAACCTACTTTTTCAATTAATGATGTGAAGGAATTTACAGCTAATGAAGATACTGCCTATTCTAAATTGAACCGTTTAATGAAAAAAGGTCTGGTAAAAAAAATACGGAAAAATATATACTCTGTGATCAATCCGACAACTGGGCAAATAGCAGCTAGCCGTTATCAAATAGCCTGTGCCATAACCAAGACTGCTTACATATCTCATCATAGTGCTTTTGAATATTATGGTCTTACAAACCAAGTTTTTTATGAAGTATATGTCTCTTCAGGAACAAAGTTTAATCATTTTGAGTATGATCATATAACGTATAAATACATTTCTTCAAAGACGGAAGAGGGAGTTGTAAAGGCTAAGAATACTACAGGTGTTAGGATTACAGATTTAGAAAGGACGGTCATAGATAGTATTCAAGACCTAAATAAAATCGGTGGATTGGAGGAACTTATCAACTGCTTAGAGGGTGTCCATTATCTAAACGACAGCAAATTAAAGCGATATTTAGATTTGTATAATGTTCTAGGTCTTTATCAAAAAGCTGGATACATTTTTGAGCATTATAGGAAAGAGATGCAAGTTTCTAAGGAATTTGTAGACTATTGTAAAAGCAAAATAGGAAAAAGTATACGATACCTTGTAAATGATGCAAAAGGCAGTAGTTATTATAATAGTGAGTGGAGACTTATGATACCAGGTGATATATTTGAAACAGGAGTTCACGGAGGCGATTTACATATCTGATTATGATATTATTCATTTGGGAAGGAAAGCCAAGGAACTTGGCTTTGTAAGGGATACATTAGAAAAGGTAACAAGGTTGGCAGATGTATTGGAGTATCTTAATATAAATCCCATTCTAAAGAATAGTCTTGCATTAAAGGGTGGAACTGCAATTAATTTGACAGTTTTTAATTTGCCGCGTCTTTCTGTTGATATTGACTTAGATTATTTGGTTACCAATAGTAAAGAAGAAATGCTTGATGGCAGAAATATTATTAATAGAATTATTGATTTGCATATGACTACTCAGGGCTATTCAAAAAGCTCCAGGACAAAAAATCCACATAGTTTAGACTCATGGATATATGATTATCAAGGGGCCAGTGGTAACAAAGATAACATAAAGATTGAAATCAATTATTCTCTACGGTCACATGTCCTTGAAGTGGAAGAAAGACCTATTATTACAGAGCGTTTTGCTAGTAAGTACAAGATAAAGACCCTGGCACCTTTAGAGATTTTTGGCAGTAAGATTAATGCCTTACTTAATCGGGCGGCTGCAAGAGATTTATATGATACGAGAAATATAGTCTATTATGGGCTATTTGACGAATCTGAAGAGGAGATGCTGAGAAAGTGTATTATATTTTATGCTGTCATATCGGCAAAAGATAAAAATAGTATAAATAAGACTTTTGATACTTCGATTATTGATTTAATTACAAAACAAAGGATAGT
>CAZQHS010000152.1:0-1915 GCA_964593485.1 uncultured Clostridiaceae bacterium
ATTGATTCTATTTCTTTGGTAATTGCCAATTCTGAATTAAATTCAAAATTAGACAGAATCATAGAGGAAATCCGCATTTACTGTAATCCGGATTCCATAATATGTTACCCCAACATGGCTTTAGTTGCTGTAGTTGGGAGAGGAATGATAAATACAAAAGGAATTTCGGCAAAAATATTTACCGCCCTTGCCAATAGAGGTGTAAATATCAGAATGATTTCCCAAGGCTCCAGTGAATTAAATATAATCGTAGGAATAGAAAATGCCGATTTTGAAAAAGCAATATCCGCAATATATGAGGCTTTTTAGGAGTTTCCGATACTTTTAACTAAAATGTATAAAGGTACTTGTCTAATAATTTGGCTTATAGTAGAAAAACAATTTATTTCCCGGGAAATAAATTGTTTTTTAAACATTTTTTTGCCTATAATTCAACACAACTCGGTATTTACCCACAGTACCCGGCTAAATCCCATACCGTTATCAATCCAAGAAGCCTTTCATTTTGCTTACCATTTTCAGTAATAAAAACAACTGCAAGTCTCTTATTGTCCTTCAAATTCCTTTGAAACATCTCTTCCACGTCAATTAATAACGTGCTTTTTTCAACAAACTCATAATATTCACTTACATTACCATGGATGTCAATAAAATCATTAAAGTCCTTTATTAACGTTTCCCTGGTAATCGTTAAATCTTTATTTTTTGATACATATGAAAAAAATGTAGTATCACTGAATATACCTACTATTCTGTCATCATGAAGAACAGGTACGTGGGAAAAAGATTTATTTAACATAATATTCATCACATCAATTACTTTTGATTCCATGGATGTGGCATAAATATTTCTTCTTGGTACTGCCACGGTACTAAGGGCGGACGGCGGGCACGTGAGCTGATTTTTGATATCCTCGTAAAGCTTTACAACATTTTCGTGAGGTTCCGCTATGGGATCAGCATCCTTTTTAAAGGGATTGTGGATTATTGCATTTCTAAGCCTGGAAAAGGCCAGTAAATCTTCCTTATGTTTTGCAAATGATCTGTTGTTTTTTGCCATTTGATTTATCAAATATGAATTGGGCGTACCAGCCTTTACCTGGAGACATTCCCTCATATGTTTATCCAAATCATTATAAATTATTAAAAACTTATCCGAATTGCTTTTATCCATGAGATACCCCCATTTTGCATGCATCCTATAAATTTTTACACCTTCTATTGTTAATAATTATAGCATATTGCGACCTTTTATGCAGTGTAAAGTTTACACAAAAGTATGGGTAGAAACAGTCTCTCAGTTGACACAAAGTCCGTGTGAACAGAAAACTATAAACGAGATTTTCCCCTGCTATAACAATAGCGGCGAATGAATTCGCCGCTATCAACTTTCCGCTTTCTGCTTTCTGCTTTACGCTTTCCGCTTTCAACTTTCTGCTTTCCGCTTTCCGCTTTCTTACTTTTTCATCGCCTTGGTGCCCTTTAGACCCGATAGGTTTGCCCCGGAGTCAAAACTCTTAAAGTTTATACTTTTGCCATCCGTGGATAAATCCATTTCAAAGGTCACTATATCACCAAATAAAGAAGTGGCAGACGGTGCTAAATAACTTCCTTTGAATACTCCGTTTGTTACCACGCCGTCTAACATAAAGGCTGTATTTCCTTTTGTTATGGTTCCTGTTATTGCTGTGCCATTTTGTGTCAGCTCCATTGTACCGCCGCTTATTGCCCAGGATCCTTGCCATTGGCTTGCATTTTTCGTTACTGATGTTATATTCTTCTGCATAGTACCGCTTTCCGGTGCGGCTTCATTGTTTTGCTCCATATTGCTCCCCGGTGCAATGCTGCTTTGCAGCATCTTGTTTGATTGTCCTATATTATTCATAATGTTCCCGGGATTCATCATGTTGCCGGG
>CAZQHS010000152.1:2015-3529 GCA_964593485.1 uncultured Clostridiaceae bacterium
TTTTCGTAATGGAATACAAAAGGATTGTATCTTATTGTTTTATATAGTCCTTCATATTCAATCTCGATTTCATAGGCCAAAACCTCTGGATTGGTAAATTCAAATATTGATGCAGATGTAGCTACGCCCTCCATTACTATCTGTTTTGCCTGGGTTGTTGCTGTCCATCCGGATGTATGGGCTATGGGGTCAGTTAAATTAGAACGATCTTTTTTATTTATAATATCCAGCATAGCAGATGTTATAGGCAGAGAAGTTATCTTTACACTGCCGGTATAGGGCTTCACTATGGCATTGCTTATATTACCGTTTCTCACATAGTCTTCCCCTTGGACGGTAGTAGGTCCCATTTCCCCATTGTTTGTTATGGTGCCAAATACTTTTGTCGGTCTAACTACTTCATTGCCCTCGTCATCCTTATCTATGTTTAATGCCTTCAAATCAAGTGACTTGTTAGGAAGCATTAAGCCGCTGTTACTATTGTTTGGCATCCTTACTTCCATATCTATTACATTGTTGTTCCCGGCACTTTCTACTTTGGTAAAGTCATTATATAAAAATATCTCCAATGCATCTATATTCGGCGCTCTGCTTACTCCTTGGTTATCCGGGAATATTAGGCCATCGCAGTTTACCTCTACCCATACATTCCAGGTATTTTCATCTATGGGTGCCTTTTGTGAAAATATTCCGTCTACTGCAGCTGTCTTATATTTCTTTTCGCTATAATCCTTATTTACTACTTTTATATCAATGGGTCCGCTGAAAAGACCGTATTTGCCGCTAACTGTACCTGTTATAACATCATTTACTGAATCTACATTAAAGTCTATATTTGTAAATGGAACACTTGCTTTTACATCCTTGCTCTTTATTTCTGTAAGCTCATATACCTTGTCACCTACCTTGAAATAATTCTTTGCAGAGTCGTCTATATATACTTCAAATTGCTCTATATCAATAATAACTCTGTCAGTAGGCAGAAGGTTATATGAATAACCTCTCGAATTTATGTTAAATTTCCCTTCTGCATCTGTATGCCCGGGGATGGCAGTTTTTAATTCTCTTAGGCTGGTATTCCATATTTCTATTTGATAATCTCTATTGGCAAAGGGCAGTTTATCATCGTCATATAATATTTGCCCTTCGATGGTGTCGTAGTAAGCATCGGCATTTATCATAAAATGCGGAACTACTCTTGTAGTTACAATGCCATCTCCGCCGGTACCACCAACTTTTTCGCCGGTTACCCACTCTCCTTTATATATGGGGAAATCCAGTTTAAAGATTTCATATTGTTTATCAAATAAAACCCCTATGAGCTTTGCAAAGCCGCCGGACTCAAAGGAACCGTGGGCACCTGCAGAGCTATCCGCACTAGTACCACCCCCTCCCTTGACGCCAAATTTGGCATCGGCACTAACTCCTGCCCAAATTTGCAATGCAACTATATCATGTCCCCATATTATTACACCAACCTGGGGGACACATGCTACAATCAGGTGAATCTCTCC
>CAZQHS010000153.1:0-3457 GCA_964593485.1 uncultured Clostridiaceae bacterium
AGACTAAATTAGACTCCGGCCTTAAAAGGGGTCTACTTTACTTTTACAATTAAGGTAATGGTGTTAATTCTCAAATACAAATCGTAAGAAATCACCTTTTTTTATCAAGTTAAATAATATGATAAGAAAGTTAATGCTATCATAATATGAGAAATAATTCTCACATAGAATAAGCATTAAAATTGTGATAATATTTTTGCATTGGAGGTGTTTACAATGCAAAAAATATTTTATACAGATAATCCGGTAACTGATTTTTTTAAAAAAAATGATAACCTTTTCCCATCACCACCTGAGAGATGTCCATTTCATGATTGTGCCATGCCGGTAAAGTTAAAAAAACATGGATATTACAAACGTTTCTTCATCAGCAAATCTTTAAGCGGTATTCTTTACATAAGAAGATATATTTGCCCCATGTGCGGCAGAACCGTTTCAATGCTCCCTATGTTTTGTCTGCAGGGTTTTCAATATTCAGGAATAGATATATTAGATATATTACATAACTTTTATCAAGAGGGCTTATCGTTAAATGAGTTCATTAAAAGAATAAAATCAAATTGGCCGGCCATAGAAAGGAGACACATTAATTACTACAAAAAACGGATAATTAAAAATCGGCAATTAATACAATACGGATTAAATCTGATTTCTCCGGAACATATCTTTGCAGGAGCAATCCCGGAGAATCAGATGTGGGTCAAGGTTTTCCTTGAAAAAGTCCACAGTTTACATCCCCATGTATTCTTGGTCGACTTTTCAAATATAACCGGAAAATCCTTTATGACCTCTCAAAATATGATAGCATAAATACTTTTCCATTTGAAGCTTTTTTGCTTTTTAAGCTTTACAACACTATCTTCCCATTGGAGCAGACCCTTTGCAGCTATAAAATGATTTATATATGAAATGATTGCAAAAATAAAGCATGGGGGGAAGAAGAATGGATGAAAAAGCCAAAAATGCAATAGCATTAAAAAAGTTTTCCATAATAGGGCCTGTTTTAAATGGACAGGTTCCTAATAACACGGAATACTTTAGACAAGTTGCCAGTGCTCCTATTAATATGCCTTACTACGGTATGCGTAACTATTCTTACAAGACCTTGGAGTCCTGGTTATGCGACTACAATAAAAAAGGGCTTGAAGGATTAGTCAGGGGTACCAGAAGTGATAAAGGGAGGTCAAGGAAGGTATCTATAGAGTTAGGCGAAGAGATAGTAAAAAGAAGGAAAGACAACCCAAGGGTGCCCGTAACACTCCTATATGAACAACTGATATCCGATGGGTTAATAGATCCTTTAAATATCTCAAGGCCTACAATTTACAGGTATATTGAGGATCTTTCTTTATCAGGAGAGTTAAAAGATAATACAGAAGGCGACGAATCACTCAGATTTGCCCACGAACATGTAGGGGATCTGTGGCAAGGCGATGTAATGTATGGACCTTACATAACTTTCGGTAAAAAGAAAATGCAAGCTTATCTACATATGTTTATTGATGATGCATCCAGGTACCCTGTATATACTCAGTTTTATCTTTCACAAAACTTTGAAACCCTCAGACACTGCTTTAAAGAGGCAGTATTAAGGCGAGGAATCCCACGCCTTGTATATACGGATAATGGTAAGATCTATAGATCTCAGCAATTTGAATATATATGTGCCTCTTTAGGCTGTACCCTTTTACATTCCCAGCCATTTGTCCCTAAGGGTCGTGGAAAAGTAGAACGGATGTTCCACACTGTTAGGATGAGGTTTTTAAGTGTCCTTGATCCAGCAGATATAAAGGATTTAGACGATCTTAACCAAAGATATTTCAAATGGCTGGAAGATGACTATAAAAGAAAAGCCCATAGTGGATTAAACGGGTTATCCCCTCACGATGTATTGATGTCACAAATATCTAAGCTTAAAATAGTTACAAATATTGAAAGAATAAATGAAAACTTTCTTTTAAGAACTTCAAGAAAGGTACAATCGGATGCTACTATTCAAATAGAAAATATTCTTTACGAAACGGATTCAAGATTTGCTGGGCATAGGGTTGAAATCAGGTATGAGCCTGAATGGTTAAGCGATATGACAAAAATACTCCCTCTATATGAAGACGGTAAAAAAATAGGTGAAGCGAAAATGGTTAGATTCCACGATAATGCACATACAGTGAGAAGGCATAAAGGAAACAGAAGAAAGAATAAAATAACGGAAGTTATGGAACCGGAGTCTACCGTAAATACGCCTCCCGCTAAAAATTCTATTTCCTACAATGATATGATGGGAGATGAAGCCAATGTTTAGGCAACATTTCGGGTTAAAGTTTAATCCTTTTGATAAAGAAATATCAACTGATAAGCTTTATGCAAGCCAGGATATGAAAGAATTGGATTCAAGGTTAAAGTATATGCTTGATAACAGGGGTATCTGCCTCATTGTAGGAGAACCCGGTTCCGGTAAGTCTACAGGTCTTAGAAAATTAACGGAAAGCATAAACAAATCCTTGTATAGACCTTGTTATTTAGCCCTTACTACCTTAACAGTTAAAGAATTCTATCAATCATTGGCTTCTCTTTTGGGAGAAACACCAACATACAAAAAGATTTCTCTGTTTCAACAGATACAGAGCTGCATACAGAATTTATATTATGAGCAGAAAATAACTCCTGTAATTATAGTAGATGAAATACACATGGCCCCTATGGCCATTTTAGATGACTTAAGACTGCTTTTCAATTTTAGATTAGACTCTGCTAATCCATTTGTTTTAATACTATCAGGGCAACCCCAGATTAGAAATCGTCTATCATTAAACACTTGTTATCCTCTAAGACAAAGGATAACCATGAGATACTCCATGCAAGGCCTCATGCCGGAAGAAACAGCTGATTATTGTACAAGCCGAATGAAAATAGCAGGTTCTATGAATGATGTTTTTTCATCCTCTGCTTTAAGTGCAATACATACTTTATCCGGCGGCTTCCCAAGAACTATCAATAACATTGCTGTAGCAAGTCTTTTATATGCTACTGTAAGAAAGATGTTGGTTGTAGACGAAGAAGCCGTATATCAGGCTAATATCGAGACAGGTATTTAAATCAGTGTCAGGCTCTTGCCTGATTGGAGGATAGGGCAATGCAGGGATGCAACCCGAGCGCCAGTCAGGATTCTATAAAAAGCAATGGGGAAAGGCGGTAACTGTGCTGCCTTTTTTCATTGCTTTTGGAGAACAAAGCGTTAAATCCCGGGGTTTGGGGCAGAGCCCCAATTTCAAAGCTAATACTATTATATTTTGATAATACCTTGGAAATATTGTTGATTAAATTGAGAATATGACGGTTTTTTGACGCTCTTTTGGTCGTTTTTATGTGATAAAATTTCCTAATTTAATTTGAGAATTGACATAATGGGATTAAGCATATATATAATCAACTCAGCTATTGACTTTAAAACGAAATT
>CAZQHS010000154.1:0-3439 GCA_964593485.1 uncultured Clostridiaceae bacterium
GGGATAGCCTATGGGGGTTGTTAACAGGATTTTTGTTATTTCTCCTTATCGCCATAGTTTCCAAAGGTGGCATGGGTGGGGGAGATATAAAGCTTATATCCGTACTTGGCTTTATATTAGGATTGAAAAAAACGCTTTTACATATATTTTTATCCTTTATAATTGGGGCAGTATATTCCATATTTCTGCTCCTATCAGGGAGAAAGGGGAGGAAGGACCTTATTCCTTTCGGACCCTTTATAAATATGGCTTTCTTAATAACTATATTATTTGGCGATAATATTATAAATTGGTATATAATGAGATTTCTATAGGAGGGGCTTTTATGAATAAAAAGCATAACAAAGGCTTTACCTTGGTGGAAATAATAGTATCCATAGCTTTATTGGCCATGATAGCGTTGTTTATGCTGCCCATGTCCATCTATGCAATCCAATTTGCTAAATGGAATAACATAAAGCTCACCGCCATGAACTTGGCTTATTCTCAGGTAGAATGGCTCAAGACAGTGAAGTATGATGAATTGGGCTTGGATTCCATCGGCTATTCTCCTGACGGAATTGTAAAAGAGGACCTTTATCTTAATGAAACCGGCACCAATCCCAAAACTATAGAAGGCGTTGAATACAGTTTATTGACAACTATAACTTGGGAGGACGCAGAGTCCACCACAGGCGAATTTGTTGTTGATGCTACCAAAAGAATAGATGTTATTGTTAAGGCAAAGGACCCTATAAGAGGTATAGAAAGAAGCTATTCTGTTATAGGCAGTCTCGTTGCTTTCGAAGGGGAAAGAACACCGTCGGTTTTTGCACCCCTTAGAATACGTGCCATAACCGGCGAGAATTTTAAGGAACCCGCTAAGGGTGTAAAAATATATGCAAAAAGAGGCGGCTCTGTTGCAGAATGGGGCAGAACCGATGATGAGGGCAAGGCATATTTTACTGTACTGACTAAAAATCTTCTTTATGATGTATCTCCCGAGGAATGGGAAAGAAGTGACTATATGATGACCAGGCCTATCGGAAAAACTGGTACCTCTCCTAATATGGAATGGAATTATATAGAACAGCTAAAGGTAGTAAGTGATGACGAAGTGTTGGAACATATTTTTTATGTGGATTATCCCGGTTATATTATATTGCCTGAATATAGTGAAATCGCGGAAAAGACAAAAGTTAATATAAACCCCATTGATACAAATCCTCCCGAAGGTGTGGTTTGGGATTTGGATTTGACCACAAATCTTGAAAACCTTAAGGATAGGATGATTTGGAGAACCTGGGAATATGAATATAAAATAACCAGGGACTTTAAGGAAGGCGGCATAAATTATACTGATGAATATTTTTTTGTGGATGAAACGAATAAACTTTGGAATAAGAAATTTCCCTATGTTAAGGACAATATAACTAATTTGCCTTTAAAGTTAGGTTTTGGATTAAAAGAAGGAAAATTTATAAAAAACCAAGAAGGCCATATAGAAAGGATTGAATTGGAGTTCACCACCAAAATATCTGCAAACCCGGAAGGTTTTGGCTTGGATTTTGCAATTTTTGAAGTAATAGGGGATGTTGTCCAGGTTGACCCCATTAGTAATTATACGGCAGAGTTTATTCTAAGCAATGATGCCAGGAAATGTGATATTATTTTTTCTGAGTTTGAAAGTGAAATAAGTACTGATAAGCTCAGGCTGGAGATTAGGAACCTTTCCTTGGAAGAGCTGGTTAATGAATACGGGATGAAACTTCCCGGGGACTATAATTATTGCAACTTAGTATTAAAAGAATAGAGCGGGGCAATAAATATGTTTGCTTTTAAAAAAATAATAAACAATAAAAAAGGAATAACATTAGTTGAATTGCTTATAGTGGTGCCTTTTATCACTATAATATTTGCATTGGCATTCAATATGATTTTTCTCATACAAAAGAGCTTTAAAACAGTAAATGCGGGCTTTGATACAGCGGAAGAAACCAGGATTTTCCAGATTACCATACAAAAAGAAGCCAACTCAGGAAAAAAGGCAGAAGAAGCAAATGATGTATTGACACGAATAAGCAGCAGTGAATTATATATTTACACTGATATTAACGGAGACAAAATCCCCGAGATAATAAGATACAAGTTGGATACTATCACCAAAGAGTTAAAGAAGGATGTAAAGTATAGGAATACTGGCAGTGATGAATACCCTTATAAATACAATTTAAATAGTTTTATAGAGGAAAAGGTAGTCCTGAAAAATATAACAAATACGGATATTTTTGGGACAGTAGATGTAGTAAGAGTAACTCAAAAAAGCGAAGGTGCTGACCATAGAAGAAAGGTTCCTATGAAACTAATAATTAAAAACGGAGATAAGAATGTTGAAATTAATACGTATTTGGTCACTAAGAGCAGGACGGAAGCAGGGGATGAATAGTGAGAGGAGTGGATTATATGAAAAAGTATTTTAATAACAAAGGGATTACCATTCCTGTGGTACTTATAGCGCTTTTGATGTCAACCATATTGGGATTTGCTTCCTTGGGTATGATTAACTCTCAAACCAAATTCAATATAATCGATGATTCCGGCAAAAAGGCTATCGAATATGCTGAGGCGGGTTATAACCAATATTTATGGCATTTAAACGATGACGTGAACTTTTACAGCACACAAGCAAGCGTGGATATGCAAGAAGAACCGATACCTTTTATGGATGGCTATTATAAGTTGGAGGTTACAATACCAAGCGGCACGGATAGGTTCATAACAATTAAGTCTACGGGCTGGACTGATAGTAATCCTGAACAAAAAAGAACTATTATCGCGAAAATAAGAAAAAAACAATTTGTTCATCATGTATATGTGAGCGATAGTGATGGAGACCAGATTTGGTGGACTGCCGGGGACGAAAGCCACGGACCCTATCATACCAATAGGAATTTATACACAAGGCAGGAGTCCTCATATTTCTATAACAGTTACCTAAAAACAAATGTTTATTATCCGGTATTTTTTGATACTGTAAGCTATTCCGGTACTCATACGGAGAATATAACCAATACAAATTATAAAAATAACGCTTACCAAAACGGAAAACCCGAAAAAGTTGATAAGTTGGAATTTCCCGCTTCAAACTCATCCCTGAAGGTTTGGGCGGAAAAAGACAATGCCGTGTATTTCGGTAGGACATGCATCTATCTAGACGGAGAGAACCTGAAAATCAGGAATCAAAATGCAGACCCCGATGATATAATCACAAAGGCTATAAGCAGTATCAAAAATAAAGTCTTATATGTGGAAACCATTGATGGCAGTACAGGAAAATTCGATATAAATGCAGGCAATATTTTTATTTCCGGCGAATTGAAAGGAAAATTGACTATAGCCGCGGCTAATAACATTTATATTACTTATGATGACCCTACCAACTGGTATGATTATAAGGAAA
>CAZQHS010000155.1:0-3371 GCA_964593485.1 uncultured Clostridiaceae bacterium
AAGATTTCCGTAAAACTGAATTATAAAGAAGATTTTTATGAGGCGGAGTTTTCAAATTTAGGCCTCAAAGGAGTGCCTATCTCAAGCATCTACCCTTCTGAATATGAAAGACTTTTATCCGGAGGGATATGGGCTATTGTTCAGATGGATTATTATTTTGACGAGGAAGAGAAAAAAAGGATACCTTTTAAGATAAGAAAACTGACTCCGGTGCAGATGCCGGGGATTAATATAGATGAGTTGAAGGAAGGGCGGAAGAATTTTACCGATGATGAGTGGATAGATGTTGTCCTAAGGAGTACCGGTATGGAGCCGGATAATTTTAACATTAGGGAGAAATGGTTGCATTTGGCAAGGCTTATTCCTTTGGTTGAGAATAATTATAACTTCTGTGAGCTCGGCCCCAGGGGTACGGGGAAGTCTCATGTTTACAAAGAAATAAGCCCAAACAGCATCCTTATATCCGGTGGGCAAACTACCGTGGCCAATCTTTTTTATAACATGGCATCAAAGCAAGTTGGACTTGTGGGGCTTTGGGATTGCGTTGCATTTGACGAAGTGGCGGGGATTACATTTAAAGATAAAGACGGTGTGCAAATTATGAAGGATTATATGGCATCGGGCTCCTTTGCTCGCGGAAAAGAGGAGAAAAATGCCTATGCTTCCTTTGCTTTTGTAGGAAATATCAATCAGTCTGTGGATGTATTGCTAAAGACTTCTCATCTTTTTGATCCTTTTCCCGAATCTATGGGAACAGATACAGCATTTTTGGATCGTATGCATTGTTATTTGCCTGGCTGGGAGATCCCTAAGTATAGGCCAGAACACTTTACAGATGATTATGGTTTTATAACGGATTATTTTTCTGAGATTATGCGAGAGCTTAGAAAAATTCCCTATGGTGATGCTTATGATAAGTACTTTAAATTAGGCAGCCAGCTGAATCAAAGAGATACAATTGCAGTAAAAAGAACTGTATCAGGCATGGTAAAGCTTATTTACCCTCATGGTGATTTTACAAAGGAAGATATAGAAGCAATTATTAGATTTGCATTGGAGATGAGGAGAAGAGTTAAAGAGCAGCTTAAAAAAATTGGCGGCATGGAGTTTTATGATGTTAATTTTTCTTATATAGATTTGGAATCTTTTAGTGAGGAATATGTGCCGGTGCCGGAACAAGGCGGAGGAAGCCTGATACCCGAAGGGATAGGTAAACCGGGGCATATATACCATGTAAGCCGAGGAAAGTCAGGTATGTTGGGCGTTTTTAAATTGGAGACACAGATGATTGCAGGAAATGGTAAATTTGAAAGAACGGGACTAGGCGCAAATGCTGCTGCTAAAGAGGCGGTGGATACTGCTTATAAATATTTAAGAGCTAACAGCAAGAATATCAGTAGGAATATAAGTACTACTACAAAGGATTATTTGGTTAATGTGCAGGATCTAAACGGCATCGGGATGACCACGGATTTGACTTTATCCGCTATGATAGCTGTTTGTTCTGTGGCATTAGGTAAGCCTACTATAACAAGCATGGCAGTACTGGGTGATATGAGCATCGGTGGAACACTTATTAAAGTTACAGAATTGGCGAATACTTTGCAGGTATGCTTGGACAGCGGTGCTAAAAAAGTGCTTTTGCCACTGACCTCTGCCGGTGACTTGGGGAGCGTACCGCCGGAACTGGTAGGTGCTTTTAACTTGATATTTTACAAGAACCCGGAAGACGCGGTATTTAAGGCATTAGGGGTGGAGTAGAGAGAAGGGAAATGTTTAAAAAGGGGGAGGGTAAAGTTATGAATATGTCAACAAACATAACAACTGTATTTGGGAAACTTGAAAGTATGCCACCTGAAATAAGGGTATTGGGAATTGATTTAGGTACAACAAATTCAATAGCAACACAAATTATATGGAGGCAAAATAATCAACCTATTGTAGAGTGCATAAATATAAAACAAAGAACAGCGGAAGGGACTAGTGTTATTAATGCAATTGTTCCATCAGTGGTAGCGATTTATAATGCAAATGTTTATGTAGGGGAAGGTGCTAAGAGATTAAGAGGTTCAGCAGATGATAATGTGTTAATAAGAAACAAAGAAGTATTCTACGATTGTAAAAATGATATGGGCACAAATAAAACTTATCATAAAGCACCTGAGGGTTTTGAATCACCTATGGAAATAAGTTCAAAGATTATTAATTTTATTTATAATGGAGCCTTATCCTTTAATGATAATGTGATAGAAAGGACTGTAGTTACGGTACCGGCATCATTCCAGTTATCACAGCGTCAAGATACTATTACAGCAGCAAAAAAGGCTGGAATAGGTTTGCAAGATGGTGATTTACTTGATGAACCGATAGCTGCATTTTTAGACTATATTATTGATGGAAGCAATGGTCCAGATTTTGTTTTCGATAAAAATAAAAAAATAATGGTATTTGATTTTGGTGGAGGGACTTGTGATGTAGCTATATTTGAAATAGCCCCAAACTTCAATAAAGGACCTTTAGATATTAATAATATAGCTGTATCCAGATATCATAGGCTTGGTGGTGGCGATATTGATAAAGCTATTGTCCATAATATTCTAATTCCTCAGATTATAGAGCAAAATAACCTAAATGATTTTGATTTAGAGTATTCCGACAAGAAAAGAAAGATTGAGCCAATTCTTTTATCAATAGCAGAGGCATTGAAAATAGAATTATGCAATATAGTTAGACAATTAAAACAACATAGAAAATATGATTTGGAAAGTGAAGTATTATTAAAATATGAAATACCAAAAGAGTATGACATAGGTTTTATCGGGGATAAAAGGCTTAAGCTTAATAAGCCGCATTTATCTGTTAATTCATTTAAAGAGATACTGACTGCTTTTATAGATGAAGATTTTCTATTACCCGAGGAAACAGAGTATTGTTGGAGGTGCTCTATTTTCGCTCCAGTTATTGATGCTCTGAAAAGAGGTAATTTAGATAAGAAACAAATTGATTATTGTTTGTTGGTTGGTGGTAGCAGCTTAATACCTTTTGTTGAAGAAGCAATGGAAAACTTTTTCTCTAAAACGACGATTCTAAGATATCCTAATTTTGAAGCAAGCCTGAGAACTGTATCAAGGGGAGCTGCATTTCATGCGTTAGCAAAAGTGATCAAAGGAATAGGTTTGGTGAGGCCTGTTTCGTATGACTCAATTTGCATAAAAACATCAACAGGGTTAAAGGAACTTATCCCGAAGGGATCACATCTGCCATACCCAAGCTATTCGGTTTTAATAAACAGTGATTTGGTAATACCAGAAACTTCGATTGTTGAACCATTGAACCTTTGTGTTAATTTTGTAACCGGAGATAATAGAGAA
>CAZQHS010000156.1:0-3184 GCA_964593485.1 uncultured Clostridiaceae bacterium
TCTACGATACTGGTGCAAGGGTTCAGGAACTGGCAGATCTGACTGTCAGGGATATAAGGTTAGAAGGTCCAGCCATTGCGTGCATAACGGGAAAAGGACGAAAAACGCGTCATATCCCAATGATGAGCCAGACGGCCAAACTGTTGTCAATGTACCTCAATGAGCAAAAACTTACGTCTCCGGATCATATGGATCACCCATTGTTTTTTAACAGCCGGGGAGTAAAACTTACACGTCAGGGAATCACTTATATTTTAAAGAAATACTCTGATCAATCTGATTTCGACCAAATCTCAGTGCATCTACTAAGGCATGCGAAGGCCATGCATATGACCCAGGCTGAAATCCACCCAATTTTTATTAGGGATTTTTTAGGTCATGCAGATTTGAAAACCACTGAAATTTATTCAAGAACAAATGTTGAAATGAAACGAAAGGTGCTTGAAAAGATGGATAATACAATTGTTCCAGACACCATGGTAAGCTGGAGTAAGAATGAAGAATTAATTGAGTGGTTGCATAAATTGGGCCGTAATTAATTATGACAAGCGATATGGCAAGTATGTTCCTGATATTTCAATTAACTCAATAGGTTCTCCATTCATACTTGCCATAATTTTTTTCTTGTCATAATATTTTTCAGTTTCCATAATGCTATCATGACCCAAATATGCAGATAAAATAGGTGCTGTATCCATAAAAGTTCTGCCGCCGGTAGCCGATTTTTGGAATGAACGGATAGTAAATAAATGCCTTAGACAATGTGGACAAGGGCCCCGTTCATGTAACTGTTGTTTAATGTATGGAACCTCGGCATACTTTAATATTTTACAAAACCATTCGTGAAAATAGTCTATACTGTAGGTAGTTGATACTTTTCTTTCAAAAAGATAGGTTTGACATATCTCTTTTGAATCCACAAATGCTTTGTATTTTTTCAATATTTTAACAAGAGAAGAATCCATCGGGACAAAACGTTGCTTGTTGTTTTTTGCTCTTAGAATTAATAGAACACCTTCTTCTATTTTAACATTTCCCCATTTCAAAGAAATTGCTTCCCCTACCCTCAGTCCGCACCCATACAATATGCGTAGTAAAATAGGAAATTGAAAAGTTGAGTTACGTTGGCGTATGTGTCCTTTGAACATGTCTGCAGCATATATTATTCTTTTGAACTCTTCATTAGAAAATATATAAGGAGTGTAATCATTTGTAACCTTTGGCTTCTCTGGTAAATAGCATATATTTAGATCAAATATTTTTAGATATTTTGAAAAGCCATTTAAAATATTAATAATCTTTACCTTGCTTTTATTGGAAATGTTTTTTTCTGAAAGCCATTCAGAAACCATTGATTCCGAAAGAATTTTAACCGAAAGTTTATTTTTAAGTAAAAATAGATCTAAACTTTTGAAATAGCATTCAATCTTTTCCCGACCATACCCGATGCTACCATAATACGCCAAATATTCCTCAAAATCTTTGGCGAAAATACTTTTAAATTTATATGCCATCATAATGTACCTCCACCTATTGAATTAAGGATTTCAGATAGAAAACCAATAGGTTTTGGCACTACTAAGGCACATGTCCTTAATGTTTCAAAATCAAATTTTACATAATGTTTGGTAGATTCCGGGTCTTCCTGCCCTAAAATGTATCTGACAATTCCATATGGTACTTTTCCAGATATTAATTCACTTGCAAAGGTCATCCGCAATGAATGAGGTCCACGTTTTCTATTATTACTATCTATACCTGCTTTTTTAAGATATTTACTTACAGAAGCATAAAGGTTTTCACCAAATAATCGAGTAATAGGTGCATTTATCTTCAAAAATATAAAAGGTAGATTGGATTCTGGTCTTGCGGTGTGAATATAATCATTTAAGGCCATTTTTAACTCTTCCGATAAAGGTAAGTTTTGTTGGATGCCTGTTTTCTCTTGAACAAACCGTATTCTATTATATTGAAAATCTACATTTTCTAATTTTAGATTAGCTATATCACCCCTTCTCATGCCAAGTCTTAAAGCTAGGAGTATCACAGCGTAATCACGTTTACCAATTTTTGTTGTTCTATCAATCTTATCAATCATTGCCACCGTTTCTTTTATAGAATATATCGTTGGTATTAATTGTGGTCTTTTAATTGACGGTAGGACAAGAGATAAATCCTTTTCGAGAAAACCTACTTTGTATAAAAACTTAAGAAAACTTCTGTGAGCTGTAACAAAGACAGGTTTATCATTAGATAATTCAAATGCCCTTAATACACTATTTGCCTTAATATCCTCAATTTTACTAATGCCTGTTTTGTTTATCGTGACTAATCCTTCGATACACATTCTCTGGTACCGAGTAATGGAGGAAGTTTTTAATCCCCGTAATATTAATTCCTGTACATATGCATATTACGCCAATCCGAGACACCTCAACCAGCAAGATTGAACATCTTTGCCGCTGAAATTGGACACCCCTGCCGTTCAAATTGAACAGACCCTACGCCAAGGTTGCACATTGAAGTTACCTACACATAATGGTATCATAATAATGCTTTTAACCGTAGCGGAGGATAGTGCAACGCCGAGGGGCGACATGAGCGCCGCATACGGGGTTTAGCGGGAAGGGTGATACCATGTGTCCACGCACTGGAATTACTCTTCTTTTTTGCATTTTTGCACAGTTAATCCCCTTCCTGGAAAACCTTAATGCGTTAAACCTCGGGTTCGGGCAGAGCCCGATGAGCCGAAGGCTCAGTCCTGTCTCACTCCTCTGAAATCCCTTTACGTTTACGCATCGAGTCCTTACAATCGATTACAATGGAGTAGGAATCGTGAACAATACGGTCACAGATGGCATCAGCCAAAATAGGATCGACAAGCTTATCACGCCAACCCGGGACATCAAACTGAGAGCAAAAAATTGTTGATGCCTTTTTGTAACGGGCCTCAATGATTTCAAGCAAATCACGGGTTTCCGTATCCTTTAAGGAGTAAAGTAACCATTCATCAATAATCAAAAGTGAATATTTTTTGTATTGGCCCATTATCTTTCTTATCGTGCCACTTCCCCGGGCAATGGAGAGATCCACTAAAAGTTCCGGTAGACGGATGTATCTTACAGAGAGATAATTACGAACAGCGGCCATACCCAAGGCACAAGCAAGATAGGTTTTGCCGCTG
>CAZQHS010000157.1:0-3181 GCA_964593485.1 uncultured Clostridiaceae bacterium
TTATAAAATGCACTGTCGGAAGCTGCATACACAAATACGGTGGGGAAAATCATGGAGATATAGAGTAAACATACTATTACAGATATTAATCTTAAATTCTTTTTCATTTTCATCACCCCTTCCCCTAATTTCGTATTACTAAGACTTTGCCGGCTTCCAATACCGTGCTATCAGTAATTCCGTTATCTTTCATAATCTTAAGGTAATAAGAGTCGCTGCCGTAGAACATTCTGCTAATACCCATGAGAGTGTCTCCCGGCTTTACAACATAAAACTTATACCCGGGTTTTTCTCCTTCTTCCTCTTCTTCTTCTTTTGCATATTCTGCTTCAATCCTGTCAAAGAGCAATACCCCATAATCATCCCTATTGGGGCCCAACTCCATGTATATCCTATCCAGACATAATGGATACAAATTAACATCCTGAGGCGGCGTTGCAGAAATAAACTTCCATCCCTTCCAGCCCACACCCTTTTCCAACTCCACGTCAATTTTCCTGCCATCCAAGTCCTGAAATCTCATACCCACCGTAACCGGTGAATAGCCGTAAGAATAAGCCCAGATTCCAACCTGGTTGGGAGGAAATTTCAGATTTATGTTTTGATTGTCCAGAACCACATAGGCCCTCTCCTCTTTATAATCCGTGGACAAGAAATATTCCGTGCGTATAGAAGTCTTACCGTATTTGGGGCTGTTCACCCTGTTTACCTTGCCGGTAACACTTGCTGCCGTACCCATAAAGTATATGTAATCGTTTTCCAAATCCGCCAAAACTGTCCTCTTTACTATTTCGTCATTATCCCAATAACCATCCGATGACGGCGGAGCATCCACATAGCCATCAAAAGCCGCAAAGGGATTTTGTTTGCTTTCATCAGCAAATACATTCTCATAAAAATATCCTTCATCCTTGGGTCTGACTCCCCCGTATGCAAAAGCATTAAAGGAAACCTGACCGTTCACTATATCCTTTTCATCCTTTGTAATAGTCAAATTCTCTACAATCAAACGTTTTTCATTATCCCTCAATTGAGATAAAAATATTTCCAAATCATCATAGGTGCCTACAAAGGGCGTGGACACACCCAAGGATTTTAACTCCAAACCTTCCATCTCAATAGTTTCCTCATCTTTAAAACTTAAATGAGATACTTCCAATTTACCCCCATCAATTATTTCATTTAAAGCATGTATAAGCTCCGGTTGGTCGGGTTTTTGATAATATTTCTTTGCTATTTGTCTAAAATCCTTAGTCAAAGTTTCCCATTCCTTATTCAAATGGTTTTCCTTAGCTACTATAGCCTGTACCTTTGTCAGCTCATCTTCATAGCCAATCTTTTCTTCTTTCAAAGCTTCGATAACACCAGCCTGAGGTGACAATAAAAACTTAAAAGCCAAAAATCCAAGAACCGCCACCAATAAAACGAGAAGAAGACCGGTTTCTCTTTTGCTTACACGAAATCTTCTTGGTTTGCTGCTTGCAAGTTTAGGATTCATCTTCTTCCCCCTCCTTAAAATCAAGATCCAAATAAAAGGCATGATGGTTATCGTTTTCAATTATTTCCGATATAAAAACCTTATCAAATTTTTCCGTGTTTCTAAGATTATGCTCGAACTGGGCTATGGATTTTTTATCTTTGGCTTTGCCTTCAATTCTCACATTGTCTTGATTTATGGAAATAGTATCAATAAACAATAGTTTGGGGATGCTGCTCCTTATATCTTCTAACAATACTTCGTCAATAAAATCTTTATCAGAGATATATTCATCCAAAGCCTTAATCTTCTCAATATCATCCTTCATCCCCTTGACTTCTTCTTCCCTTATTAAAACCTTTTTTATTTTCGGATTTTCAAGAGTTGTTTTCAGTTCATTCTTTTTAAAAGCTACATCATTTTGCAATCGTTTTATATATAAATGATTATATATTCCATAAGCTGCAACACCGACGACAACCACAATCAAAAGCAAATTTATTAATGTGTATTTATCCAATGCTTTCCTGTCAACTTTTTTACTGTAGGATGAGAAAAAGTTTAAATCTTTCATAACAATTACACCTCATCATCCCTTAATAAAGCACCCAAACAATTGATGTATTTGTTTACATCTCCGTTTAGACTGACTTTATTAATACTTTTCAATATTTGGGTAGGAATTCCAAAATTACTTACAAATAATTGCTCTATGCCATTGATATTAGAAAGCCCCCCATAAAGTATTATTTTATCTATCTCGTTATCCATATCTTTTGACAAATAGTATTTAAGCACCCTGTCTACCCTGTCTATTATTGATTCCAGGCTCGTCCTTATAATGTTCACATACCTCTCGTTGTCCGAAAATTCTTCCTCCACCTCGTTGATATCAGGTATTTCCGATTTTCTTGAATGCACCTCTTCGGCACTGACGGCCAACAGGCTTATCACATTGTTATCTAAGCTTTGCCCCCCTATATCGATAGCCTTGCTGGTCTGCAGCTTCCCTTTTTTGAAAACAGAAACATTAGTGCTGCTATAGCCCAAATCAACTGCCGCTATTGTCTTTTTAGAGGGATCCGTTTCATCATTGATGGCGTTTGTAAATCTAAGAAGCTTCCAGATACAATTGGACTGATAATCCAAAACCATAGGTCTCAGTCCTAATTCTCTCACCAACCCATAGTGCATTTCCACCATATCTTTAGGTATGGCTACAACAAGGACATTTATCTTCTCCATCCCGTCTTCTACGATATTACCCAAAGGCCTATGTTGAATGGCATATTTATTGTAATCCATGGGAAGATACTCTTCCAATTGATACCTCAGCAGACCTTCTATCTCTTTACTGCTCAACATGGGAAAAGGCAGTTCCCGGGTGATTATTCCCGTGCTGTTTATACAAAGACGACAATGTTTTGTAATAACCTTATTCTCCCTGAGTTCATTTTTTAAATCAGCGGCAAGCATAGGGTAATTGTTGATGTTTCCATCGTTGTAGGAACCCATAGGTGTGATAAATGAAAAAGCTTTCTCTGCCTTTATCTCATCTTTTGTCTTGATGCCCTGAACAATCTTTGTTTCATAAGAACCTAAATCTATGGATATAATGCTTTTATTAAAAAACCCCAAATAAAAACCTCCTTTCCCTCAAGTCTTTTTTCTAATTTTGTTATTCTACCTCTACATGCTCCTTTG
>CAZQHS010000158.1:0-1186 GCA_964593485.1 uncultured Clostridiaceae bacterium
CTTCCATCGAATATTACCGTATCCCCGGAGTAAACGGTTTTTTTATCTCCATCAAATGAATATTCCGTAATCTTCCCATCACTATTTATAAATGACTTTATAGCCGCTGCATCCATCATAGCACCTATGCTTGCGTTTTCGGGTAAAACAACCGACAAGGTTTTGTAATCCAAACTATCAACTTTATATGCCCCCCAGGCATTTTTGAATCCTTTTCATGATTCCGCCAAGGATATTAATATGTAATCGCCTAAAGCAGGGGTAGCCTTAGCACCATCCTTTTCAGAATTATAAAACACATAGTCAAATGGATACTTTATATCCGCATTAGAAAGCTTCACCTGCTTAACAGCCGCTGAAACATTTAGATCCTTAGCACTTATTACGCTTTTTTCAACTTTAACGCTGATGGATTTTTCCCCGACTACTACTACTTCCCCTATTATAAGTGCAATATGATCATTATGCATGAAACGATACATCGCGTCCGCTGCATAGACCACAGAGGAAAAAACAAAAAGTGCAATTAAAATAAAAATTAGGATCATACCTTTTGAAACTTTCACTATATTCCCCTCCCTAAAACTTTTGCTTACCTCATTTAATCTTCTATATGTATTTTATCAGTAAATAGAGGTCGATGACAAGGGATAAGAAAAAGAAAAGAAGAAGCAATGGGGACTGTCCCTTTTGCTTTTAGAAGAAGCAGCGGGGACTGTCCCTTTTGCTTTTATCGTCCAAATTCCTTAAATGTGCGAAGGCTCATTGCTATGGCTTGTTCTCTTGTCGTATTTGCATAGCCGGATGCAATTTCAGCAGTTGTTATTGCTTTTGGCATAAACTTCCCGCCAACACCTTTTATTATTCCAAGTTTACTCATGTACTTAACATGCTCTAATGCCCAAGATGAAATACTCTTTTCATCGATAAATATCGGGGCACCGTCAGTTCCAAAATCAGCACCCGGCACCATTGTCCTTATAGCTCGGCTAAGCATTGAGGCTACCTGCTCCCGATTTATCTGTTTTTTAGGATCAAATGTTGTTGCAGACGTCCCTGTAGTTACACCAAGGTTTAATGCTTTTAATATCTCCGGGTTTTTCGTATCGGTGAATGGGTTTGGAGATGTTGCCGTAGCAGCCTTATTTGTTGTCTTTTCATAAAGCCTTACGGCTAATTCTGCAAA
>CAZQHS010000158.1:1286-3132 GCA_964593485.1 uncultured Clostridiaceae bacterium
ATAGCAGCTACTTCTGAATAGGGTGAATATATGGCTTTTGATCCTTCGTCCCGGGGTTCAAGTATATATCTCCCTCTGAAATAATATGTGTCTTTTTCAAGATCATAGGTGCTGGTGGCGTTCAAAGTAGGGTCCATATACCAAGTAATAACTATGATTTCTGCAGCGTTTCGCTCATCAGTCATAATATTAGGCATATTCCCCGTAAAATATCCATGGACATCGCCCTCCCATTTTGGATCACTGCCGGGAATAGCAACATTCCAGCTGCCGTCATTTTTCTTCCAATCAACCAAATAACTAAGATCCGCCTTGCAATCTCCTGCTTCTATATCATTTACAATCTGTATTATACTTTTTGGATTAGTCCATCTAAGATTTAGCTGGGTGGCACCCTCTTGCCTTACTCCTATGTCTTCGGGTCTTAGGAGAGAGTTAGGCATATCTACGTCTGCAAATGCACTAAGCCCCCAGGAAAAAATTAAAGCAAATATTATAATAATAGTAAAAGGTTTTTTAAGCATTTTTATCCCCCTAATTTTTATTTTATTTCGTATTCCCCATTCCATTCTTTGATGGTAAGGTCAGGTTTCCAATTGCCAAGATACTCCTTGATATCATCATTTAAAAGATTATCTCCTGTAAAACCAAAGTTTCCAAATACCTTTGTGCCCCTAACCGTGGATATGCTAGCACCTGCTGTGGCTGATATAAGACCGGGGGCAGTAAAGTCTGCTTTTGCTCCGCCTATTAAATCAATATCACCCAAACTAAGGGCTTTGCCTGCCATTTTTGTTGCATTGAATCTCCCGAACACTGATAATCCTCCCTCAATATTAGCTGCCTCTCCCCCTATCAATTTTATTTCTAATCCTCCGTCATAAGTGGTAGAATTTCTAATATGTTGTTGCATCTTTCCAAAGTCTAAACCAAACATACTGAGTTTCCAGCTTGATTTATAAGGTCCCACGGAACCTTCGAAAAATGGGGATGTGACTTTTACTTCATAGGGTTTAATTATCTTTTTATAATATGCGGAGTTTTCATCTAAATCACCGGACTCAAACTTTTTCTTAGCTTCTATATTCTTTTTTATAAGTTCATTTGCGGCAGCATTCACCGCCTTTTCACGGGCTTTCCTTGCAGCTTCCATTGCCTTTTCGTCGCAGCCGCATTCCTCGGGTGGGTTATAATCGCCAAAGCTATAGGCATTATGTACATCTGTAAGTGCAGTGGCTATGCTCCTTTGTGCCAAGGCTATTACCCTTTCCTCCAAGGATTTTTGTATCTTTTCATCAGATATGAGTATTACATGCTTCATGCACTCGTTATACATCTTTTCTACATATTTCTTTGTCTTCTTATTGTAATTATCTAAGGCAAGCTGGGTTAGCTGATTCCATAGTATTTCATTGGTTCTATTATAGTCTGGAATCATTTGCATATGGACTATTTTGTGGAGCTGTCCCTCATCTTCTATTTCTGATTCTACCTTGATAATATTATTTAACATTCTACCGGTTCTTTCATTTGCGTCTCGGATAGCGTCTTCGACCATTTTGGAGTTCTTATTAGTCATCTTTATAAGATATAGTTCATAAGGCAAAAACTTCTTTTCAAAATCAGCCATGTTGAGCTTTTGTATATAAATATCCAAAGGATTGCTGTAATCATAAGGATTTAGTGCAAAAACAGCTTTTTCCGGCTGCATTTTGGATATAGTTTTAAACAAATCTGCCCCTTTGCTTGGGTCTTCTTTGTAAAGTGCAGCATTTTTTTCTAATTCCGCTACAAAGGCCTCAAGCTTTTCTTCCGAATCGTAAGAGCTAAAGAAATTCATATCTAA
>CAZQHS010000159.1:0-3114 GCA_964593485.1 uncultured Clostridiaceae bacterium
TAAATATTGTTTTATATGTTTTAAAATCTCTAAAAGTTAACTGTGAATAGTAACTAATATTAGCATATTTCACATATTTATATCAATTTATGTTGTCAATTGTATGAAAATATGCTATTATAGCTTAAGAGGTGATAATATGTCTTTAAATCTTGATATTCTTATTCCATATGATCAGTTGGTGGAATCTCCAAATGATGTGCTTAAATTAGTAGATGAGCACAGGCAGATAGTCTTGCTGCGTAACAACAAACCTGCATATATCATAATGAAAGCAGATGCTGCGAAAGAAATTTTGAAATTAAATAGATTAGAAAATCCCATAAAATCAAATCTGACACTACATGAAGCTATGAAAATTGTATTGACTGATATTGAGAATAACCAAATGCATGCTGCCGATTTGGCTGACGAAATTTATAGAAGAGGTCTTTATTTCAAGAAAGATGGAACTAAAGCCACATACAGCCAAATAAGGGCACGCTGTGGTCATTATGACATGTTTGATGCACTGAAGGGTAATATCATAAAACTTAAAACTACCGATTCTAATAATTAGACTCATTTCAAAATCGTAAAGGGGGATCTCAATGAAGCATGATTTTATTTGTCCTAATCCAGCCAGATGGGATGAAATTTATAATGACTTATGTAAAGCTTATGAGGCATCAACAGAGAAAAAATTGCCGTATACAGTTGTTGAAATTTATAATGCAAGTGGTCCGCCAACCCCATTGATATTAAATGGATGGGTGTTTACAAATGATGATGATAAACAAAAGCGATGGCAAGAAACGTTGCTGTGGGCAGAAAAAAATAGTCTTCTTTATTTGACTAAAGTCGAAGAACAAGACAAATATTTTCGCATGTGAAGATGGAAATCCAGTCCTTTTTGAAAAGGGATTAATCAATGATTTCGAAGCATTGAATAATAAGAAGCCTTTTGCTAATCTAAAGTAAATCCATTGGGAATAAAAGAGGGTTTTTAGGGAATTGCTGGAGTTTCAACATTTGAAGCTTTTTTTAATACAAGAAAAATATAAGATGAATTTAGGAGTGTTTTCAGCAACATTAGGCATTTCAAAGGGTTCGCCCTTGCAGCCATTATTTAGATGAATTTGAGAGCATTCAATGGGGATTCCGCTCCCGTTTATTCTACGAACGAACTTTATTTGCATCTCCAACCCCCACCACAAGAATATTTATTATTTAAGCCTGATTCTACTTCAAATATTGTAAAAATATGAAAATTCAATAAATAATTTTCACTTAGGAAAGCAGGCTCGAAAATAGGCCAAACAATTTCCGGCAATGGGTAATTTTGCATCCGCCGCTCTGTGAATCTTTAGTCGGGTTACGCCCTCCTGAAGATTCATAGAGCGATATGTCATCGAACTAACTTAATTTTATTATATCATTATTTATACTTTCCTTCCTTATTCTTGCATATTTCCTAAATTCCCTGTCACACGATGTTTTTATAATTAAATTACAGCAATTAATTACTTCTTCTTTATCATTTAATTCAGCAAGAAAGTGCAATTTTTTAGCTAATAATTCATCGTTGGAATAATCGCTATAGCTATCTTCTTGCATTAGTTCATCAATTACTTTATTCCCTTCTGTAAAGTTATTAGTTTTTTCATAGATTTCAAGCAACCTTTCACGGATAAATGTGCTATCTGAGTAAATGGTTAATATATTCTTAAGTTCTCTTTCCGCTTCATAGATGTTTCCGTTTTCTAATAAAGATAATGCACGATCGGTAATTGCCTCATATTTTAAATGAATTAAATCTTCATCGTTGAAATTATCGCATACTTCAATTGCATTATTAAAGCAAATGATTGATAATTCATATTTCCTTTTTTTATGAAAGTACCTTCCTAAATCCAAATAATCTTCACAATCATAATCTCTTATTTTATCTTTAAGTTCAATTATTTCACTATCAAAATACACAACGTACATATCACCACCAACTTCGTATTTATTAATTAGCTCTTTTAATACTGTTTCACCATTCCTCTCAAGTAAATCAAAATTCAGATTATACAGTTTAAGATTCTCTATTATTCTTTTTACAATAATTTTTTGGCCTTTGTTGTTTTCTGCATCATCACTTGAAATTAATATTTCATAATCTTCATCAAGGAGAACATCCAACAAAAAGAATACATCCCTTTTATATTCCGTGAGTACCCTTTCATATAAAGAAGTTTCACAATATTCCTCATCTGCTATGACTTTAATAGTTTTCAGTACTTCTTCAATTATGCTATCTTTATATTCCTTGCTCATACGTTTGGGTTGAAACCGCTGATAGTATGATTGTTTCTTGTTGTATCCTAACGAGTTTTTTAATACTTCTAAATCAATATCTAAATATGCTGCTAAATCTAACAGTTTTGCTGCTGAAATCCTATTGTGTTGAAGTTGATCATAAAGAGTTTTAGTATTCATGTTTAAAGCATATGCGACTTCCTTGACAGTTTTCCCTCGTAAGCTTATATGGTCTTTGATTATCTTTGAAATTGTTTGTTGATTATTCAAACGAACACCACCTTTCACAAATATAGTAGCATGGTGGGATTTAATAAACAAGGTTACTAATTCTGAATTAGTCAGAATATTGCCTTGTTTATTAAATATTGAAAAGATTGCTTTTAGGCAGACTGAAACTAATCTATATACAACCCCATGTCAAGTATATATTGCATCCCTCGTTAAAAAAATTAGCAACCTATCTTTTTATATTGCCAATATACATATATAGCACAGTTCTAATATGGAAACAAATTTTTATTTATTGGTATTACAGCCTCATAAATATAAGAAAAATATGAAAGAGGGTTTTGTCGTAGTTAGGGAAAGTTAGACATTTCAATGGGTAACTCCTGCGGTCTTTAATTTAAGATAAATTCGGGAGAGGATTCCATGGAGATTCCGCTCCTGTCTTTGTCCAAACCAGCTTTATTTTCATAGGGTTAAATTATTTTTATACAAGCCGAGAGTTTATTTGATTCACACATATATACGAACCAGTGTTTTCCTATTCATTATCCTATTTTTGTAACTAAAACAGTCATATCGTCTATTATTTCTTTCTGTCCT
>CAZQHS010000160.1:0-3082 GCA_964593485.1 uncultured Clostridiaceae bacterium
GGCCAGCTTGGGAAGCTGGAATTCTGCCACTGAACTATGCCCGCATGTCAGTGGTAGGGAAAGGCGAATCCTCTCCGTGTCCAAAGCAAATAGTATGGTTTACCTTTGTTAGTGCTTGTATTTTGGTGGGGAAAGGTGGATTCGAACCACCGAAGTCGGAGACAACAGATTTACAGTCTGCCCCCTTTGGCCACTTGGGTATTTCCCCGTTAATAATACTATTTGCAACTAATAAATTATTATAGTATGGTGCCCGTAATTTGTCAATAAAAATAAGACACCAAAAACTGTCTAAAATTGGTTATTTATAATCACATGCTTTTTATTTCTAAAAATCTTTCAAGTTTTCTTTTTACCCTCTGTAATGCATTATCTATGGATTTAACGTGCCTGTCCAAATCCACGGCAATCTCTTGATAGGATTTGCCTTGCAAGTATGACATTAATACTTCTAACTCCAAGTCGCTTAGAATTTCTCCTATTCTCAACTCTATGGAATCAAGCTCTTCTTTTCCTATTACCAATTCTTCGGGATCTGTGATTTTTACTGATGTCAAAATATCCAAAAGTGTTCTGTCAGACTCTTCATCATATATTGGTTTGTTAAGTGAAATATAGGAATTCAGGGGTATATGCTTTTGCCTTGTGGCTGTCTTTATGGCAGTGATTATTTGCCTTGTGATGCAAAGTTCCGCAAATGCCCTAAAAGACGAAAGCTTATCGTTCTTAAAATCCCTGATGGCTTTATATAGTCCTATCATTCCTTCTTGAACTATATCTTCTCTGTCAGCACCTATTAGAAAATATGACCTGGCTTTTGCCCTGACAAAGTTTTTATATTTGTTTATCACATATTCCAAGGCTTCTTTATCACCGTCTTTAGCAGTTGCAACAAGTTCCTCATCCAACATAGTTTCATAACAAAGTGTTTCTATACTTTTAGCATTTGCTTCCACTATATCCCCCCCAAGTTGTTTCTCCAAACCATTTATATTATACATGCTATAAAGACTTATTACAAGTAAAGATATTGATAAATCTTGCTTCAGGACCTCCGCCTTCTAATTTCTTCTAATTTTTTGAATACTTCAGAATCAATTTGTTCCTCCAAGAGATTTCTTTCATGCACTGTTATATTGATATAGTGCTTGTCCATATTTATTCCGACATTTTCTACTTCTTTTTCTAATTCCCTGGCAGATATTCTTGAACCGCCAAGTCCTAATATAACCATCTGTTCTAAAGAATCTGATGTAGCAACCCTTATTATTGTGTCTTTATCAGCATTTTCAGCTACGAACCTCTCAATATAGTTATCGGCACTTTCAAATTCTTTTGTATATACAACATGAAGTCCGTCATATGTTTCATGTTTCTCCATGTTGTTTTTTACAAAATGGGCGTCAAATACTACTATTATATTGATGCCTTTGTAAGACTGATAATTAGACATAATATCCAAAAGCTTCGTCCTTGCACCGTCCAAACCATGAGCACTTTCTTCTTTTAAGTCTTTCCAATTATTTATAATATTGTAACCATCTACTAACATATACTCCATCAATTTATTCACCCCATAGTCTTAGTGAATGCTTTGTGTTTCACCCTTTTTCTGTCTTTGTTTTAAAATTTCAAACATTAACACGGCACCGGACACGGCTGCGTTTAAGGAAGATATTTTACCTTTCATGGGGATATTGACTAAGTAATCACAACTTTCTTTCACCAAACGACTCAGCCCTTTGCCTTCACTGCCTATTACCAATGCAACAGGCCCTGTTAAGTCTTTTTCATAATAGGTATCCCCCATTGTGTGTGCCCCCGCCACCCAAAGTCCTTTGTCTTTTAGATAGGATATCGTTTGGTTGATGTTGTTTACTTTCGATACCATAACATGTTCCACGGCTCCTGCAGAAGTTTTTCCGATTATAGGAGTAAGGCCTGCCGATCTTCGCTTGGGTATTATAACACCATGAGCCCCTGCACCGTCACAGCTTCTTAAAATAGAGCCTAAGTTTTGAGGATCCGTGATTTCATCAAGTAAAATTATGAACGGGTCTTCTCCTTTATCCTTTGCCAACTGCAACATATCATCTATTTCATAATATTTGTATAAAGCAGCTGATGCAATAACCCCTTGATGATGCTTAGTAACGGTTATCCTATCCAACTTTGCCTTGTCTACTTCCTTTATCAAAATGTTTTTATCCTTGGCTATTCCGATTATTTGCCTTATGGATCCCTCTACTTGACCTTTTTGTATAAAAAGCACGTCAATGGCTCTGCCAGACTTCAGAGCTTCTAAAACAGGATTTCTTCCTTCTATTAAATTTTCATTATAGTTGTCCTCTTCTTCTTTTTTAAAGTTATCGAAATTCTGTTTATTCCTTTGTTCTTTAATGTGAGGCGATTTTACACCTGTTCTTTTAGTATCTTTGGGTTTGAAGTTTTTTTCTTTTAAATTTACTTTTACATTTTTGTCGTTACGGGGCATTTGCATCTTCCTTTTACTTTTTATTTATTATCTTTTGCCTTTTTATTATTGCTTATTATCATTAATACAAATCATTTGTATTAATAATTTTTGATTGCATAACTCTGCCGGTGATTTCAACAACCCAGTAGTAACATTACCACCTGTGCATCCTAAAGAGTAGAAATTATTTTTTGTCTTGTTATAAATTTTTAAATTTCTCTTTAATTTGATTTCTTTTACCGCAACTCATTGCACCTTCGGGACATTCACCTGATAAACAGCCGGGTCCAGCATGTTTAAATATAATGGGGGCTACTTCTTTTACCTTTTTTATCATCTCAAAGGATAATTCTCTTATTTCCCACTGGGCTCTTTCGCAAGCTCTAAGCCTGAAGAAATGTAGTAAGGCTCTTGCAGACATTGTAAAAACGATTTTTGTTTCACAAGCATTGGGAAACACATACCTTGCATCCTCTATGGACAGCTTCTCCGCAATTTGCCTGGCTGACTTCTCACTTACCCCTGCCTTTGTAAGGTTTTCAAAATTGTCGGCATATAGTATATCCACAATACTATCATAGTATTTTTGGTCTTCCTCCATTGCTT
>CAZQHS010000161.1:0-3069 GCA_964593485.1 uncultured Clostridiaceae bacterium
CAATAAATGATAAAATGCATAAGCTTATGGACATAGCTAAAAAGGCTGCAGAGCTCAACTCTACCATTCTTATACAAGGCGAAAGCGGCACCGGGAAAGAATATTTTGCCCATGCCATACATAACGCCAGTGATAGGAGACATAACCCGTTTATACAAATAAACTGTGCTGCCATACCCCATGAGCTTTTGGAATCGGAGCTATTTGGATACGAAGGCGGTGCCTTTACCGGAGCCAAAAAAGATGGTAAAATCGGCAAATTTGAACTTGCAAACGGTGGGACTATTCTTTTGGATGAAATCTCTACCATGACTTACAGCATGCAGGCAAAACTATTACGGGTTCTTGAGGAACGGGAGTTTGAAAGAATAGGCGGCAATATCAGGATTAAAAGCGATGTGAGGATTATTTCCTGCACCAATGAAAACCTGCATACCGCTGTAAGGGAAGGACGATTCAGGCAGGATTTATACTACAGATTAAACGTTGTGGGTTTGGATATTCCCCCTCTTAGGGACAGATTGAGCGATATTCCTGTGCTTTCGGAATATATTTTAAAAGAATTAATTGAAAAGATGGGCTTTTCCTATAAAGAGGTAACGGATAGTACCATTATTCATTTGAAATCCTATAATTGGCCTGGCAACGTGAGGGAACTCAGGAATGTTCTTGAACGTGCCGCCAATATTTCATCAGGCAAATATATATATCCGGAGCACTTGCCGGAGAATATAAACAGAAGATTCAGCATTGATGACAGGGTTGAAATCAAGTTGCTAAAAGAAAAAGTAGCTGAGACAGAGATAAATGCCATAATTGAAGCATTAAAATTTACGAACGGCAGTAGGACAAAAGCAGCTAAACGCCTGGGAATTCATAGGACGGCATTGTATAAAAAGCTTGATAGCTATGGGATAGATATCAAAGATATATAAAACGAAAAGGTAGGGACAGACGACTCTGTCCGCCCAAAGGCTAACGAAAATGTAGGGACAAACGACTCTGTCCGCCCTAATACGAAACATGTAGAATAAAATATACATTATACCATTATGTAGATTTATATATACAAACCATTAGACAATAGTGTCCCTAAGACAAAAGGGGTTTAAAGACATTTAAAGGTAAGAACATGTAGAATTTCATCTACACGTTCTTTTTTTTATATATTACCCTACTTGGACTTATCACCTTGTAACCATTGTGTTTAAAAGATTTTGACAGTTGAAAGTTTTCTGTTAATATTTTGGTATGATATTTGCAATAATAGTTATTGCATTATTGTAATTACAAAATCAGTAGATGTTTGACCAAAATAATAAATAATAATAATAAAACAGGAGGCGTCTAATCATGAGAGAAGTAGTTATCGTCAGTGCGGTAAGAACACCTATTGGATCCTTTGGAGGATGTTTTAAAGATGTTCCCGCAGTTAATCTTGGACAAGTTGCCGCAAAAGAGGCAATGATACGGGCTAATGTTTTACCCGAGCAAATTGAGGAAGTAATATTCGGTGCAGTACTTCAAGCAGGGGTTGGGCAGAATATTGCCAGACAGGTAGCTATAGCAGCCGGCATTCCCGATACAGTGCCATCCATGACATTAAACAAGGTATGCGGCTCTGGCTTAAGAACAGTCAGCTTAGCAGCCCAGATTATAGCCCTGGGAGATGCAGACATAATTTTAGCCGGCGGAACAGAGAACATGAGTGCCGTGCCGTATCTTTTACCTAAGGCGAGATGGGGACTAAGAATGGGAGACAGTGCGGTAGTTGATTACATGGTACATGACGGTCTTACTGACATTTTTAATAATTATCACATGGGTATTACTGCAGAAAACATTGCGGAACAATGGAATATTTCTCGTGAAGAGCAGGACAATTTTGCACTGAATAGTCAGTTGAAAGCAGAAAAAGCAGTAAAGGGTGGCAGGTTTAAAGATGAAATAGTTCCCGTAGAAATCCCTCAAAGAAGAGGCGATCCAATTGTTGTGGATACAGATGAATATCCACGATTTGGTGCAACTATAGAGGCAATGACAAAACTCAGACCTGCATTTAAAAAGGATGGAACGGTTACGGCAGGCAATGCCTCGGGTATAAATGATGCAGCCGCGGCAGTAGTTTTAATGTCGAAGGAAAAGGCTGATGAATTAGGTATAAAACCATTAGTGACTGTGGCATCTTATGCGTCTGCAGGGGTAGACCCGAAGATAATGGGATATGGTCCTGTTCCTGCAACAAAAAAGGCTTTGGCTAAAGCAAACTTAACTATCAAAGATATAGATTTGGTTGAAGCAAACGAAGCTTTTGCAGCACAGTCTTTGGCAGTTGCAAAAGATTTGGAATTAGATATGGATATAACAAACGTCAATGGTGGGGCAATCGCGTTAGGCCATCCCATAGGGTGCTCTGGAACAAGAATTTTGGTTACATTGATACATGAAATGATAAAAAGAGATTCAAAGTTAGGTCTTGCAACATTATGCATTGGCGGAGGCCAAGGCACGGCAATGATAGTAAAAAGATAACGAACCGTTAAAATGATAATAAGAGGAGGCTTGTTATGAGAAAGATGATTTCTATCGAAGAAGCTGTTGATATGATTCATGATGGTATGACGATAATGGTCGGCGGATTCTTGGGTTGCAAAAATCCCTTTAGACTTGTTGATGCTATAGTTGAAAAGGGTGTAAAAGATATCACACTGATTGCAAATGATACGTCTTTTCCCGAGGTGGGTATAGGTAAACTTATCGTTAATAAGCAGATTAAAAGGCTTATTACTTCCCATATAGGTACAAACAGAGAAACGGGAAATCAGATGAATGCGGGAGAGCTTGATGTTGAATTGGTACCACAAGGAACCTTGGCAGAAAGAATAAGAGCGGCCGGTGCGGGATTGGGCGGAGTTTTGACCCCTACGGGATTAGGTACGGTGGTTCAAGAAGGAAAAGAAATAATTGAAGTTGACGGGAAAAAATATTTATTGGAAAAACCCATAAAGGCGGACTTGGCACTTATAGTAGGTGCAAAAGTAGATAAAAAAGGCAATATCAAATATAACA
>CAZQHS010000162.1:0-3054 GCA_964593485.1 uncultured Clostridiaceae bacterium
CCCTTGTAGTATATCACACGGATTGTTATCATAACAATTAAATGGGCTATGAATTAAGCAGCAGTAATCTGTTATCTGACTTCTGTTTGCTGTTCTCTGGCACTAAGGCCCTTCACTTTGTTCAGGATTACATCAAGATCATGTGAATAGTAATAAGTTTTAAATAAATGCGTATTGGAACAAGCCTGTTTATGAAAGGAATTGATTTTGTTGAAAAGAAAGTGGGCTTGGCTGCTTATTATATTAGCAGTCATTTTGGTAATACCGGTTGCTTATGTTTTAAAAAATAATAAAACAGAAGAAGTTTTTATTTTAGATGAAGAGCCCAAAAGAAGTTTTTATGAAATTGAATGTGAACTGGATACAGATAATAAAACACTATCTGCAATTCAAACAGTGGATTATTATAATAACGATGATATAGAAATGAAAGATATATATTTTCATGTTTATCCCAATGCGTTTAAAACCAAAGAAACTGCACCTTTTTTATTTAATGATTTTGACAGCGCATACAAAAGAGGTTTTGAACCGGGTCATGCTGAAATTTTGTCTATAAGCGGGCATGGTGGAGGCACTGATAGGCTGTTGGATTATTCGTTTTCCGGTGAAGGGGATACTATTTTACAAGTTCAGCTTAATAATCCACTAAAACCCGGGGGCAGGACTGTTATAAAGATAAATTTTAAACTATATCTCCCGCCGGCCAGCGAAAGATTCGGTTATGGTGAAAACCATTTTAATTTGGGTAATTGGTATCCCATTGCTGCTGTATATGATGCTAAGGATGGTTGGAATTTAGATAGATATTTCCCCATTGGAGATCCTTTTTACAGCGATGCTTCGGATTATAAGGTGAGCATAAAGGCTCCAAAAGATTACATTGTTGCCGCATCAGGTAAAAACACGAACAAAACCCAGGAAGAAGGTTATATAATTTGGGAGTTTGAAGAATCGGCACTCCGGGATTTTGCTTTTGTGGCTAATGACAGATTTATGGTAATGGAGGAAAAGATAGATGGCATAAATATAAAATCCTATTTTTATGAAGGTCATAAAGTCAAGGGGAAGGAAGCTTTAGAATACGGCGTGAAGGCCATAAAGACCTTTAACAAGCTTTATGGCAAATACCCATATAGGGATTTTTCTATCGTTGAGACTGAGTTTCCCAGCGGAATGGAATATCCTACTTTGGTTTATATAAGCGATAAGCTTTATAGGCCTGATTATAGCAGTGACCCCCTTATAATTACGATAGTACATGAAGCAGCACATCAGTGGTTTTATGGAATAGTGGGGAATGACCAGATTGACGAAGCATGGTTGGATGAAGGTTTTGCCGCATATTCAGAAATATTATATACGGAATATATTTATGGAAAAAAGACCGGCAAGGAGTATTATGCAAGATCCATTGAAAACAGTGTGGAAGATGCTCTTTCTTCAAATACTATTGACGGCATGTTATCAAAGTCCCTATCGGACTTTAGTGATTGGAGTGATTACGGACCCACTGCATATGATAGGGGGGCTCAATTACTTCATAGGTTGAGAGCTATGCTTGGTGATGATACCTTTTTTAAAATATTAAGGACTTATGTTGAACAATATAAATTCAAGATCGCTTACACCGAGGACTTTATCAAAGTATGTGAGGAAGTGAGCGGAAAGGACTTGTCAAAGTTTTTTAAACTATGGTTGGATTGACAATAGCATTGATATTTCTTAATATTAAAAGGGTTTTTACAAAAAATATAGAATATAGTCAAAAAACAGTAAAGGAGAGTTACACATGTTTGTATATGAGATAATGACTAAAAATCCTATAACGATAGGGATAGCGACAGTTGCAAGACAGGCTATGGATTTAATACAAAAAAATAATTTAAGAAGCTTGCCTGTAATGGATAAGGGCAAATTGGTGGGCATTATAACAAAAGAGGATATCATGGGTCAGTTTTTATGCGATAACAAGGGTTGCCGGTATAAAGAGCAAACTCCTATTGAGGATATAATGACAAAAAGGGTTTTGACTGTGAAAGAAAACGATTATATAGAAAAAGCTGTAGTGTTGATAAAGGATAGACGAATAAGTACGGTTCCTGTTTTGGATAAAAACGACGATTTGATTGGGATTGTTACAAGAACAGATGTATTTGATACTTTTTTGGATACTTTGGGCACTGATAACCCCGGTAGCAGAATATATGTGGTAATGCCAAATTACATCGGAGAGGTTTCAAAGGTGACAAGTATATTAAATGCAAATGCAGTATCTTTAGAGGCCGTTTCTCTTTTCGATATAAAGGGAGATCACGCCAAGGGTCTTGTGTTAAAAGTGAAAGAAAAGAATGTTAAGAAATTGGTGAAAAGTTTAAAAGATGCAGGTATTGATGTCCGTGATGTGAAATAGACAAAGACCATGCAAGTATTAAGGAAGAGCTATGGGCAACCATGTGGCTTTTCTTTTTTCTTTATTGTGATAATCGAAAAAAATCGCTTATAATATTTATATAGGTACTGTGTTGGGAGGTAAAGTGATGGCAAGAAAAAAAGTAGGAATATTCACATTGGCCTTTGGGCTGATTGCAATAGGGTTATCGTTGTTTCTAAGCAATTTTGTTGATTTGCCTATAAAAAGTTTGTATAAATATTGGCCATTTTTATTAATAAGTTTAGGCTTGGAGGTATCAGTATATACATTGATATACAAAAAGTATGATGAAAAAACAGCGATTAGCATTGACGGTTTTGTTATCGCATTCATCATAACCGTTGCTTTGATGACCAGTTTATATGTCGGGATCAAAAACTCTTCTATAAAAAGTATAGGTGATATTCCCTTTATAAAGGGTTTGAAGTTTCCTCACGTGTTATAGGAGAAAATCTACAGTAATATAGTTAATGAAAATTCATGTTTGATTTCCCCTTATTTTTGTGCTAATATTGAGTATGTTTGATGCAAGAAAATTGCGCCCGTAGCTCAGCTGGATAGAGTACTTGACTACGAATCAAGGGGCCGTGAGTTCGAATCTCGCCGGGCGCACCAGAAAT
>CAZQHS010000163.1:0-327 GCA_964593485.1 uncultured Clostridiaceae bacterium
ACATTGGCACTTCACTATTTTCAACCAGATGTTGATTTGTTTAAAAAGGTTATTCGAGAAATTGATAAATTGCCTAAAAGTCCTATTTTAGTAGCTGATGCAGGGTTTATGTATGTTGCTAAAATGGCTGGAGATGCTTCATTCTTTGATTTGTTTACACCGGATGCCGGGGAGCTCGCTTATTTAGCTGATGAAAAAGCCCCCCATCCTTTCTATACCAGAGGATTTATCTTGCATGAAGATAACCAGGTTCCAGATTTAATCAAAAGGGCATATCAACATAATAATGCAGCTAAATATCTGCTTGTTAAGGGAAAGAAGGACTAT
>CAZQHS010000163.1:337-3042 GCA_964593485.1 uncultured Clostridiaceae bacterium
AAGATGGTATCCTCGAGATAATAGATAGTCCTATTGAGGAAATACTTGAGCCCATAGGAGGCACAGGTGACACATTGACAGGAATTGTATCTGCATTAATTTGTTCAGGTATGGATATAAAAACAGCATCTGCTAAGGCAGCTTTAGTTAATCGATTAGCTGGTTTTTATGCCAAGCCAACACCGGCAACACAAATATATGAGATTATAAAACAAATTCCTAAAGCACTTGGTGAAGTATTCAAGAATAAATAAATTACAACATAGATAATATGTACAATGGAATAGGAGGTAATGGCATGGTGAGAAGACTAACGGAACTAGCGAAGACCTCAGTGTGAGCGGGCAAGATCGGACCCGATATATTGGCACAGGTCTTGTGCCAGATACCAAAGATAAAAAATGAAAGACTGTTAGTAAGACTTGAAACCTCTGATGATGCAGCAGTTTATAAAATTAATGACGAATTAGCATTGATTGAAACGTTAGATTTTTTTACACCGGTTGTTGACGACCCTTTTGTGTTTGGACAAATAGCAACTACGAATTCCTTATCAGATGTATATGCAATGGGAGGAGAGCCAATACTTGCCATGAACATAGTCTGCTTTCCAAATTGCCTAAGTCTGGATGTGCTGACTGAAATACTAAAAGGTGGAGCCAGTAAGGTAAAATAGGCTGGCGCAGTAATCGTGGGCGGCCATTTAGTAGAAGATGATGAGCCGAAATACGGGTTATCTGTATCAGGATTTGTTCATCCGGATAAGATTCTTATTAATAGCAATGCAAAAGTTGGGGATATTTTAATTATTACAAAACCTCTGGGACTCGGAATCATTAACGCTGCAATAAAGGGCGAAATAGCGAATCAGGAAGCATATGATATTGGTGTTAAGCTTATGGCTACTTTAAATAAATATGCTAAAGAAGCCATAGAGAAAGTTGGAGGAGTAAACAGTTTAACTGATATCACAGGATTTAGTCTTATAGGGCATGCCACTGAAATGGCCAAAGGGAGTGGGGTTACAGTTAAAATAGAACATCAAAAAATTCCTATAATAGCAAAAGCGTTGGATTATGCCGGTATGGGACTAGTCCCGGCAGGAGCATATGCAAATAGAAAGTTTACCATGGGAGATGTTCATATAGGTAGTATGGTACCCGGAAACATAGTGGATATATTGTTTGACCCTCAGACATCGGGTAGATTGCTTATATCAGTAAAAGAATCGCATGTAGAAAAATTTTTAGTTGCGCTAAAAGATACACCAACAGAATTTGCAATAATTGGGCATATTTCAGAGCAAGAAGATAAATTTGTAACAGTAAAATAAAGATATTACTACTGTTATGTGGTATAATAAAATTGTGATATCAAGATCAAAAGTAATGAAAAAAATTACAAATGATTTGATAAAAGGAGTTTCTATCAAAATATATGAGTGCAGACTTTTCAAGCAAATATTAGATGCGTAATATGCTCTTCTTGTTTTAAGCAGTTTTATTATTTAAGCTGTCTACGATAAGGGGAGCATATCATTTTTGTGTGTATGGCTCTATTATTTCTATCAATAACTTACAAACATAATTATTGAAGAATTGCAATGGTTGAACTAAAATATCGTACATTTTAGTTTTAGTACTACCGATTCGCTTCTAAGAATATTTAAAGCCAATAAATATAAACTTATTATAAAAAATGCAATTTATAACTATAAAATATACGGTTAATAATTACGGATAAGTAAAATATTATAGAAGCAAAAGTTACTAACATTCGGCTTGCATTATTTAATAAGAAAAGATTACCCAGGAAGCGTAAATAAATTATTACTGCGAACAGGGAGAGCAATTTTTAGTTCAATAATATACATTAATTTTATGATGTTGTGTTTACACTCATCACTATTACTATAGCAAGATTAATGTCTGTCAGGGCTCAGGCAAAGATAATTTACATATGTTATATTATGACGTCAGCAAGGGATTATGCCTTCAAGCCGGCTAACCTTGATCTGTTCTTTTTAAAATTGCAACAATGAATAAATCTATCCAGATTATCCTGTGGCTCAATAAGTGCAGCAATCTTCTTTGATCAAGCTTAGTCTCTTTCTTATCCTTCAATCCCGGATAGCCGAACTACTGATGTTATTGCATTTGTGTATTGGTATAAAGTACACTATACTTATAGTATGGCAGTATTCTCATACTCTGGTTATATGTGTTTTTCCCTCTTTACCAACATGTCTGGTTAACTAGTTCTTACGGGAGGATAGCATGCCTGATCAGCTTATTATGTTAAAGTTTTGCTCAACTGTTAGCAGTGTTTGAAATCAGTTTAAATTAATTAATAGAAAGGTGTATTAAAAAATGTCCACTCTAGTCATAGTAGGAACTCAATGGGGAGATGAAGGCAAGGGCAAAGTTACCGACTTGTTTGCAGAAAATTATGATATAATTGCTCGCTATCAAGGAGGGAGCAATGCCGGGCACACGGTAGTAATAGGGGATGATTCCTATATTTTTCACCATTTACCATCCGGTATTTTATATGAGGACAAGACTTGCTTAATTGGCAATGGCGTGGTTTTAGATCCGGAGATCCTATTTATTGAAATTGAAAATTTAAGAAAGCACGGTATTGATATTTCTAAAAGGCTATTCATTGACTATAAAGCACATTTAATTATGCCTTACCATAAAATT
>CAZQHS010000164.1:0-2990 GCA_964593485.1 uncultured Clostridiaceae bacterium
TTTATGCAATTCTTATATGTTACTCATAAAAAATAAAGGATTTTATTTAAAAGTATAGAATAATATTCAATACTTGAATTATTTCATAGTCTGTATAAAAATTTTATTTATATACGGAGGTTTTTATTATGAAAGAAGAAGTAAAATCCATAGAGGAAGAACTGAAACGGGTCAATTATGAATATATAAAACTTTTGGATGAGTCCAAAGAGGCTGACAGGATAAAAAATGAATTTTTAGCAAACATATCCCATGAGCTGAGAACCCCTTTAAATATAATTATGGGGGTTTTGCATCTCTTAACTCTTTTTCAAAAACAAGAGTGCATTAATTACAAAGACCTTGAAAGACATATTAAAATGATGAGGCAGAATTGTTACAGGCTTTTAAGACTTATAAATAATCTCATTGACAAATCCAAGATGGATGCAGGTTTTTTTAAGATAAGACTAAAGAGATGTGACATTATAAAAACAGTGGAGGACATCACTTTATCCGTAGCCGAGTATGCGGAGAGCAAAGGATTATCGTTAATTTTTGATACTGATGCAGAAGAAAAAGAAATATATTGCGACCAGGATCAGATAGAGAGGATAATTCTCAATCTTCTAAGCAACTCAATAAAATTCACTCATTCAGGCGGTGCCATTACCGTAAATATGGAATCCACAGAAAACTCCGTTAAAATAATAGTCAAAGACACAGGTATCGGCATACCCCAAGGTCAACTTTCTGCCATATTCGATAGGTTTATCCAAGTTAACAACGGGGAGGGAGGCAGCGGAATAGGGCTATCACTGGTAAAATCCTTGGTTGAAATGCACGGCGGCGAAATAGAGGTCAAAAGCGAGGTAGACCAGGGTACGGAATTCATCGTTACTCTCCATGTGGATAATAAATCCCTTTTACATGAGGAGCCGGTAGAGATGGAAAGAACAAATAACTACGACAATATAAGAATAGAATTTTCCGATATATATCCGAATTAGAGCCTACATTAGTTTATTATTAATACATAAAAAAGTGGCAATACATTATGGCGTTGCCATTTTTTTGTTTGGAATTATCCACAATGGACAAAAGGAATGGTTTCATAGGTTTTATAAACTTGTAAGTCTACAGCATTATGCACAAGCTGTGAATAACACGTTTATAAGATGCGGATATAAGTTAATAATTTGTGAATAAGCCCCGCCGGCCATAGGAAACTCATGCACCCATAACTATAGGAGCACATACAATATAATATAAAATCCCGGATAAATAGGTGGTGACATGATGAAGATAAAAAAAGGCGATTTGGTAAGCAGGATATCCTATAACAATGATGTTATTTTTAAAGTTTGTAATATAAAGGAAAACGATGACGGGGAAAGGATTGTATTTTTGAAAGGTATTAATGTAAGATTATTTGCCGATTCTCCGGAATCGGATTTAATTCCGGCCACATTTGAACAAATAAAAGAAGATGTCAAAGTATACGAAGCCATGACAAGGCAAAACCCCAAAGATAAAAATAAAGGAGAAAAAAAAAGCCCAAGATTTCTGTTAAAAGAACCAAGGAGTTTTGCCATGCCTGGAAAAGTAGTTCACATAGACGGGGATGGGGAATATTTAAAACTTTGTTTAAATGAATATGAAGAGAAAGGCATTAAGGCATACGGTTATGAAAAGCCCGAATCGGAACAGCCAAAAATCATATTGAACATTCTTGAGAAAATTCATCCGGATATTTTGGTGATAACCGGACACGACGGTTTTTTGAAAAAAGACAAAGAATATGCGGATATTAACAATTATCACAATTCAAAATATTTCATTGAGTCGGTAAAAGAAGCCAGAAAGTTTGAGTCATCATTGGATGATTTGATTATAATAGCCGGGGCATGCCAGTCTCATTTTGAAGGGATACTTGCCGCCGGTGCTAATTTTGCAAGCTCACCGGGAAGAATATTGATACATGCCTTGGACCCGGTAAGGGCATGTATTGCCATAGCCCTTGCGGATATAGACAAAATTGTGACGGCAAAAAGTATTTCTACGGAAGTTTTATCGGGTTTGGCAGGTATTGGTGGGTTAAGCAGTAAAGGAAAACATAGGGAGGTTGCCCCCAAACCGCGTTATAACCTTGAACAGGGGAAAGCTTCAGATGCTATATAATGTTTTGATTGGGGAAATCTTTAATTATGAGGATTGATATAAATGAATTAGAGAACAGGACAAAAACCTTGGTATTTCGACTTATTGTGAGATAGTTCAAAAATATTCAGTATTGCAGCGACATAGGCAGTAAAACGTATTTGCTTGGAAAGAAGCGGTTTGATATAATATTTGGCTTAAGTTTGACAGATGGCATAATATGTGTTAAAATATTAGGTGTTTGGAAGGCAGGTGATTTTTATGGCGTCAAGAAACACTCTGTCCCTCATTAAAAGAAATGTAGATAATCATGTAGGCGAAAGAGTAGTACTGAAAGCAAACAAAGGGCGCAAAAGGATATCTATCAGAGAGGGAATTATTGAGAAAACATATCCAAGCATTTTTGTGGTTAGAATAGATGGGGATGTGGTAGAAGATGCCGGGAGAGCAGTTTCGTACAGCTATTGCGACATTTTGACCAACACTATTGAGGTATTTTTGCATAAGGATAATATGAAAATAGGATGCATGTGAACTAAATAACGAAGAGAAAGAATCTTGGGCTTTTATTATGAATTATAATTATGGCATATAAGATTCTTTTTTTGTGTCAAAAATTACAGATGCACATCGGGCGGGATACAATTTTTCAAATAAATTTTTATGCATATATCGCATATACGTTGGTAACCTTACCTTATAGTATGTATAATTAAGTAAAGACATGGGAAAGGACAGAGGGCTTTTGGCTGATTTACTTGTGAAATGCATTAAACGGGTAAGTATGCATTTTACACGTATACAAAACCAATATAACAATTTATTACAAATGCAATACTTGTAAAAAAAAA
>CAZQHS010000165.1:0-2977 GCA_964593485.1 uncultured Clostridiaceae bacterium
TATTTGCATCAGCTACGGAAATACCGGCAGAGAAAACCGTTCCGCTCCCTTCAATTCTTATTTCTTTGGTGAATAAGTATTTTCTTATAGCAAAAACTGCTCCGATTGCAAAAACTCCTATGACCACATCCAGCATTTGTTCACTATGAATGAGCATTTTTCTTGCAATAGCATACAGTACCACTTCCAACACGCTGGATGTAGTATGAGATATAAGCATTATTACAAGCTCTATACCTACAACCAATAGAAGAACATGTCCCAAAAATTTTTGAAAAATTTCATAAGTATCCACGGGATTTGTCATAAAAATCAATATTAAATACTTAACCAAATCATAAGTGCTTATAAGAACCGCAACCATAATAAATATTGCCAAAAGCACTTCCAGACAATACGTATATTTGGATATTTTGTTTTTTATATAGTTTATCTTCACCCTTTGGCCCCCTTTATATAATTAGCATGGCATCTCCGAAGCTAAAAAATCTGTATTTTAAAGAAATTGCTTCTTTATAAGCATTCATAACGGAATCCTTGCCTGCTAAGGCACTTACTAACATAAGTAAAGTGGATTCGGGCAGATGAAAATTGGTTATCAATCCATCTGTTATTTTAAATTTATAGCCGGGATAAATAAAAATATCTGTCACACCTTTTCTTTCTTCTATTACCCCATTTTCCCATGCCGCGGTTTCAAGGGTTCTGACTGATGTGGTGCCTACACAGATAACCCTTCCCCCAGTTGATTTTGTATTATTGATCATTTCGGCACATTCCTTTGATATTTCATAATACTCGGAGTGCATTTTATGGTTTTCTATATTATCTGTTTTAACAGGTCTAAATGTACCAAGACCAATATGGAGTGTGATATAAGCTATATTTACCCCTTTATTGGCTACCCTATTTAATAATTCTTCCGTAAAATGCAGTCCTGCCGTTGGGGCAGCCGCAGAGCCGTCATATTCGGCATATACGGTTTGATATCTGTCGGTATCATTGAGTTTCTTTTTTATGTAGGGAGGCAACGGTATTTCCCCAAGCCTATCCAAAACATTTTCAAACAGTCCCTCATATTGAAATTCAACAATCCTGTTTCCACCATCAATTATATCAATTATTTTTGCATTCAACTCATTATTTCCGAATATGAATTCTGTCCCTATTTTTGCCTTTTTCCCGGGTCGTAAAATTACTTCCCATATATCTTTGCTTTTTCGGTTTAGCAGTAAAAATTCTATAAAGCTGTTGGTTTGTTTTTTAACCCCATACAATCTGGCGGGTATTACTTTGGTATTATTTAATACCAGGCAATCCCCGGGGTTTAAATAATCAATTATATCGCTAAAAACACCATGTTTTATTTTTCCTTCATTTTTAGATAAAACCAAAAGTCTTGAATTATCCCTGGGATATATGGGTTCCTGAGCGATTAAATCCTCAGGCAAAAAGTACCAAAAATCTTTTGTGTCCACTGCACAACCTCTTTCTACCGCACTGCAGTTCCTTTATAATAGTGTTCCAATATTTTTACATAATTAAATCCTGATTCGGCCATTCCCTTTGCCCCATATTGACTCATACCAATGCCGTGTCCCCAGCCTTTTCCTGAAAAGGTATACTCTCCGGGCAAAACATTGTATTTTTTTATATCAAACAATCCCTTGGTATGCAAACTTTTATCTTTTTGTGATAATGTCTTTTTGCTGCTTGCGGATATAATACAAAGTTCGCTGGGTCTCTTTACCATGGTACTGTTTTTTTCCATATCAAATACGCTAATATCCGACCCTGTCTTTATTTCATACCATATGCTTTTTATATTGGAAGTCCCGAAAATGTTTCTGAGCTTTTCCTTTTCCAATAAAACTGTGTCCTTTGTTCCTACAATTTCAAGTTGAGTAACCCGACCGAATTCACTTAACTCCATAGGTTTTATATCAATCAGGTTACCGATATTCAAATTACTCTGTGCTAACTTGCTTTCTATAAATGTTTTATCCATCTCACTAACCCATATATCGTTAGGACTTCCAAGGCAGAAACTATCGTCTACACCTCTTAAATAGGGTATTGTCTCACTCCATATGTTTTCTGAATTCTCTGTATGACCGCCGCTGCTGGAATGATAATAGGTTTGTGCAAGTTCGTTTTTGTAATATAATAATTTCCCTTTGGTTATGTCAACGGCTTCGTTTGTATTTGGATGTTCCTTGTTATAACCTTTATAAACCTGGCAGTGCTGTGTGTTGCAAAGGTTGTAACCGTCTTTTTCGTGTTTTCCGATATTTAGTAGTGCATAATTGCGTGCGGCGACGGCTTGGGCTTTTAAAGCCTCAGTATGCCAGGATGGTTCCATCTCACAGGGCACAACACCATATAGGTATTGTTCTAAAGATAATTCATTTATTACCCCAAGGGAACCGTCTTCCAATGTTTTTATTATAATTCCGCCTCTGTATTTTGAACCGTTAAATTCTAATAATGATAAGTTCTCTTCCGGTTTTGAATTAGTTATAAGAACTTCATTGCAATTATAAATTAAAAACGGATTGCCAATGTTGTCTATCATTTGAATTCTGTTTTCATCAGGTTCTATTATTTGAAGCTTGATGTCCGGCAACTTTTTTTGTATTATGTCTATTTGCTCTTTGCATTCTTTTTCGTCCAATAACAAGCCATTCCATATTTGCCAGCCGTTTTCATAAGCTATAAATGAGTTCTTTGCAGACTTTTCTATGTTTTTAAGTGCCCCTTCCGCCGTGTCGTAATTTTTATATGTATTTCCTATCTGAATATGGTAGGGGCCTAACAGATCTCCGCTATACTTTACAGCCTTTATGTATTGAATTATTTTAACTTCTCCGGCTAAAACATTATAGTAAGAATCTTTCCTAAAAGAAAAATCAATAGGAGCTTTTAAAAAGACGGTTTCTTCTATCCCTGCCTTTTTTAAAGTTAAATCTATTGGTTT
>CAZQHS010000166.1:0-2969 GCA_964593485.1 uncultured Clostridiaceae bacterium
GTCAAAAACATTATGATTCGATCTATTCCAATACCCATGCCGCCGGTTGGAGGCATTCCTACCTCCAAAGAATTTACAAAATCCTCATCCATTGCATAAGCTTCGTCATCGCCATATTCTTTATCCTGCATTTGCTGCAAAAATCTTTCCTTTTGAATTATGGGGTCATTTAATTCTGAATAGGCATTTGCTACTTCTCTTCCATATATAAACGCTTCAAACCGTTCGGTTATTGCAGGGTTGTCTTTTTTACCCTTAGTCAATGGAGAAATTTCTACGGGATAATCAATGATAAAAGTAGGTTGAATTAAATGTTCTTCTACATAAACTTCAAAAGCTGCATTTAGTATATCACCCCAAGTACAATATTTCAGTTCCTTTTTCAGCTCATCAACAACATCTAATTTTTCCGCTATTTCTCTCGCCGCTTCATCACCTTTTACTTCCCTGAAGTCAACCCCGGAGTACATTTTAACGGCATCAATCATAGTCATCTTTTTCCATGGAGGTGCCAAATCTATTTCAGTCCCTTGGTATACAATCTTTGTTGTTCCCAATACTTCCATTGCACAATAAGCTACACATTGTTCGCAGTGATCCATCATATCATTGTAATCCGCAAACGCCTGATATAATTCAATCATTGTAAATTCAGGGTTATGCCTAATGCTAATGCCTTCATTTCTAAAATCCTTCCCCATCTCATAAACCCGCTCAAAACCGCCTACTATAAGTCTTTTTAAGTACAATTCCGTTGCAATCCTTAAGTATAAATCAATACCTAATGCATTGCTATGTGTTTTAAAAGGTCTTGCAGCAGCACCGCTGGCAATAGTTGCAAGCACCGGAGTATCCACCTCTAAAAAATCCCTTTCATCAAAGAAACGTCTAACGGCTCGAATTATTTTAGTCCTTTTTTCAAAGGTCGCTCTCACTTCCGGGTTTACTATCAGGTCTACGTATCTTTGTCTATATCTGATATCCACGTCTTTCAGCCCATGCCATTTTTCAGGTAAAGGTTGAAGGGATTTTGTCAATAGCTTAACTTCTTCTGCATGGATAGATATCTCGCCCATCCTTGTTTTAAAAACCTTACCTATGACACCAACGATATCACCGATATCATAATTCTTGAGCTCGTTATAAGCTTCCTCACCTAAATCATTGGTTTTTGCATATATCTGGATTCTATCATGCCTATCTTGAACGTCAAAAAAAGATGCTTTTCCCATGTCCCTCATAGACATGATCCTTCCACCCACGGAGACTTTTTGACCTTCAATTTCCTCATAGCTTTCTTTGATTTTATCTGAATGGTGAGTCACATCATATTTTACAATGTCAAAGGGATTTTTTCCTGTTTCTTTAAGATGTTTCAGTTTTTCTCTTCTAACTCTCAATATTTCATTTAAATTTAATTCTTCATTCGTCATCTAAATTCCCCCTATTTATTGATTTGTAAAATCTTATACTTTATTATACCATCAGGTATGTGTATAATCACTTCTTCATCTATAGTCTTGCCTAATATAGCCTTTCCTACCGGAGATTCATTGGATATTTTTAAATTCATCGGATCCGCTTCAGCCGATCCCACCAATGTATATTCAACTTCATCATCGTAATCTTCATCTATTACTTTAAGTCGTACCTTTGCCCCAACACTGACTTTTTCCGTATCAATATCCTCATCGTCTATTACTTTTGCACTTTTTAATATATTTTCAAGTTGGGCTATCCGCCCTTCAATAAAAGCTTGCTCGTTTTTTGCTTCATCGTATTCGGAGTTTTCTGAAATATCTCCGAAAGCCAACGCCTGTTTTATTCTTTGTGCTACTTCCGCCCTTTTTTTCGTTCTTAAATTGTTTAATTCATCTTCCAATTTTGCCAAACCTGATAGAGTTAATAAGTTTTCCTTATTAAATGTCATGTTTTGTCTCCCCTTTAATAAATATATATTTTTATTAACGTAGATAATATATGTGATAGAATATTTTTTATGCTGTTATATTATCGTCCTACAGGTATTATTATAACAAGCACTGCAAAAGAGCCTCCTTTCAGTGCTTGCGTACTTCAGTTATTCGTTAATTATAAAATAGCACTTTATTATTGTCAAGGATTATTGAATTACCTATAATTTTACTGTTCACACTATGTATATTTTTTCCCTCATTATTATATTTGATATAATTGCTGAGTTACAAGGCTAAAGGACTGTATGCTTATTACGGGCGAAATCAAAATTTCTCAGTTAAATCATTTTTATGGTAAACAATAATTCCTTAAGCTGGTGTGATTTCGTTTCCTTTCCACAACGCAATTTTATCAAATACAAATAATTGTAGAAGGTTAAGAACGAGTCTGAACAGTAACTTGCAACATTAATAAGCGGTAAAATTTTGGTAAAAAGATTCGTTGAATTCAATAACTCTTGGTTTGAAGTTTATTTCATCTAAAAATTTCAGGTAATCTTCTCCACTGATATCATCGGGATCTTTTTCTATCATTGCAACAGCCAAAGCTTCAATAACATTTGCACCAAAGGACCTCCCCGACAAATCCGGTGTGGCGGTTATCAAGGTTTTTATATTCTTTTCTTTAAGCCATTGAACATCGTCCTTCGTAACTGTGTTTGTTACTACTATCTTGCCTTTTGTATTCCAAGGTAAATGACGTTTTATGTAATGAAAGTCCCCGGCAATTATATCAGCTTCGTGAAAATATTTATCGGTTTTACCCGATGATCTTTCTTCCTTATTTTGTGCTTTACCTGTGGGATATAGCATTTCAAAGGGAAGCTTGCAAACAATAGGTGCCGCAATAGATGCAATTCTTTCAAGTCTTTTTAATGAGTATATGGGTATATTTAGACCCAAGGAAATAATAATATCCCCTATAGTCAGTTTGCAGCCTAATTCTTCAAAGCCCACGGCCATTCCGTATCTATCCACTGCAGTAAGTATAAA
>CAZQHS010000167.1:0-2968 GCA_964593485.1 uncultured Clostridiaceae bacterium
TTTCTGCAAATTCTAAAGTTTCTTCCCAAGCGAAATCTCCTACTACTTCATCAGTAGTCTGCTTGTAACCTAAGTTTTCAAGCAATACCTTGTAAAGCATTTGTTCGCTTAGTTTTTCATAAGGCATGAATTCGCCTTTTTCGTTTCCGCCGAAGCCTACAGGATTGTCTTTTACATAAGCAAGAACTTTCTTGCCGCCGTCCCATTTAAGCTCCTCAGCATCTGCGAAATTGTTGACTCCGTCATACTCTAATGCTTCTTCATAAAGTCCTCTTAGTTTAAGAATCATTATTGCTGCTGTGAGTCTGTCTAATTCTTTTGCTTCGTATTCAGCTGTTACGCCGTCGCCTGAACCTTCAAGCATTCCGATTGTAGATAAGGCTGCTGCCTCGTCGCTAACTACTGCTTCTACGACTTCTTCAACAGCTTCTACGACTTCTTCTTCAGCAAATACAAATGATACTGTTGAGAATACCATTGCAAATGCTAAAATAAGTGCTAATACTTTCTTCATTGAAACGCCTCCTAAATAATATTTTGCGGGGGTCTATGTAGTAATTCGACTCCCATTTTTATAATAATCCCTCGAGGGGTTACTACCTGTAACGGGCACTGGGCTCTGGGCGCCGGGCTCTGGGTGTTAGGGTCATGTCTATGGGGTCGGTAACGGGCACTGGGCTCTTGGCACCAGGCTCCGGGTCTTGGTAATTCCTTTATTATCCTTGGTAAGATAGGAAAAGTATGGTCATGCATGACCTTATTTCAGATTATAGCAAGTTATGGATAATGAGTCAATTAGGGGAAGAGAAGTGTAACAGGAATGTAATATTTGCCAGAGGCAAATATTACATGGCGCTGAGCACTAGGCACCAGGCTCCTGGAGTCAGGGTATTCCTTTTGGGTCTATCACGGGTGCGGGGCACCGGGCTCCTGGTTTGCTTGGGTATTCCTTTGTGGTCTTTTAAAAATATTTGCTTCTATATTTTATTAAGGCACCAAGCATTCCACCGATTTTATTGCATTTGTCCAATAGGTTTGATATTTCGTTTTCTGTTATGTAACCTATTTCGTAAGCGATTTCCAGTTGGGTTATTAGTTCTGCCAGTGAGCCTTTTGATATGTATAGAAATCTAACAAATTCTTTATCTGTTTCTCTTTCATTACCCTCGGCGATGTTGCTGGGTATGCTTACAGCAGATCTTTGGATTTGATCCTTTAGTCCGTAATCCTTATTTATACTACCGTTACTTGTAAGTTTATATATTTCCACCGCCAATTGTTTTGCTTCTTGATAAACTTTTAGATCTCTGAAGTTAGTTTTAGACATAAAAAAACCTCCGATGTTTGCTTTTTTAATTATTCGCCAACAAGGGAGGATTTTCCTTTTTATTAATTGCCAACTTAAAATTCATAATAAGCAATATTGTATAATCATTTAATTTTAGTTTGGCTATCATGTTTTAATAATTTATGACCAATCTATATCAGTGTGGTTCATTGTTTCACCATTTAAAATTTCTTCTTCAGCCTTAAATAATCTTTCCTTCTCAAAAGGTGTTAGTTTTGTAAAATCACTATCCCATGCAAGAACCATTCTTTTTATAAATTCAAAAGCCAATTCTTGCTCCGACTCCGGAAGCATATTAATCATATCTACTATTTGATTTGAATATGTTGACATATAATCATCTCCTTATTTGTAAATGTCTCCTCGTGATCCAATGTCCTTAATAAACAATACTTGGTTTTCTTCATTATGTTCAAATAGGATACGAAATTTTCCTATCCTTAGTCGATAAGTTGTGGACTGAAATCCTTTTAACCTTTTAATATCACCAATCGGTGGCTCTTGTGTTAATCCCTCAATGCCTTCTTTAATTCTATGTTTCATGTTCTTTTCTAAAGATTCAATCATCTTTACTGCTGATTTTGAATATATAATTTCCAATTATCTCCCTGCTTTTCTTGAAAAACTTCTATCCACAATTTCATTGCTTCATTTATATTATCCATAAGCTCCATTATTGTTTCTCCTTGGGTATGGCAGCCTCTGAGTTCTGGCACGCTTGCTACATAACAGTCTTCGTCCTCTTCTATTATGATTGTAAGTTTAATCTTATTCATACTATACAAAACCCTTTCCTCAGCTACATTATACCCTCTTTTTAGGATTTTGCCATATTTTTTTAAATAACTCTATTGCGAATGAGTCTACTTATTTTATTTGCTAATTGATTTTAAGAGGTCATTGAATTCCTTTATGTAGGTATTAATGATTCTTAAAGATATTTCTTTTGCCATTTCTTCCTTATACATATGTGTGGTTAAATTTCTGTCTTTTATCATTGCAAGCCAATTATCCTCGTTTAATATAAGTTTTTGTGAGTATGCTTCTTGTATAACTGCACGCGGAGAATTTTTATCCATTATTCCAATAAACTCTAAATAGTCCTTAGTGGTTTTCCAGGCTAATTCATATGTAAATTCAAATCTTTGAATTAATCCATCACGCACAATTGCTCTGTCTTTTTCCTTATAAAGTTCATCCGCTGCCTCTTCCAACCTTTGTATTGCTTTTTTAAAATTATTAATTTTTATCTCCAATTTGTTCATATATAATAACACCATCCTTATTAATATTTTCTAATAAGTCGGAGTCTGTTTCCTTATTGATAAAAACTATGTCAATTTTCTTTAAGGTTTCTATTTCATTTATGTCGTGATAAAGCATTGTTTTGTCTTTTTCTATTGCTGAAGGTGCGATAATGGCTATATCATAATCGCTTGTATCAGTATTATCCCCTCTGCTTCGTGAACCATATAGAACTATTTGTTCCACTTTATATTTGGCGGCAATATTTTTGATACTTTTTATTACATTATCATTTAAAATTTCAATACTAACCATAAAAACCTCTTTTATCTATTTACCCTATTTGCATTTGTTCAGTGCGGCTTTGATGAAGTC
>CAZQHS010000168.1:0-2945 GCA_964593485.1 uncultured Clostridiaceae bacterium
GGACCTTTTGGCGTAGGATATGGAGTTGCTGAAATAGCATGGTCTGATTGCGGAGATATTGAAAGTTGTCTAAAAGAACATACTCAAAGAACAATTGACGGAATAAACAATTTACGAAAAAATGAGGACCCTTATGTAAAGCTTGCAAGACTTACGTTGGAAAACAAGGTGAAGCATAATAGGAATATAGATATTCCCCGTGATTTGCCTAAAGAACTGTTAGAAAAAAGGGCAGGGGTGTTCGTATCCTTGAAGAAAAACGGAGAGCTGAGGGGCTGTATCGGCACCATAAGACCTACCACAAAAAGTATAGCAGATGAAATAATGCAAAATGCTATCTCTGCCGGGTTTAATGACCCCAGGTTTGCCCCTGTAGATGAAGTCGAGTTGGAAGAATTAGTATATTCTGTTGATGTTTTAGGTGAAGCGGAGAAAATCAGTTCAAAAGGGCTTTTGGATCCCCAAAATTACGGTGTAATTGTGAGAAAAGGCTATAGAACAGGATTGCTTTTACCCAATTTAGAGGGAATTGATACTGTAGAAGAACAGTTGAGCATAGCATTAAGAAAAGCCGGAATAAATGAAAACGAAAACTATGAAATAGAAAGGTTTCAAGTAATCCGGCATAATTAGAATTTTTATAGTAAAAGTTACATTTCCGTCATTTTATCAGCCATGAGCCCAATACTGTCGGATTTCATATCTTCTTGCAGCAACGGAAGCAGGAAGATTTTTTTATTTTTGAAACTTTCCTTTATTATATCCAGGTACTTTTGTTCCTGTTCTTTTTTGCTTATCCAAAATTCATCCGTCATATTTTCCGGTAATATTTTATTGACGATTATTTCGCTAACTGTAATATCATATTTCTCCAAGGTATCAACTGCTTTGATGGTCTCGTCTATAGTCAGTTTCTCAGCATTGGTTACGAATACAAAGGATAGTTTTTTACCGTCAGTCATAATTTTTCTTGCTTTTTCAATTTTATCAAACCGGTTTTTTAATATCTGCATGACAGGGTCTTTTTCTATCTCTTCCCTTTCGGCGTGGCCCGCATGATTGGCCATGGACATATAGGCTATGGATTTTTTCCTTTTGGTCATAAGTGCATTCAGCCATGAGCCCAAAAGCTCCGGTAGGCTCAAAAGCCTCAATGTATGACCGGTAGGTGCCGTGTCAAAAATAATCTTATCGTAGTCCGGATTTTTTTCGGTGATTATTTCTATCATTTTATCAAACAAAGCCGCTTCCTCGGTGCCGGGAGAAATAGCCGCCGCATCTATCTGTTTTTCTATCTGCTCAATTATAATGGGACTTACAACATTTTTGAGGCTTAACCGTACTTTATCCATATATGCTGTGCTTTCCTTTTGAGCACTTATTTCCAGAGCGTCCAAGTTAGGCATAATATTGGTTATCTCGTCTTTTATTTCTTTTTCAAAAATATCCGATGTGGAATGAGCCGGATCAGTAGAAATAAGCAGTGTTCTAAGTCCGTTTTTGGCACATTTCAATGCATAAGCCGCACTGCATGTGGTTTTGCCCACTCCGCCTTTGCCACCGATAAATGTAATCAATTTTATCCCCCTATCATACTAAATATTCATCCAATAAATAATTATACAGGTAAAAGCAAGATATTATGCATCAAAACCGTAGTCAGCCCACTTTTCCTGCCAAACACTAAGTCTGCCTGACATCCTGTTGTTCCACCCGTCCAAGTCCTGGGCAATCAATGGGAGCAACTCAAGTGTGTAATAGCTCGTGGGTATAGGTATACCCAAAAGATCACCAAAACAAAGGAGTAGAAATTCGTCCATTTCATTATGGGACTCTTTAATTAGCAATGCTTTAGACTTCCTGTCGAAATCTGTAGCTCCCTGTATGAAGAGTTTAACATTTTCTTTTATGGTGGAAAACAAATCTTTTTTCATGGCCTAACCTCTTTTCTGAATCCATTCATTGTATAAATTATATTTTAGTTATTGACAAGAGTCAAGAATTCACAGAATATGTGTTGATAAAATTTAACTGCAGTGATAAAATTAATTGTAGATGTTCATTGCATAATTATTAGAGGTTGAGAGAATGGAATTAGCTGAATACATTGATATAATTGAATGTAAACTTATAAACAATTTTGATATTTTGAGAAATCACCATATAAATGATCTGAATTATGATCTTTATGCCAAGTTTTTTATGAGAAACGAAAAGTTCTTTCTGGTAAAAAAGGCGGTTATTTATGCATTTGAAAATAACGAATATGTCTTGATGAAGCATTATAAAAAATTTGATACAGGTGACTATAATATTTTTATGGATAATTTAATAAAATCTATTAAGACGGTTATAAATCCTTCAAAGGAACATATGTCAAGCATTGTAACCGGGGTAATAGTTACGGAAAATGTTTCGGAGAGGGATTTGGAACATATAAAAAAATCTATAGCGAAGTTCAAATACAACAAAAGCTTCGCATTTGGGTACAGGGGATGGGCTGAGGTACGTCTTTTGTTAGTATCGCTAAAAACAGGGTTGATCTCTTGTAACAAAATAGGAAAGGAGGTAGCATCGCTTTATAATTTTAACTCCAATTAGACTTATAAGAGAAACTATATTTTAAAAGGAGGTCTATTTATGAGTTCTTTAGTATTGATTGGAGGAAGTATCATCATCTTTGTTTTAGCTTATATTACGTACGGTGCTTGGTTAACCAAGGAATGGGGTATAGATCCCTCAAGGAAAACCCCTGCTCACGAGATGAATGACGGAATAGACTACGTCCCCACGAGTAAATCCGTATTGTTGGGGCACCATTTTGCATCCATAGCAGGTGCAGGCCCGATAAACGGCCCTATACAGGCAGCTATTTTTGGATGGGTCCCTGTATTACTCTGGGTTGTTGTGGGAAGTATATTTGTCGGCGGAGTTCATGACTATGG
>CAZQHS010000169.1:0-2915 GCA_964593485.1 uncultured Clostridiaceae bacterium
CCCGTTGTGCGGAGTGGATAAGGATTCATTCGAAAAGATGTAAAATAAAAGGTGCTTAAGCACCTTTTATTTTATTGTACTAATGGGTTCATCCTGACACTCTTTTACAAGCCTTAAAAGTGACATTTATCATAGCAATATAAGGCAGTTAGATAATGCGTGAATAATAATAGTAAAAGTCATATATTGTCGAAATATACTTAATATTCTTGTAAACAGTAGTAGAATGTGATAATATAAACAAAACTTGGTAATATGGTTACTTAAAGTTCACGCTTATCCTAAATCTAAAGGAGTAGATAAGATGCCTAAGGGAATAAATAACCGGCAAAGCTATTATTTCCCGGATAAACTTAAGAGACAACTCGATCAGATTCAATATTATCCTTTGACCATCATTGAGGCACCGTCAGGCTTTGGTAAAACAACAGCCGTAAGAGAATACCTGGAGGAAAATGTAATTCGGGGTTTTCAAAATTATTGGTATACTTGCTTTGGTGAATCTGCCGCCTCAGCGTGGTTAGGGATTTGCGATCTGTTTAAAAATGTGAGCCCCAAAGTGGCGGAAGATTTGAAAAACTTAAAGATTCCGGCTATAGACACTTTTTTTCATGCGACTGCATATCTAAAGAATGTGCATAGCAATGAAAAGACTTTTTTAGTTGTGGATAATTATCAACTTATCGACCTTGATATTCCAAAAGAATTGATAAGTGTTTTTTCAAATCACGGTAGTAGTAATCTGCATATAATTATTATAACCCAGCTCTTAGGATTGCGGCATCAGCATTCAGTTCATAACAACAATATTCATATCATCAATGCCTCATACTTTTTTTTCAATAGAGCAGATATGAAAAATTTGTTCCTAATGGAAGGGATTCGCCTTAAAAAAGACGAATTGGAAAGCTTGTTTATGAGCACGGAAGGATGGATTTCAGCCATACGTCTTCAAATGATAAATTTTATGAGAACAGGCTGCTTTTCTTTCACGGCAGACATAGAGCAACTTGTAAGAAATGCTATCTGGAATAACCTTTCTACAAAAGAAAGGGATTTCATGCTATCACTTTCTGTTTTTGAAAGCTTCACAGCCCGTCAGGCGGCTATTATGTTGGAAGTGGATGAATTACCTAAGGAAATGGACAGCTTTCTAAAAAATAATGATTTCATAAAATATTTTCCTGATAAACATATATATAGTATACACGGCATTTTAAAGGATTACCTTCAAATACGTCTCTACCATGAAATGCCTCGGGATTATCATAACGGTGTGTTGCGTAAGGCCGGAACCTCGTGTGCTGCTATGGCACAATATCATCAAGCCGTAGAGTTTTTCTATAAAATCAGGGATTTTGATGCCATCTTTTCTTTACCTATCAGCATTGATTATTTTGTTAAGCAAAGGGAAAGACATCCAGCAAAATTTTATGCATCTCTGGTTAACGAATGCCCTGAAAATATATTGAGCAAATATCCTAAGGCAATGATAATTTTTGGATACATAGCTTTTATGGATGGCTGCTATGAGGAGTACGGCAAATTACTCAGGCTGCTTGGCTCACTTATCCAAAATGGTGCTTTTTTAAGTAATGTTGAGTTCGAAAAAATAAAAGGCGAATACATGTTATTGGAATCCTTTGGTGAATTCAATGATATTACCAAAATGAAAGAAAAACAAAATGCGGCATGGGAACTTTTAAAAGAACCTTCAAGTGTAATAAATGCCAATACCCCTTGCTTGTTTGTTTCTACATCGATACTAAATATGTTTTGGCGTGAAACAGGGAGATTGAAAAATGTGATACGGCAAGGGAAAATGATTAATCATTTATACGGCAGGCTGACCCGGGGCAATGGCTCCGGAGCCTTCTTTATGCTGCAATCAGAAGCGGCACTTTTGCGGGGTGAAGATGATAAAGCTGAAATTTTATGCCATAAAGCACTCTATGCCGCTCGCAACCATCAACAGATATGTATTTGCATATGTGCTGAGTTGGTTCTTGCTCGTATTGCTATATTACGTGGGAAAACGGAGAGTTTTTATACTGCAATCAGTAATATCCGTAAAAGTGCGAAGGAAGACTCAAACATTTATATTTTGCACCTGGTTGAACAATCTTTAACTGAAATTAGTCTTTTACTTGAAACTCGAGACTATATTGCACCTTGGTTCTATGATACCGGATATGTAAAAAAGGTCTTGCATGTGCCTTTAGTGCCTTTAGCACAAATACCTTATCTAAAAATATTGCTCATGGATAAGCGTTACAATGAATTTTTTGGCGTTTGCCAACTTGCTTTAGAATTATCAGAGAATCCCACTGTTAAAACAAAGTATATGATGTCTCGTCTTTATCAACTGATATTTTTTGCCATAGCGAAGCGTAACAACGGGGAAGACATGGAGGCACAAAATTATTTAAAAGAAGCTTTAAACATAGCTCAGCCGGATCAGATTTACTTGCCATTTGCTGAACAAAGCTGTATGATAGATTTTCTTTCTGAAATGAACATGAATTCATTTGAAGGTTTTGCTGAACTGATTGAACTTTGCACTCGTCAACGCCAAGGTGCAGACATCTTAAAAAAGGCTATATGCCGTGATAAATCCCCCCTGACACCAAGGGAAAGAGAGATAGCATTTCTTGCAAAAGACCGCTTTACGGCTAAAGAGATTGCCGATAAGCTGTGCATATCTGTAATGACGGTGAGGACTACCCTTAGAAATATTTATAGTAAATTGAATATCCATTCAAGGGCTGAACTAAGTTCAAAAAAATTTTAACCTATCCTATTTGAATCACAAATCTATGTTTGGAAAAATCTAAATTTACCACATAATTAGGTATAAATAAAAGGATAATCCACCGAAATAATAATAAAGTGGATTATTTTTTATCTTTTAATTA
>CAZQHS010000170.1:0-2868 GCA_964593485.1 uncultured Clostridiaceae bacterium
AACAGCTTTTTCCGGCTGCATTTTGGATATAGTTATAAACATATCTGCCCCTTTGCTTGGGTCTTCTTTGTAAAGTGCAACATTCTTTTCTAATTCCGCTACAAAGGCTTGGAGCTTTTCATCCGTATCGTAAGAGCTAAAGAAATTCATATCTAAATGAAAATCCGGACTACCCGCCATAGCTGCCTCGAATTCTGACTGCGTACTATAGCCTCCCAAATCTGTTGTGTTCCCGAAATTCGCCATAGGGTCTTCATAGGTTTTTGCACTCAAATACTCTGCTCTATCTGCATAGCTTACTATACCATTTAGAAAGGCCTGCAAAGTGACTTGGCCGTCAGGGGTGGATATGTTTTTTAAAGATGAGTATTGGGTCACCATTTTAATATCAGGAGCGGTGTATTTCATCTTGCTTTGGACTTCTCTTATCAAGGCCTTAAGCTTCTCTTTGGCTTCCTTGTCTATTTCCTCTAAAAAATCCGCCGAAGATATGGATTCAACGTTCACCAAATTGTCTAAATACTTTTCCATCACTTCGTCTGCTACTTCTCCTTGGGGTATTGGATTTTTCTTATCCTCTTCATCTTTAATCTTGCTTACCTTGGATGTGGCCTTTACAAATATGGGGTATTCACTTTCTTCCATCATAAGCTTTAGTGCCAGGTCAAACTTTTTTTCCGACATATAGTAATTGTACATTGCCTTGCGAGCCGGCCAATAGCCTTTGTCTATAGCCATTGCCATCCTAAAACAGTTATAAGCTCTATCTTTTTTACCCGTATCTAAATATATATTACCCAAGCTCACCAAAAGAGAAAGGGAATCTTTGTTATACTTTCCATCCTTTATTGATAGTGTTAGTCCATAATTATAAATCTTTATGGCATCTGTATAATATTTATCCATGTTCTTTTCTTTTTTAGCTTCTAAAACCAAATCATCGTAATAAGACGCTACAGCAGATGCAAAATTACCTGCACCTATAACGCTTTTAGGGTCTAAGGAAAATGCAGCACTTGCCATAGCCAGATAAAAGTTTTTTGCATTTGTATAGCCGATTGCGAGAGCCGCTGATGCAGTGACTTCTTTTGCCTTTTTGGCATTTGGATTTGCTCCGCTAAAGTTTGGAGTCCAATTTACTATGCACTTATACTCACTCTTTGCCGCTTCCTCAATCTTTGGGCTCGATAAAGAATAATAGCCCTTTGCAAGAGCGAGAATATCGGCAGCCTTAACAGATGGAACCATCTTGGTCATTTCTTTAAATGCGGCATTTAGTTCAATGCTATTATCAGAAATAGGAGGGTTTTGTGCGTATGCAATATTTGACATTAATATTACTATACATAGGGTATAAATTATTATTCTTTTCAACATCTTTATCATCTCCTTCTCTTATTTATAGATATTCTAATAATAGCAAATACTCCTAAGGGTTTAATCCTTAGGAGTATCATAATATTTATCGAAAAATACTCTTTATTGTATTTTCTTAGTTCTGTGCAGTTTTGTTCTGTGTTTTCTTATATTCTGATGGCGACATGTTCGTATGTTTTTTAAAAACAGCAGATAAATTGCCTGAATTTACAAAACCACAAAGCCGAGCCACCTCATTAATTGAGCATTCTTTATCTTTTAGCATTTCTTTCGCTTTTTCTATCCTAATCTCTGTTAAGAATTGATATGGTGTTTTGCCGGTTTTACTCTTAAAGACTCTTTTAAAATGGCTAACGCTTAGATATATCTCTTTGCAAATATCCTCTATGTAGATATTACCGCTATAAAACTTATGCATATAGACAATGGCTTCTTTTATATAATCATCTTCTGAAATACTATTATTATTTAGAAAATTACAATCAGGTAAAGAGTTTCTTATTAGGAGCATAGCTAATTGGGTTTCAATGCTTCTTAGCATAGGTGAAGGGCTGTTGCCATAGGCTATTATCTCATGTTCAAAGTTATTAATAACATCCAAAAGGTAATTGCTGTATTGGTTTTCTATTTTTCTAAATTTTAATTTTTCCATCCCAAGGGCTAAGAGGGCAAGTCTGTCCATAAAATCCTTCTTTATACTTATGGAAATGTATTTGCATGTATTATTGTTCTCATTTATTAATACCGCAATGCTTGTTCCCGGCATAAGGGAAATAAGGCTGCCTTTTTTAAAGCTATATGTAGTTCCGTTAATAATCGCTTTGGGCGGGTTGGAATGCAATATTATAAAATGATAATCCTCCATAATCATGCTTTGATCTGTTACGAACTTTTCCGGTTTAAAAATAGCTACATTCTCACTAATAAAGGTTTTTGTGCGTGAATGAATGTTATCAGGTATCCTTTTTATAAAATTATCAAATTTTTGCATCATTTGAACCTCACCAATATTTTATATTTTACTTCTTTAGTATTAATTTGGCAGCATCTTAATCTTACTATCCATTAACCACAAAATCAATTGATGAAATTTTTTAGTACACACTATCACTATCCTAAGAAAGCAGGTCATTATACTTGCTACGATAAATGTCACTTTTTACTCAAAATATCACAGTTTCGTTTAAGTATCTTCTTACCTCTCCATGCAAAGGCTCTGTCTTTATACTTTTTATCAAATTCCCTATGGGATATTTGACTTATTTCCCTGCAATCCAAATTGTGAATAAGATTTGTTTTAAATTCTTCTATCTGGGTTTCTTCTATGTTCTCATTATGGGGGCAAACATTCTGACAGATATCGCAACCCCAAACTAATTGGTTCTTCTTCAATATTTCAATTTCTTCAGGTTGTAAGTCTCCTTTTTTCTGGGTTATATAGGACTTGCATTTAAGCGGGTTTATCGTAAAATCTCCTAATATACATTGTCC
>CAZQHS010000171.1:0-2045 GCA_964593485.1 uncultured Clostridiaceae bacterium
ATCCTTCGACAAGACTCAGAGCGACATTTATTAAAGAAATATTTTTTATTTCGAATATGAGTTAACAATAACCAACAATAATCGGAATCAGATAATTCATTTAAAAGGGGGAGATAAAAATAAGTGAGCAAGTAACCAATTATAAATGCCCGTCTTGCACGGGTCCCCTAAAATTTTCTTCCGAAAGCGGAAATCTGCAGTGTGAGTATTGTGAAAATGTCTATGACGTGGCGACTATTGATTTTTTATATGAAGATAAAAATAAGGCTGCGGCGGAGGCTAAACAGCCCCAGTGGGATATCGGCGAAGCCGGTACGCCTTGGAGTGAGGCAGAAGCCCAGGGACTTAAGGTTTATAATTGTCCTTCCTGCGGTGCTGAAATAATAACCGAGGAAACTACGGCAGCTACCAGTTGCCTATATTGCGGAAATCCTACTATTGTACCGGGACAATTGGGAGGAAATCTAAAACCGGATTATGTAATACCTTTTAAACTCAATAAAAGTGCTGCTATGAAAGCCCTTAAAAACCATTATAACAAAAAGCCCCTTTTGCCGAAGGAATTCAAAGATGAAAATCATATACAGGAGATTAAAGGTGTGTATGTGCCTTTTTGGCTCTTTAATTGCAATGCCGATGCAGAAATAAAATATAACGGGCAAAAGGTACGCATGTGGAGGGCCGGGGATTATGACATCACGGAGACTTCTCACTACAGGGTAGTGCGTCAAGGAGAAATCTGCTTTGAAAAGGTTCCCGTAGACGGTTCTACAAAGATGCCTGACGCCCATATGGATGCCATTGAGCCTTATAACTATAACGAGATGGTACCTTTTTCTACTGCATATTTGCCTGGCTTTTTTGCTGATAAATACGACGTGGATGCTAAGAAAAGTGCAGAAAGGGTTAATATTAGAATAAAAAACAGCACGACGGACTCTTTTGCTTCAACTTTGAATGAATATACTTCATGGAATGTAGACTGGGCGGATATACAGATGAAACAAGGTGAAATAAAATATGCCCTGTTGCCTGTTTGGCTACTGACAACGAAATGGAAAGGTGACAACTATTTATTTGCCATGAATGGACAGACAGGTAAGCTGATAGGTGACCTTCCCATTTCCAAAAGCAAACTCTTTGGATGGTTTTTCGGTGTCTGGGGTGGAGTGTCTGCCCTGATGGGTATAGTCATGTTCTTCCTGGGCTTGATTTAGGGGGTGGATTGAATGAGTAAAAGATTATTTTATATATGTGTAATTTTACTGCTGACTCTATCCTTATTCAGCTCACTATATGTATTTGCCGGTTCGGGAGAGTTGGACTATGTCACGGATGGTGCAGGGCTTTTGACGGAAGATGAACGGACTGATCTGAATGTGAAAGCGGAAGCGGCTTCAAATATCTACGGTTGCGATATTTTAATAGTAACTGTAGATGATAAAGGAGCTGCCCATATTGAAGATTACGCCCAGAATTTATATGATGAATATGACTTAGGCTACGGTGATGATAAAAGCGGTATAATGCTTGTTATAAGCATGGCAGAGAGGGATTATGACATCATGGCCCACGGCTATGGAAATGTGGCATTTACGGATTACGGGAAAGATAAATTAGCGGATAAGTTCTTACCTGATTTATCCAACGGTAATTATTATAAGAGCTTTTATAACTTTATAGAAACTTGTGAAAACTATCTTGACCTGGCACGTAGTGGAGAACCTATAGACGTAAAGACTGACCCAAATCAAAAAAAGAAAACGGGCAGAATAGTTTTGGCAGTAGTGCCCTTTTTAATAGCACTTTTAACTATATTTATTCAAAAAGTTAAGATGAAAACCGCTAAGATACAACAGATGGCAAATGATTATATTACGGAACAGGGACTCAAGCTCACAGGAAGAGAAGATGCTTTCCTTTATAGAAATATTATACGAACAAAACGGGAATCAAGCAGCGGTAAATCATCCGGAGGTACATCCGTGAATTCCCATGGATCCTCACATAAATCCGGAAAATTTTAAAGGATTAATCATAAAAAC
>CAZQHS010000171.1:2055-2864 GCA_964593485.1 uncultured Clostridiaceae bacterium
ATAGTTTAAAAACTATGGTTTTAAAATGCAACGCATCCAGTAAGGTTAAATGGGCTAATATATCCTATTCCGGCTCAACTGAGGATATAATTATATCAATAACTTCATTAATTATATCCTCCGGAGCCTTCTCCACAAAAACACTTCCTCGTGCTGACACATCCAAAGACTTCGGCTGGTCACACATAATTACACCGGTAGTCTTAGTTCTGTTATCCAAAGTGACATGGAGGGGAAAACCTTTATTTGTATTAGTAATCGGGCATACCATGGCCATTTTAGTAAATTGATTAAAAGTATTATTACTTACAACAAAAGCGGGTCTTCTGCCTTTTTGTTCACGGCCGGTACGGGGATCAAATTCCATGAATATAATGTCACCTTGCTTAGGTACGTACGACATCACCAGACCTCCTTGCCCTTTGGCTCACCGATATCCCATTCTTCACAGACATAGCCGCCTTCGTATTCTGCAATACGTTCTGCCAGGGTTTTGCGTTTATTAACTGGAATAATTATAACATTGCCTTCTTCGACTTTAAGTTCCACCCTATCTCTTTCTTGCAGATTAGCCTCATCCAAAATCTTCTTGGGAATTCGTACTGCCTGACTATTCCCCCATTTCTGAATTGTGGTTTCCACTTAAATCACCTCTATAACCAGTATATACTAAGTATCTACATACATCAATACAAATTTTTGTCACATTTACGAAAAATACCATTTAATATTTTCAATAACACAAGGGACCAAACACAAGGGGACGGTTCTCCTGTGTTAAAAAATGACACAGGAGAACCGTCCCCTTG
>CAZQHS010000172.1:0-2846 GCA_964593485.1 uncultured Clostridiaceae bacterium
AGGTTTTGATAAATCATTCAAACCTTTTTATACTACTCCTGTTTTTATCACCATGGATAATAATCTAAAAGATATTGATGGGGAAATACAAATCGAGGTTCCTTATGATGAAGGATACGGAAATGAGTTAACTATATATGCAATAGGGATTAACCATCCCAAAGATACCCAAAAAAAATATATAATGAATATTCCATTATCATCAAGTCTATTAAATGTAAAGCTAAAAGTCGTGGAAGATAAAAAGGTTTTACTTGAAAAGTATGTAAGGATTGATAAAGGCATTTCCGAAAACACCATGCTGGTTGGTATCCTTAGCGACAATATAGACAGTATAAATTATTTAAACGGTTTTACTTATGATGGATTATATGATACTGTCGCTACAAAAATAGTTAGGTTAAAAGAAGACACCTTTCCTGATTCATCAGATGTTATGAATAATTTTGACATGATTATAATAAATAATTTTAATACAGGGAATTTGACCAAAGAGCAGTATAAGGTGCTGAAAAATTGGACTGAATCAGGCGGTTTTCTGGTTATAGGCACAGGTGCTAATGGCAGCAAAACTTTATCCGCATTTACCGCAGCCGATAGCTTCATAATCGGAGAAATGGGAGATATTAAAAAGGCTTCGGGAAGGCCTTTGGGATATTTTGTTGATGATGAATTCAATATACCCATTGATATATTGGATATAAATATAGAAGGCGGTGCTATAGTAGTGTCTTCCGAAGAAATATCTTATATTCAAAAGTTGGACAAGGGGCAGGGGAGAGTGCTGTTTTTGTCTTTTGACCTGGGGATGGAGCCGATGATATCCTGGAAGCTGAATAAGTATTTTATGGAATCCTTGTTTCAAAGTACAGTGCCCCTAATTCGTGTAGGACCGGATTACGAAAGTAAATATAGGCCGGGTTTTAATCATAATATCAACTCCGCTCTTAACAATATACCGGAGCTGCCTTTGCCTAAATACGGGACAATCATTATTATATTTATCATCTATATTATTATTGTTGCACCTTTAAGCTATATTGTATTAAAAAAGAAGGATAAAAGGGAATTAATGTGGGGAATTGTACCTGTATTCTCTATTATATTTGCACTTATTGTATATTTTGTCGGTTTTGGCTCCCGGATAAAGGAGCCTCTTCTTAATACGGTATCTGTAATACGTTTAAACGAAAACGGAGCTTATGATATAAAATATTATGCCGGCATTTTCACTCCAAATAAAACCATGTTAAAAATACAAGGTTTAGAGGGCCAAAAAATAAAACCTTTTTCAAGGAATAATTATTATGGATATAATAGCAGCCAAACCTGGGATGATAAAAGAATTGAATCAAAATTTGTTTTGTACCCGAATCCGAGAGCAGAGTTTTATGATATCGGTGTTTGGGGCATGAAGACATTTGAAATAGAAGATAGTAAAAATATAAAAGGAAATATAATCGGTGATATAAAGTATGTTGACTGGGATTATAGCGGGTTTATAGAAAACAATACGGATATCGCATTAGAAGATTGTGCAATTGTAACTGCCAACCAATATATAAAGATGGGAGATATCAAGCCGGGAGGAGAGACTGCAATACCCAAAGGAATGGTCCAATACTATTCTAACAGGCATGAGTTTATGGATAACCTTTATCCAAGAATATATCAAAGGTATAATAAAGTAAAAGATGAAGAATTAGTGGCATTGCGGTTGGGCAATAAAAAAAGGGACATGTTGGATTACTTTTTTTATAATGAAGGTCAAAAGATAGAAGGTATCAAGCTTATCGGGTGGAGCAAAACCCGGATATTAGACGATATATCTGTTAATGACAAGATATTAAAAAGATATGACAATACCATGGTAGTAGTCGACTTAAAACTGAATGTAAAATCAGGGAATATGGTTGAACTGCCTTTTGGGTATATTGAACCCATAATAGTTCAGGATAATTTTACAAAAGGGCATCATGATTTGTACAGCAATATATATTATGGTGACGGCACAGTGGAGTTTTTGTTTGTTATAGATGAATACATTGAACCCAATAGTATAAAAATCAAGTTTGAGAATCCTTCATACAATATAAAACAATTTATTTGGGATGGTAAATCTCTAACATGGGAAGAAAAAGAACTTAGCAATTTTGCAATTGAAGATAAGGAAATGGGAAAATACATAGATGGAAACAATGAACTTCGGCTGAAATTTGAACTCAGAGATGACGGTAATGGCATTGCACTTCCTCAAATATCTGTGAAGGGAAGTGTAAGATAATGCTTAAGATAAAGGAATTGACAAAAAAGTATGATAGATTTACTGCAGTGAACAAGTTGAATCTTGAGGTCCCCCATGGCGAGATCTTTGGTTTTGTAGGACCTAACGGTGCAGGGAAGACCACCACAATGAAGATCATTTGCGGTTTGATGGCTGCAAACGGTGGCGAAGTTTATGTTAATGATATTGATGCGATAAAACAAGTAAGGGAGGCCAAAGAAGTAATAGGCTACATGCCGGATTTTTTCGGGGTGTATGATGATTTGAAAGTCAGTGAATATTTAGACTTTTACGCCTCTATATATAATATCAAGGCAAATGAACGAAAGAAAATTTCCGATGATTTGCTGGAATTGGTTGACTTGTCAGATAAGAGGGAGACTTATGTGGATAGTCTGTCTAGGGGAATGAAACAAAGATTGTGTCTGGCAAGAAGTCTTGTTCATAACCCGAAAATGCTGGTCCTGGATGAGCCCGCATCGGGAATGGATCCAAGGGCCAGGGTTGAAATGAAGGAAATACTTAGAAGCCTTAAAGGCTTGGGTAAAACTATAATAATCAG
>CAZQHS010000173.1:0-2838 GCA_964593485.1 uncultured Clostridiaceae bacterium
CTTTATGCCCTTACCCAAGTTAAAGGAGGTGGCAAAGAATGAAAAATAGCAAGAAGATGAACTTAAAACAAATAATACCATCATTAATGGACAATATAGTTCCTATGATTTTTATTGCATTTACACTGTTAGGTTTTATATTGACCACTAACGTGCCTTTTAGCTTTTTTCTATCGGAGCTATCCAGCAGGTTCTATCGTAATGCCTTTATTGTTTTATCCCTTATAATTCCCGTTATTGCAGGGTTGGGGTTAAACTTCGGAATAGTAATAGGGGCCATGAGTGCTCAATTATCTATAATAGTGATTAGATACCTTAGTATTGAATTTCTGCACCTTAGCGGGTCTGTTGAGCTTATACTTTGTTTTGCCTTGACATTGCCCATCGCTGCCTTTATAGGATTTTTGACTGGCAAGCTTTACAATAAAACCAGAGGACAGGAAATGATAGCGAGCTTAATCGTCGGATTCTTTGCAAACGGAGTATATCAATTTCTTCTCCTTTTCGCCACAGGAGTTATAATACCTGTACGCTCAAGCCACCCCATGATTAAACCTGACGGCGTTGGGGTTCGAATGACCGTTGACATGGGTGATCTTCACTATTCTTTGGAAAACATTTTAAAAGTGCCGTTTTTATGGGCAGTGCTCTTTGCATCATTGCTGTTATTGGCTTTAGTTGTATTTTTTTATATTAGAGATAAAAAACAACCAAAAAAGGTTAACCAAACCGCATTTTATACAAAAACCATACTTTTATTGGCTTTGGCGGCTTTTAGCTTATTCTCTATTGTGACCAAAAGCAAACTTAGCATTGTAAAAAAAGTACCGATAGCGACAGTATTTATGATAGGTTTACTTTGCGTTTTCACGGAATTAATTATGAAAACCAAGCTCGGACAGGATTTTAGAAGTGTAGGGCAAAATCAACAGATTGCGGAATCAAACGGGATAAATGTGGATAAAACCAGAATTATTGCTGTAATGATGTCCACGGTTTTGGCTGCTTGGGGACAAATAATTTATTTGCAGGATATGGGCACACTAAATGTCTATGGAGCCCATACGCAAATCGGAATGTTTTCTGTTGCCGCACTTTTGGTGGGCGGTGCTTCAGTACGTAAAGCTTCCGTTTCCCAGGCTTTAATAGGAACCTTGTTATTTAACTCCATGTTTATTATGTCGCCTGAAATTGGCAAGGCAGCTTTTGGCAATGCACTTTTAGGAGAATATTTCAGAACATTTATGGTTTACGGCATAATAGGTATGGCACTGGGTATATACGTTATGAATGCGAACAGAAAAGCACGTATAACATTAGACCCTATTGACACACAATATCAAGAAAAATAAGTAACAAGTTACAGTTACACGGCTTGTGTCATCCTGAATGATTGAAAAAAGATTTTAACGTGAAAATGTTAGATTTGACAGACTAATATTTAAATGATATTATAAATGAGTTGAATAAAAGATTTTTAAGCAGAAGTTCCACTTCTCACCTTACGGCAACGCCAGTAAGGTAGCAATTATCCATGAATATTATAATTATTATGGGCAGGTGGAACATTCCACCTGCTAAATTATTTTTCGGAGGTGATTAGTAATAAGTAACAGTAAAGGTGTTCAAATTAATGAAGAAATTAGAGATAGGGAAATAAGAGTAATAGACTCTAATGGCGAACAGCTTGGAATTATGCCTACCAGGCAGGCTCTTGAAATAGCATCTGACAGGATGTTGGATCTTGTTAAAATAGCCCCCCAGGCGAAGCCGCCGGTCTGTAAAATCATGGATTATGGCAAATATACTTTTGAGCAGGCTAAAAGGGAAAAAGAGGCAAAGAAAAATCAGAAAGTAGTAAACATAAAGGAAATAAGATTTTCTCCCAAAATAGAAACTCACGACTTGCAGATTAAGGCCAAAAATGCACAAAAGTTTTTGACAGAAGGCAACAAAGTAAAGGTCACAATAAGATTCAGGGGAAGAGAAGTGAACCATGTTGCCTTTGGACAAAAGGCCTTAGAGCGTTTTTTTGATATAATAAAGGATTATGGCTCAATAGAAAAACCTGCAAAATTAGAAGGAAGAAACATGTCTATGATATTATCACCCAAACAACAATAGTAAAAGGAGGACTTTATAGTGCCAAAACAGAAAACACATAGGGCATCGGCAAAGCGATTTAGCTTTACCAAAACAGGAAAAATTAAAAGAGCTAAGGCTTTTAAAAAGCATATTTTAACGAAAAAAAGTGCAAAAAGAAAAAGAAGACTGAGAAAAGGCGGGTTTGTAAGTGCCGCAGATGCAAGAACAGTCAGAAAGTTAGTACCGTATAAATAAAAGCATAAGGAGGTAGCAAAAGATGGCTAGAGTAAAACGAGCAGTTAATTCACATAAAAAACGCAGAAAAATATTAAAATTAGCTAAAGGTTATGTTGGAGCCAGAAGCAAAAAATATAAAATAGCAAATGAATCCGTATTAAGGGCTCTTAGATTCGCATATATTGGCAGAAAACAAAGGAAAAGAGATTTCAGGAAGCTTTGGATAACAAGGATAAATGCGGCTGCAAGAAATAATGGTATGTCCTATAGCAAATTTATCAATGGACTTAAGGTTTCGGGAATGGAGATAAACAGAAAGATGCTTGCGGATTTGGCTATTAATGATGAGATGGCTTTTTCAAAACTTGTCAGTATTGCAAAAGAGAATATGAATGCATAAAAGACCGCAAGGTCTTTTTATTTATATAATGGGAAAGCCTATTCGGAAATTGCACATGGCTTAAAGAGCACCATTTTCGCCTTCTTTCTTTTTTCATAATCATTTGAAATTAAGTA
>CAZQHS010000174.1:0-2719 GCA_964593485.1 uncultured Clostridiaceae bacterium
AAAAGAAATAAACCTATTTTAATTATTAAGTCTATTGATGTACCGCCGTTTATCAAGGCTTCGTTTAATAAGAATCTTACTATTATAGGAAAAACAAGATCCACGCCGGCAGCAGTAAAGGCACAAAACATATCAAATATGAATATTTGTTTATACGGATTGTAATATTTTATGAACCTTGCAAGTTTTTTCATTTAAGCTGACCCCCATTTATATATACACAAAAATTCAAACATAGATATCATATCACAATAAAGCATACAATAAAAGAAAGGAATCGCATTTACTTTGTCAACTGAGGCAACTGGTTTATGTTCACACTATGTATGTTTTTTCCCTCATTATTATATTTGATATAATTGCTGAGTTACAAGGCTAAAGGACTGCGGGCTGGCATGGAAACCAGCCCCTACAACGGGCGAAATCAAAATTTCTTAGTTGAATCATTTTTATAGTAAATAATAATTCCTTAAGTTGGTGCGATTTTGCTTCCTCTTCACAACGCAATTCTTAATCAAATACTAATAATTGTTGAAAGTTTAATATAGGTGTGAACTGTAACGGCAACTGAAGCAACTGGGATATGAAAAATAGAGGTTTTTTGTGCTATTGCATTTTATAAAACAGTGTGATAAAATACCATTTGTCAATGGAAAACTGAAGGAGGTGAATGTTTTGGCCAATATTAAATCCGCATTAAAAAGAATAAAAGTTATAGAGTTTAAGACTCGACGAAATAAAATAATTGTTTCCACCTTGAAAACTTCAGTTAGAAAATTCGAAGATGCTTTAAAGGCCGGGAATGTAGATGAGGCAAAAGATTTATATAAAAAAGCTGCAAGGCTAATTGATAAAGCCGTATCAAAAGGAACTCTCCATAGAAACACGGCTGCAAGAAAAAAGTCAAGACTTGCAAAAAAGTTAAATGCCGCTGTATAAGATTTATTAAAAATATGTTGAAACAAAGGGTCAAAGGCTATGATGCAGTTGACCCTTTTCATTCAAACAATTCCGTTAAAAGAACCTCGGCTGCTAACTTTTCCATAGGCTTTTCCGTATATATCCCCGTTTTCATGTCCGTTTCACATTTAATACATTTTTCCAAAGCGGATTTTAATGTTTTATAATCAATATGGTCACATTTGTTTATGTTTTTCCTAACTATAAATTCATTCATTTTTAGCTTGGTTGATATTCTTTTTATATCTAATCCTTCTTCTTTAAGCTCTTTTATTTTTGTTATGTTTTTTATCCCCCAGGATATAAGACCAATTATCGAATAAACGGATTCCCCTCTCAATTGCAAATCAGAATATAGTTTCAAACTTTTTGGGACATCTTTTTCTAAACACGTGTCTATAAGCTTAAAAATATCATTTTCTATAGGTTCTTTTATTAATTCTTTGATAATGGCCATCCCAATAGCTTTTTCGTCACCTATATAAGACAAAATCTTTTCCATTTCGTTTTGAATGCTATACATATTGGTTTCGCTATTTTTATCTAAGTAACCCATGTTTTGTATAAAGTATTCTAATACCTCATCTCCTATCATTTTGCCTTCATTCTTGAAAAACCTGGAAACCCATTGTTTTAAATCATTTTTGTCTATTCTTTTAAACTCGAAAACACTTCCGATTTTGTTTATATCTTTATATAACTTTTTTCTTTTGTCTATGTCACCTAAAGAGACAAATAACAAGCAAGTGTCTTCATAAAGATTGTTTATAACAGATATCATTTCAGCTCCCGCATCATCTGCCTTTTCATCTATTTCGGATTCATTTTTTTTTGATTTTGTCTTAAAACCGGAGTAATTTTTTACTACAACTAATTTTCTTTCTGATCCGAAAGGCAGGGTTTCACAAGCGTTTTTTAGCTCCTTTATATCTATACTTTTACTATCAAAAACTATATAATTGATTTCCTCGAATCCCAAAACTACACGGGCTTTTATTTCTGCCAAACCTTTATCCAAAAGGTAACTTTCCCGACCATACAAAAGATATAGTTTTTTTACTCCTGTATTAATTTCTCTTAAAAAACTTCTATATATATCTATCACCTCTCAATAAAATTTACAATTGAATTAAACTTGGTTGCCACCGAAGGATGGGTATCTTCCAACCAATACTTTAACTACCGCACTGTCTTAATTATAACTTTCTTCCCATTTGTTTTCAAAGAAACAGCTCCGTTGATATCCGTCCTGTATATTACCTGGGATGACTCCTTCAGTCTGCTTATTACCTCCTTTGAAGGATGCCCGAAAGTATTCTTACCCACTGATATTATTGAGGTTTTCGCTGATACGGCTTTTATAAACTCTTCCGTAGAAGATGAGTTGCTTCCGTGGTGAGGAACTTTTAATATATCTGAGCTTATATCTTTGCTTAAAAGTGCCCTTTCCCCTTCTTTTTCAATATCACCTGCATACAAAGCTATAAACTCTTTATATTTCAGCCTTGCCACTAAGGAATTATTGTTTTCATCTGATTTGGTATATTTCAAAAGAGTCTTTTCAGGAAAAATAAATTCTATTACCATATTTTTATCTAATCGTAATTCATCACCAGCTTTTGCATAAAAAATGTCAATTCCTTTTTTCTCACATAAATCCAAGAACTTTTTGCTTATACTTGACTCGTAAGGCGTATCTGGCAATATAACTTTTCCGGTTTTAAATATCTTAACGGTTTCCAATAAGCCTTCTAAGTGG
>CAZQHS010000175.1:0-2692 GCA_964593485.1 uncultured Clostridiaceae bacterium
ATGCAACAATAATGATTACAGTTCACTCATTGCATAACTGCCTTATAACAAGATTACAGTAAAGAGTTTTGCTGAAAAACAAAACTTTACCCGAGCGTTGGGGGCGAGGTAAAAGATATGCTCAGGATGACACCAAGATCGTGTGAACAGTAACCAAAACAAAATAATATTTTAAGTAATGATATATTTATTTGACATTAGTATATACTGCAATATATACTAAATATGAGGTGATAAATATGGACTCTGCAAAACTATTCTTTAATGGACAAAGCCAAGCAGTCAGACTGCCAAAAGAATACCGTTTTAACGGAAATGAAGTATATGTAAAAAAAATCGGCAATACTGTTATGCTATTTCCTAAAGATCAGATTTGGGAAACCTTTCTCAATGGCCTTAATAGTTTCACTGAAGACTTCTATGTGAGAGAACGTGAACAAGGCTTTGAAACTACGAGGGAAACACTATGACTTATATGTTAGACACTAATATTTGTATTTACATTATTAAGAAAAAGCCAGAGAGTACATTAATAAAACTGCATTCTAATATAGACAGGGGCATTGCTATTTCATCAATTACTTTTGCGGAACTTATGTATGGTGTGCAAGCCAGTTCCTATCCGGAAAAAAACACAATCGCTCTGAACCAATTTTTATCAATCATTGAAATATTACCTTTTGATGATGATGCAGCCATAGAATATGGCGGAATCCGTGCATCTTTACGCAGAAAGGGAACACCGATAGGAACCATGGATATGCTTATTGCAGCCCATGCCAAATCCAAAGGGCTTATTATAGTTACTAATAATATCAGCGAATTTAAACGTATAGATGGATTAGCATTAGAAAACTGGGTTGAAAGTTAAAGCAAACCGCCCTGCAAATTGGAAATACAGAGCGGTTTATTTAATGTTTTTATGATAAATCTTTTAAAAAAGTAATCGGTTAAATTAAGCTATCAATCCTCTTTTGTTCTCATACTTTTCATATAGCTTATCTTCCATTATTACCTTAAGTTTTTGAACCACCATCCATACATCATGGTAAGAAACATATAGCGGTACAGGAGCCAGCCTAATAACATTTGGAGCCCTATAGTCTGGTATAACACCCATATCTTTAAGAGCTGAATTTATCCTGACGGCATCATCATGCTCCAAAGCAACATGACCGCCTCTTCTTTTGTCATCTCTTGGGTTACCTATATTAAAACCATATTTCGATAACTCATTATCAATAAGATACATCAAATATTCTGTGATTCTTAAAGATTTTTCTCTTAGGTTTTCTATCCCGGCCTCGTTAAACATTTTTAAAGAACCCTTCAAAGGAGCCATACTGAGCATATGGGGAGTTCCCATCTGCCAGCCTCCGGCATTTTTAGCCGGTTCAAACTCATTGAGTAAGTCAAATTGTTTTTCCTGTACATATCCATGCCACCCGGTCAAACCCGGTTCCTTATCAAAATGCCTCTTATTTATATAAATAGCAGCAGAGCCTCCAGGGCCTACATTTAGATATTTGTAATTGCACCATACTGCGAAATCAACTCCCCATTCTGTAAGGTGGTGGGGTACCGCCCCTGCTGAATGGCAGCAATCAAAACCGATCAAGATACCTCTCTTGTGGGCTTCTTTTGTCAAATACTCCATGTCCAACAACTGTCCGCTTCTATATAATACTCCCGGCATAAAAACAAGTGCAATATCATCCGTCATTGCTTTTACAATATCCTCTTCATCTATAGTCCTGCCGTCTTTTGTCACCACATCTATCAGGCACTCTTTGGGATCCAGGCCTTTAAGGATTATTTGGCTTTCCACCGCATACCTATCCGTGGGAAAATTCAAAGGATCCACTAATATTTTATTTCTCTTCCCTTCCGGTTTATAAAAAGTGGCGATTAGAGCATGGATATTTACCGTAGTAGAGGAATGTATCGTAATTTCATCTGCATCTGCCCCCATCAAAGGTGCCATAAGTTTAGCCATTTCCTTGGAATAGTAAAACCATGGTATTTCTGCTCCCATCCATCCGTTAATCCCAAGGTTTTTCCACTCATCAATGACAGCCAAAAGGCTTTCCTCCGCATCTTTAGACATCAGCCCCAAGGAATTGCCATCCATATAGATTTCATTTTCTTTTATATAAAATCGCTCCTTGTACTTAGCCATAGGGTCCTTCTTGTCCATATCTTTCGCAAAATCTTCACCAAGTTCAAATTTCACATCCATCAGAAAAACCTCCTTATAAAATATTCTATAAACCCCAAAGGTTGTTTAACCCATCATAGCACAGAAATAGTATTATGAAAATAATTGGCTATTCAAAAAATCTCTTTTACTCCGTGTACAAAACACATTTTTAACTAAATATTTTTATGTCCCATTGAATATTACAGTCCAAATAGGCTGTAATGTTCAATAAGGAAAAACTTGAAAGTGAGCTTCGCCCACTTTCATTGACCGGTGATTCTTTCCCCAAAATAATTATTAGAAAAGATATAGGCAAACGATGGTATAATGACAAAGGCATTTTAAATATTAATGTAATTGATTTTCTTTTAGATAAAAGCCTTATTTGATCAATGGGCTTATTCAGTCTCTGCAAATTGGAGCTGCCTAATCGCAGCTCCAATCATTAAAATCATATTATTACATTTAGCAATCCGTCACTATCAATATTTT
>CAZQHS010000176.1:0-2662 GCA_964593485.1 uncultured Clostridiaceae bacterium
TAGTAGTATCAATAACTAGAATTGAATCCGCCTCTGTTATCTTTTCTTTCATAGACATGGTATAAGCATCAAAAGGTGCCTTAATAAATTCAACACCATTATTTAATCTAGTTTCTGCATTTGTACAAATATGTGTGCTTATTATTATGTCACCGGGCAATCTGTCATTTTTATTTACCAAATCACATAGCTTTATAGCACACGCGATTGATATTAAAGCACCTTCACTATCAGATACCAACCCAGACATTCTGGGTCGTATACCAATTCCCCCCAATCGGCCAATAATACCTAATGTTGGGGATCCCCCACCTGATACTTTTCCGTTACTACCAGGTATCGAAATCTTTATAAACTCCGTACTTCTATTTTCACCCCTAACAATATCTATATCAATATTTTGTTCTCCAAGATCAGCTAAAGTTTCTTTGATCATTTTCCCAGTAATGAAAGCATTGTCAAGTAAATCATATGCCTTTATAATCTGACTCAGCAACTGGAATACCTCCTTTGATGACAAAAGTTTTTAATCCCATTTACAAAACCATCCTTTAATTAAACACTATAGTTCTGATTTATTTAAACGCTGGTAAAAAGGTAGATATTTATCATCTTTACCCAATATTACTTCTAACTGTTTACCACCAGCCTTTATTATCGATGCCATCTCAACAGAACGTTTTACTACTGAACGTGCTGCCTTTATAGTAACTAATGCATCTTTATCTTTATCCTCAACAAGTTTTTTTAATGCATCACGCATTATGTTAGCCCCGGTCCAACCTGCGGCACCAACATAGGATTCCCATCCGTCACCCGCTACGGGAACACATTTAGCAAGTAATTCATGCATTACAAGGTTCATGAGTGCAATCTCTTGCCCACCATATAAATGTGCACCTTGAACCAAGTTTCCTACAACCTTTAGTGGTCTGGTTGAACGCACACCGTAATATCCTGTCATAGATTGACCTAAACGATCAATAAAACATTTTAAATGCCCTGGTATTGAAAGATTATATATAGGCACAGAATATATAACCACATCAGCACTTAAGTAACTCTGTCGCATTTGTTCAAAATCATCTCGCAATATGCATTTTCCACCATTTTCTCTACATTTAAAACAACTTATACATGATCCCACTTTCTTGCCACGAAAACTCAATATCTCAGTCTCTGCAGTAAATGGTAAAATATCCAACTCTTTAAATGCTTCATGTATAAGATATTCGCTATTTCCGTTTCTTTGACTAGCAACTATACCCAAAATTTTTACAGCCATTCTATTGCCTCCTATCTAAAAACATATTTCCTTAATTGAATATCTAAATAATCCTCTAAAGGTAAATATAATTCTGGGCAAAACATACCATAACCTAATGGAATATTCTCTTTTCTTGAGACCAATACTGTAACCTCCATGCCCTCTGCCAATTCTGCAGAGCCAACAGGCAAGCCAGTTTTAACACTGAATAGTGTAATTAAATCTGGAAAAGTAGCCAAGCGTTTTCCTGAAAAATCAATTGCCATATATTCATTTATAAAATATATGTTATAATTTTTATCGGCTTTGCCTACAACTAACATTCCAACATCTAAAGAATTTTTAGTTTCTAATACAACTTTATTTATCATGCCTTGAACTATGATTTCACCTTGCATATAATTGGCAATTGAATAAAGCATATCCCCAAATCTTTTATGTTTGTCTATAATTATATTACCAATTTCTATCGCATAACTCAATCCTCCAACTGCCGCATGTTTTGATGCATATAAAACAGACACTGGATTACGGGCTGTTGCAACTACACCACCGGCTAAAGTCGCTGCATATCGTGATAATGAACAAATAGAACTAATATCACCCTCAGTATAAAACTCGAAATATTGATTTATGTTTTTATTTCCACCTACAACAGCTTCGCATGCAAGATAGTCAGCCAATTTATGAAGCCCCATCGAACCCATATCTCCTGTTGGATGAGCATGTCCATTACAAGGTGCATCTATTACTAGTAAACCTAAAGATGCAGCCTGGATCCAACCATTTACACTTGCAGCAGCCCCATTTTCACTACTTACAATTCCCTTTATTTTGTCATTATATCTACTTGTAAATAATTCTACAGCCCTTACATAGTATTCATGTTCAATATATCTATGCTGTGATTTTGGTGAGCCCACGGAAGAGGCTGTTATTATTATGTCATCTTGACTCAAGTATTCTAATGGTACAATAACCACATTGCCTTTTGATAAAGCCAACGTCCCTCGATCTAGACCATCCTTAATTTTGCCACCGCCACCACAGCCTAAAACAGCCCCTCCATAAACAGCAGCTTTTAATATATCTTCATTAACCTGTATTATTCCCATGTTTTATCACACATCCTTGGTTCTTACTTATTAGGCCTTACCCAAGCAAAATAATAATATTAATATCATGCTTGAGTTAACCGTCATATTAGCATGGTGACGGTGTATAGTTCTTTCTTATAGCAACAGAAATTTATATTTACACATTTAACATGATATCCCTTTGCCATATAAATTGCATTTTACAGATAACCGATGTTTAATAAAAATATACAATATAAACTATTTTATTTTTAAGTCTTTTTCTTCAACAATCACAGAAATTATATCATACATTTCA
>CAZQHS010000177.1:0-2658 GCA_964593485.1 uncultured Clostridiaceae bacterium
TTCGCCATGTTTTGTTTGATAAATCTAAATAATGATGGGGAATTAGAAATCTAGTGTTTATATTTTGTATGGCGAAGCCGCTTTTGTTCTTATTGCGGGGAAGCCACTTTTGTTCCATTACAAAAGCCTGTGGTGTGGTAATTAAAATTAATAAATGAACCAAAACGGAGTGGTTAAATGCAAGATAATTGGGCGAGAGAAGAAGCCTTTTTAATTTTAAACAATATAACAAAAAAAGGTGCTTATTCAGCCATTGAATTAAGAAGGGGGCTGAATAACTCAAACCTTAAAAAAAATGATAAAGCCTTGGTTACGGAGATAGTAAACGGAACACTTCGTAATCTTATAAAAATAGATTGGATAATTAAAAAGCATATAAAAATAAAATGGGATAAGATTTCAGATAATATAAAAAACATATTACGTTGCGGTGTCTACCAAATCATATTTTTGGAAAGGGTACCTGATTCAGCTGTTTGCAATGAGTGTGTTGAACTATCCAAGAAATATGAAAATATAGGTGCATCAAAATTTGTAAATGCCGTTTTAAGAAATATTTCCAGAGGGAAGAATGATATTGGAGTTCCAAGTATAAAAGATACGGCGGAGTATTTATCTGTTGAGTATTCACACCCTTTATGGTTAGTAGAGTTATGGCTAAAAGATTACGAGAACGAATTTACAACGAAGATGTTAAAAGCAAACAATGAAGTACCGCCTTTGACCATAAGAACCAACAAATTAAAAATAAGCAAAAGTGAATTGATAAATTTGTTGGATTCATGTGATATTATTACGTCGGAGGGTTTATATAATGATGAAGCCATAATAATTAAAGGTATTTCTTCCATAGAAAGCTTGGAACCCTTTAAAAAAGGTTATTTCCAAGTGCAGGATGAAAGCTCTATGTTAGTCGGTAAAATTATAGACCCCAAGCCTGGAGATTTTATTATTGATGTTTGTAGTGCTCCGGGAGGTAAAGCAACTCATTTGGCAGAAATCATGTCTAATAAAGGCAGGATACTTTCCAGAGATATATATCCGCATAAGCTTAGGCTGATTCAAGATAACTGTAATAGGCTCGGCATTACGATTATAGAGACTGAATTGTTTGATGCTACAGTGATTGATAAAGACAATTATAAAAAAGCGGATTCTGTCTTGGTGGATGCACCTTGCAGTGGATTAGGCTTGGTAAGAAGAAAGCCGGATATCAGGTGGAAAAAAAGATTAAAAGATTTGGATGAACTTCCTATGCTGCAATTAGACATATTAAAAAAGGCCTCATTATACGTTAAACATACCGGCGTCTTAGTGTATTGCACATGTACATTGAATAAAAAGGAAAACATTCAGGTTGTAAATGAATTTATCAAATCAAATGATGATTTTGTTTTGGATAATATTGAAAGATTTTTACCCGAGAACCTATATGCCCCGAATAAAAAAGACGGTTTTTTAGAACTGTATCCAAATATACATAATACGGACGGTTTTTTTATTGCAAGAATGGTTAGGAAGTAATACGAAGTGGTGGAAAAATGACGGACAAACAGGATATAAAAGATTTATGCAAGGAAGAAATGGAAGAGCTTTTTATAAGAAACGGCTTTTCAAAATATAGAGCCACTCAAGTTTTTGATTGGATATACAAAGATATTGATAAATTTGAACAGATGGATAATGTACCCTCAGATTTAATATCTTTCCTTAAAAATAATTTTTTTATATACAAAGCCGAAATATTGGAAAAACGCATTTCCAAAGATGGCACAATTAAATTTTTATTAGGATTAAAAGACGGCAATGCTGTGGAATGCGTTTTAATGGAATATAATTACGGCTTTTCCCTGTGTATATCAACGCAGGTTGGTTGCAGAATGAATTGCAAATTTTGTGCTTCTACTTTGGGAGGACTTATAAGAAATCTGACTTTGGGAGAAATGATAGAAGAAGTGATGGCTGCAACAAGGGAAACAGGCAAGACAGTTTCAAATATAGTGTTAATGGGAATTGGTGAACCTTTCGATAATTATGAAGAAGTATTAAAGTTTATAAAAACCATCAACTCAAAACACAGTTTTAATATAGGTATGAGACATATTACCTTGTCCACCTCGGGGCTGGTGCCAAAGATTTATGAATTTGCCCAGGAAGAATTGCAATGCAATCTTGCCGTATCGTTGCACAGTGCCAATGATAATAAAAGAAGCAAACTTATGCCTATAAACAAAAAATATGGTGTTTTTGAATTGATAAACGCATGCAAATATTATATAAGTAAAACTAACAGGAGAATTTCCTTTGAATATATTTTGATTGATAAAGTTAACGATGGAGTGGAGGATGCCATAGAGCTGTGTGATTTGGTTAAAGGCATGCTTTGCTATGTTAACCTTATTCCCATCAATTATGTTGAGGATAAATACTTTAAAAAGTCTGATGGGAATAGAATTGAAAAATTCAAGGAAGTGCTTAGGAGGCATAATATCAGTTTCACTGTAAGGCGTGAATTAGGTCAGGATATAGATGGTGCATGCGGACAATTAAGGAAAAGTTATAAAGAAACGTTATAAATTTATGGATCTTTTTCTTAATTAGAGAATTAAACCTGACAACTGTTTATGCTTGGTAACAACTGTTAATCCTTTAGATTAA
>CAZQHS010000178.1:0-2644 GCA_964593485.1 uncultured Clostridiaceae bacterium
GCAAGGAGTTTGAGTTTTGGTTTGATACCTTTGCACCAAAAGGTAGGGCACCTTATACTGGTGAAATATGGGGTTCCCGTGAGTTAGCAGATACATTGAAACAAATTGCCGGCACCCAGGCCGAATCTTTTTACAAAGGAGAATTAGCAGAAAGAATAGATAAGTTTTCAAGGGAATACGGTGGTTTTATAAGAAAAGAGGACCTGGAAGCCTTCGAAACCCTATGGGTTGACCCTATTAGTATTAATTACAGGGGTTATGATATATGGGAACTGCCTCCCAACGGACAGGGTCTTGTTGCTTTGATTGCCCTCAACATACTTAAAGGTTTTGACTGTAAAAATGATGACATAGATGCTGTTCACAAACAAATAGAAGCTATAAAGATATCCTTTTCCGTGGGTAAAAAATATATTACCGATATAAAAGAAATGGAACTCAAACCGGAAGTTTTTCTTAAGGATGAATATGGTGAAAGACTTAGAAAACTGATAAAAGAAAATGCGGCTGTTCCGAGTTCAGGTGATCCAAATAGCGGAGGCACGGTATATTTAGCCACTGCCGATTCCAAAGGCAATATGGTTTCCTATATCCAAAGCAATTATAGAAATTTTGGCTCTGGTTTGGTAGTGCCCAATACCGGAATTTCCCTGCAAAGTAGAGGCGTTGACTTTTCACTAAATCCCGGGGATGCCAATTGCCTTAAGCCGGGGAAGAGGAGTTATCATACGATTATTCCGGGATTTATTACAAAGGACGGAAATGCCATAGGGCCCTTTGGGGTAACAGGGGCATACATGCAGCCTCAAGGCCATGTACAGGTATTGGCGAACATGATTGATTTGGGAATGAACCCTCAAGAAGCCTTGGATGCATTTAGGTGGCAGTGGACAAAAGACAATACCATACTTGTAGAGCCGAATTTTTCATCGGATATTATTAAGGGTTTGACAAGCAAAGGGCATAACATAATAAAAGAACGGGAAACCGGCACTTTTGGAAGAGGTCAAATAATAATAAGAGACAAAGACGGTGTGCTAAAAGGCGGTACAGAATCCAGGGCAGACGGCACCATAGCGGTATGGTAGAACCGGAGTGCTGTGTCATCTTTTAACCCCAAAAGTTGGACAATACTTTAGACAATATGCCTTCATGTACCTTTTTATGAGGGAACCACTCTTTGGGAAATAGACCTTGGTAATCCCTGCGAGAAAATCGCTCATCCAATAAAAGTATAACACCCCTATCCGTTTCGGAACGAATAAGCCTTCCTGCTGCTTGCATGACTTTGTTCATCCCCGGATACATATACGAATATTGGAAACCCCTGCCGTTTTTCTTATCATAATATTCTCTAATAATATCTCTTTCAAAACAAATTTGGGGAAGCCCTACACCTACAATTATCACCCCGATTAGCCTATCGTCTGTCAAATCAATACCTTCAGAGTAAACGCCTCCCAAAACGCAAAAGCCGACTTTGTGGCCTTTGGGATCAGGTTCAAAGAAATTGATAAACTCCGTTTTTTCTGCTTCCGTCATACCAGGAGATTGAATATTCACATTATAGTCGGGATACTTTTCCACAAACCTGTAATAAACTTCACCCATGTATTTATATGAGGGAAAATAAACGATATAATTGCCGGATTTTTGCAGCAGTGTACTGTTGATGTATTCGACGATTTGGTCATAGCTGCTTTCTCTTTTACTATAGCGGGTTTGCACATTGTCGGCCACCAAAAGGCATCTGTTGTTTACATCAAATGGGGAGCTCAGGCATAGGAATTTGCTATCCTCATCCCCTCCTAAAATCTCAAGGAAATAATCCTTTGGCAATAAAGTGGCGGAAAAAAAGACACCCATTCTGCCTTTTTTTAAGATTTGGCTTAGAAGTAAAGAAGGGTCCAGGCAAAACAGCTTTAACCTTATATTACTGCCAAATTTCTCAACATATGTAGTATAGCGTTCATCATAAAGTTCGCTGATCTTTAGGAAGTTTAATACGTTGAAATATGAATCTAACAGCCCTTCTTCCGTGTTTTGACTATCTTTCACGGCTAAATGTTTTTCTGCCTTTGCAGTAAATGACATCAGCAGATGGTATAAATCCTTTTCTTCTTCATTTTTCGAATAGTTATTGCTATCTCCAAGTCTTTTTCTCAGATCTATGAAATATTTATTTATACTATTGCATGAGTCATAAAGCCCTTTATCAATCTCCTTCATTTTCCTTTTCAATTCTAAAAAATCTTTCTTTTGCAATTCCGCAGAAAACATTTCCCGTCCTCTGTCGGCTAAATTATGTGCTTCATCAATAAGAAAAATGAAATCTGTCTTTCTGTCGGTAAAAAACCTTTTCAGGCTTGCATTGGGGTCGAAAAGATAATTGTAATCACATATGATGCAATCAGCCCATAGAGCTAAATCCAAAGAATACTCAAAGGGGCAAACCTTGTGCTTTTCCCCATAAGATCTGATTTTATCCCTATCTATGAAGGTTTCATTTTGCAGCATATCCATTAAGGCATCATTGACCCTATCATAATGACCTTTGGCATATTTGCATTGCTTTGGGGTGCAGTTTCTTTCGTCCATGAAGCAGATCTTATCTTTGGCTGTAATGGTGATGGAGATCAGCTGC
>CAZQHS010000179.1:0-2609 GCA_964593485.1 uncultured Clostridiaceae bacterium
TATCGTCGCCCCGGACAACCGTCCCATACCATATATTGGCGTTTTCTTTTAACTCCACTTTGCCTATAACTGAAGCATTATCAGCAATAAAACAGCTTTCGTGGATTATAGGTCTGTGACCTTCATAATTTATAATCATATTAAGCATCCTGCCTTTCTTACCTTAGTCTCATGTAATCATAAAAAATTTATGGTTACTGTCCACACACATTTTTATTGTATTTGCTACTATTACTGAGTTACAAAGCGTGTAAGATGATAAATTATGATCCCTTCTCCTCTATTGAAAGGGTTCAATATTTACTATACAATAATATTACTATATAATTTGAAATCCTAAAAGATAAATTATGATATTATGTGGAAGGGGGCATCCCTATGGTAATAAAATCTGATAAACCCTACTTAGAACGTGTGAATAGATTAAAACAGCGTGTATTAGATACAAGACCGGAAATGGATTTAGAAAACGCAAGAATTCTAACAGAAAGTTTTATGGAAACAGATGGGGAACCTTTAGTGGTGCAAAAAGCAAAAGCATTTAAAAAGCAATGTGAAGAAAAGACTGTCACCATTTGGGATGATGAGCTGATTGTCGGTTGCTCCGGAAGCAAAAGACGTGCGGGCATCCTTTGTGCCGATACGTGCTGGTCTATTTTAGACGATGAGTTGGATACCATAAGCTGCAGGAAATACGACCCCTTTTATTTAAAAGAAGAAGACAAGGAAGTTTTCGAAAAAATAGTACGCCCCTACTGGAAAGGAAGATCCAATTATGAGGCCTGGCTCAAACAAATACCTGAGGATACAAAAACCCTTCGTGATAATGGCGTTGTATATATCAATAGAAAAGCTGTCAGAGGCTGGGGTGAAACCACTGCCGGCTATGAAATCATTATAAAAAAGGGTACAACGGGAATCAAAGAAATTATACAAAGCAGAAAAAATAAATTGGATATAACTATCCCCGGTGATTATGAAAAAGATTATTATCTTAATTCCTTGCTTATTGCTGCCGAAGGTATAGAAATATTGGCAAAGCGATACAGCGAAGAAGCCCTCCGCCTCGCGGAACTTGAAACTGACAACAACAGAAAGAAGGAGCTTCTTCAAATTGCCGAAACCTGCAAACAGGTGCCCAAATATCCGGCAAGGACATTCAGGGAAGCCCTGCAATCCTTATACATTTACCAAATATGCATTTTTATGGAGCAAAATGCCGCTTCTTACAATCCCGGCAGGATGGATCAATATTTATATCCCTATTATAAAGCGGATTTGGAAGAAGGCAGGATAACAAAAGATGAAGCCCAGGAGCTATTGGACTGCCTATGGGTAAAATTCAGTGAACCTTGTTTATTTCAGGATGCCCTTACAGCGGAGTTTGCCGCAGGATATCCCATGTTTCAAAATGTTTCTGTGGGCGGAGTTGATACATCGGGAAAAGATGCGGTAAATGAGCTCTCCTACATGATATTGCAAGCTACCGCAGATGTACAGCTTTATCAGCCTTCATTATCGGTACGATACAGTTTGGCTAAAAATCCGAGTGAATTCCTGCGAAGTATAGTAGAACTGATAAAATTAGGCACCGGATTCCCTGCGTTTTTTAACGATGATATAGGTATACGCATGCTGATGAATAAAGGAATTCCTCTGAGAGAAGCCTTTGATTGGAATCCCTGCGGCTGTGTTGAGACCAATTTGGAAGGAAGATTACGACACTATACGGCCTTGGCGGATATTAATCTTGGCAGTATGGTGGAATTTGCCTTGTTAGATGGGATGAACAGAAAAAGCGGTAACTATATATCAGTAAGAACTGGTAATCCCGAGGAATTCAAAACCTTTGAAGAATTTTTAGAGGCCATTAAAAAACAAATTGCATACACAGTACGGGCAGTAGTAAAAGGCAGTCATGTAATAGATGAAGTCTGCATGGATAGGCCGGTCCCGGCCCTATCTTTAACATTCAAGGAATGCATAGAAAAAGCCAAGGATTATGCTTGGGGCGGTGCCAAATATAATACAGGCAATGGAATAATCCTTATAGGTGTTGCTGATTTGATAAACAGTATAGCGGCTGTAAAATATATAGTCTATGATAAAAAGAAAGCAACCATGATGGAATTGCTAAAAGCTCTTGATGATGATTTTATCGGATATGATTATATAAAACGATTATGCTTAGAAGCTCCCAAGTACGGCAACGATATCTCTGCGGCTGACGATTTTGCCGGAGAATTATTCACTTTCATTGCAAACGAAATAGAAAAGTATCATAGCAAGTTTGGACCCATGACACCGGGTATACTGCCCGTTTCTGGAAATACTCCTTTTGGTTTGGAAGTGGGTGCACTTCCTTCGGGTAGAAATGCATGGAAACCTCTTGCGGACGGGGTAAGCCCAAGCGGGGGCACCGATTTAAGCGGTCCCGGCTCCATATTAAAGTCCGTATCCCATATACCTCATGACCGTTTTGTCCAGGGAACCCTTTTAAATATGAAAATTGATCCTTCCCTTTTGTCTACAGAAAACGGCATAGCACAGCTCATGGCACTTTTAAAAAGTATGTGCAGCCTGGGAGTATATCATGTCCAATTCAATAT
>CAZQHS010000180.1:0-2571 GCA_964593485.1 uncultured Clostridiaceae bacterium
CTCTTAAAACTATAATGGCATATTTTGAAAATAGAGATTTTAAGGATTTTTGGGACCCACCTTTTATATATGATACAAGCCTGAGTGTGGTGGAAATAAAAGAGGGCAGAGGAACCATAATCTTATATGGAGATATTGCACATATACCGGATTTAGAGGGTTATGAGTTTTTAAGAGATAACCATTTTTTAATGAGTAGACTTAGGGGAAAGGAGAAATAATGAAAAAAAAGGATTATGGTTTGTTGGCATATATATTAGTGTGTATTATATGGGGTTCAACTTACCTTGCCATAAGAATAGGTGTGCAAAGTATGCCCCCGTTTTTATTTGCCGGAATAAGAAATCTTGTAGCAGGAAGCATAATTTTATTATTCTCTTACTTCAAAAGATTAGAGTTTCCTAAGGGATTTAAAGAATATGGGAAAATTTCCGTAGTAGGTATTTTTCTTCTTGGTATTTGCAATACTTTAGTCGTTATAGCAGAAATGAGAATAAACTCCAGCACTGCGGCTTTACTTTTGGCTTTAATTCCTATATTCATTGTACTAATAGAACAATTCATACCCGGAGGCAGCGGAATAAGCCTAACGGGTTGGTTTGGAATGTTTATCGGATTTGCGGGTGTGGGGATATTGTCCTTTAGCGGTGGTAGCGAATTTGACATGGATATGTTCGGAATTACTTTGTTATTTCTTTCCTGTTTATCTTGGGCTACAGGTTCTGTTTATTCAAAGAGAACTGAATTTACTGGTTCCATAGTAACACAAATCGGGATTCAAATGTTTGCAGGTGGGACACTGCAGGTTTTAATGGGTTTGATTGCAGGAGAGGTATCAAGATTTAAGTACAGTCCTTCAGGCTTTGGTGCAATGCTATATTTAATTCTCGTAGGCTCCTTGATAGGTTATACATCATATATTTATTTAATAAGCGTTTGGCCTGTTTCAAAAGCAGGCACTTATGCCTATGTAAATCCTGTAGTTGCAATGTTTTTGGGATGGTTGATACTGCATGAGGCTATAACCGTTAAAATGATCATATCAGCAGCTCTAATATTAGCTGGAGTATTAGTTGTACAAAAATCAAAGATAACGGAAAAGATTGATAAAAAAACCGAGGAAGGTTTTGATTCGTAGAGAACCTAATGAAGGGGGAATAATATATGGAATTGACAGTCCTAATGGATAACAATACAATAATTGACAGATATCTTATCGGTGAACCGGCACTGTCTTTTTTAATAAAAGAAGAAGATAAGACCATACTTTTTGATGTGGGCTACTCAGATGCTTTTCTTAAAAATTCAAATGTTATGAATATAGATTTATATAATTTGGATTATATTGTGATTTCCCATGGGCATATGGATCATACCTGGGGGTTATTTTATCTTATTAAACACTACATAGAAGCGGCAATTGAGGAGATTGATTACAAAATGCCACAGCTTATAGCCCATCCTTGGACTTTTTATCCCAAAATTGATGGAAATAAAGAAATCGGTTCAATAATAACCGCGGATACTTTATCAAGACATTTTGTAATGAAACTTGGTAGAGAGCCTTTATGGTTAACAAAACGACTTGTTTATCTCGGTGAGATAGAAAGAAGTAATGATTTCGAAAACAAAGAACCTATGGGTAAAATTGTTTATGGGAAAAGAACAACTGCTGATTATCTGATGGATGACACGGCTATGGCTTACAAATCTGATGATGGACTTGTGATAATTACCGGTTGTTCCCATGCTGGTATATGCAATATCATAGAACATGCGAAAAAGATTTGTGAAGAGAGCAGGGTTATAGATGTAATTGGGGGATTTCATCTATTGGAACCGAGTTTTCAAGTGATACGGAAGACATGTGACTATTTGTACACAAATAAAGTCGAAAATCTTCACCCTTGTCATTGTACCGACCTTTTTTCCAAGATAGAATTATCGAATTTCTGTAATGTTGGAGAAGTCGGTGTAGGTATGGTTTTGAAATATTAGAAAACTAAGCTATTGAAATGTCTTAAAAAAAACAATTTGAGCATAAAACATTGGCTCGTGGTATGTAGAATTATAAATATTAATGAAGTGGCCGGAATGAACGGCATCATAGGAATTTTTTGTTTAATACGGGAGGGACGCAGTGTTTCAGCAGATTACAGTATTTATCATAATTGGTCTGACCTTATTTCTGTTTATAGACGGAAGAATTAGATATGAATTTGTTTCTATTTCTGGTTTGCTTGTTCTTACTGCTACGGGCGTTATAAAACCTGAAGAAACATTTTCAGGATTTAGCCACCCCGCGGTAATAACGGTTGCATCTGTATTAGTTATAAGTGCTGCTTTAATAAAATCGGGAATAATTGAACGTATTGTTGTTTTATTAAATGGTAAAACAGATAATGTTTACCTTAAAGCATCCGGGTTAATGGTGGTTACTGCATTTCTTTCCGCCTTTATGAATAATGTAGGAGCTTTAGCCTTAATATTGCCCGTAGCTCTAAGGATAGCAAAAGACAGTAAAATGTCCCCTTCTAAATTTTTAATGCCGGTAGCATTTGCATCCTTATT
>CAZQHS010000181.1:0-867 GCA_964593485.1 uncultured Clostridiaceae bacterium
TGGCGTTGTATTGGGTATGGGCTATAGCTGGGAATTAGCTTTAGCTGCGGTATTTGTTGAGGGTATCATTTTTATCATAATGTCATTTTTAAAAATCAGAGAAGCAATCATTGACTCTATTCCTACAAATTTAAAATATGCAGTAAGTGTAGGCATAGGTCTGTTTATTGCTTTTATAGGTTTTGTGAATGCTGGTATTGTTGAAGCGGGGGGTGCCATTTTACAATTAGGAAATATGAAAAATCCTAATGCCATACTGGCTGTAATCGGACTTATAGTTACGGGTATTTTGCTTTATAAAAAAGTAAAAGGTGCTCTATTCATCGGAATATTAATTTCAACCGTAGTAGGATTTTTTATAGGAGTTACAGAGCTTCCTGAAGGTATTATTAAAATATCGTCAATGTCTCCCACATTTTTAGCTGCATTTAAAGTAGATTGGTCAGAAATATTCAGTGTAGATTTCCTGATAATTATTTTTACCTTCCTATTCGTTGATATATTTGATACTGTAGGAACAGTAATAGGAGTAGCATCAAAAGCTGACATGTTGGATAAGGAAGGAAAACTACCAAAAGCAAGCCGTGTATTGCTAACTGATGCAGTAGGAACTACAATAGGTGCAATATTCGGTACGAGTACTGTTACCACTTATGTTGAAAGTGCTTCAGGGGTTGCCGAAGGTGGCAGAACAGGTTTAACGTCATTGACAACAGGTGTGCTTTTTTTCTTTGCACTTTTGTTTTCACCGATTTTTTTGATAATACCAAGCGCTGCGACGGCACCCGCCTTGATATTGGTTGGTTTATTCATGATGGAACCTATCATGAAAATTAATTTAAAAGACTTTACTGAGGCTATTCCGGC
>CAZQHS010000181.1:877-2502 GCA_964593485.1 uncultured Clostridiaceae bacterium
TATAGCTTATAGCATATCGGAAGGTATAGTATTTGGCATGTTATCTTATACACTTTTAAAAACTTTTACGGGCAGGTTTAAAGAAGTGTCAATAGTGATGTATATATTATCTTTGATCTTTATACTCAGATTTATAATATAAAAGGCGGCCATGGCCGCCTTTTGTTATTAAAGGTTAGCTTTTGGGGTTAATCCCCACTTTTGCCTTGTAGTGATAACTTGGAAATAAAAAACCGCATGGTAGTGTTAAATAGTTTGTGTTTCGCTATTGCTTGATTACTACTTGGTGGCTTGACTATAGTTAAATCTACTTTCAGCTTTCTGTTTTCTGCCCCCTACTTTCGGCTTTTCCACTTACCGCTTTCTGCTATCATTACTTTCTGCTTTTCAGCGTTTCATTTTCAATCTCTGTGATATACTTAGCTGATTCGGGGCTTAACATATCAATAAGCTTTTTTCTAAAACCTTGCCTTATACTTTCTTTTGTAGAACTTTTATCTTTTGCGAATTCCCTCCAAGACAGCTTTTTCCTGTTATGATAGACATCTAAGTCACATAATCTTATTCCATCATTATTGTGTTCAAGACCTATCATGATACTTTTTATAAATTTAGGTTCAAAAAATGTAAAAAATTTTAAACTGTAAACACCTATAGGCATTAAAACAAAGGGATAATCTTTAGTCCACGATTCACCAAGAACTATTCCTAATTCCAAACGCTCAATAATATGCATAAGCCTTCTATAATGGAATGGATATGCGTTATATATATCGTATATTCTTATCTCCATCTCATACCAGTTTTTATTTGCAAGCCCCTCATTAAGGTATCTTAAAGCATTCATTTTAAGATTACGGTAAAGACTTTTTGTGTTGCAATCAATTTGCAAACACTTTTCATAAAAGTCTTTCAACCCAAGGTTCCTATTAAGAGGTTTATCAGTGAATCCTATAAGGCTACAATCCAGATCTAAATTATATGCGGTTTCTATCATGTCGCTAATTTTTCCGTCGTAATCTTTTAGTATAGAATAGATAATTCTGTTAATATCACCGAAGGTTCTAAAGATTATAAAACGTGGTGCGATTTTTACGCTTTTAATAAGATTATATGTCCTTTCATTGACTATTTTGGCAAGTATGGAGTCCAGATCTGATGAGATTAAATATACACAAGACTTATCACTTATAATAGAAGGTTTACTTATGTCATCTGTAAGATAGAGTACAGTGTAATCCTCATTGGACTGTGCTGAAACAGTATGTACATTAGATTTTAATGCATTAAAGCTTTGCATCAGGTAATTGTTCATTTTCCCCAAGTCGCTGGTTTCAATAATTAAGTATTTTGTGCTTTTTCTTACTAATGAAATCATAATTATCCCCCTTTGTAGTTTATATATCGGTCATCGGTCACCGTTCTTCGGGACGGGTCAAGATCCTTCGGCAAGCCTCAGGATGACAGTATCGGAATGTGCAATACTATAAGGGGATTGTAATGATACCGAAACATGTCATTCTGAACGCAGTGAAGAATCTTTTTGCTTTCCGCTTTCCACCTTCCACTTTCCACTTTCCACTTTCCACTTTCCGCTTTCAGCTTTCCACTTTCTACTTTCCGCT
>CAZQHS010000182.1:0-2465 GCA_964593485.1 uncultured Clostridiaceae bacterium
GACCGCCCCTACGAATTAATTTTCCCTCTTTCGTAATATGACTGCATAATTTCCCATGGTACCATGCTGCCGCCGGTTGCCCATATAATATGAGTGGAATCTTTCATTTTATCCCGAAGGTTCAGCGAGTCGATATAGTCTTTGCCTTCCGGGGTGTTACTAATCCAATATACGCCGGGAAAACCCGAAACGGCGGAAGGCTCAATAAATATATTTTCCGAATCGGCTAATTTTGCCAAATATTTATACAGCTTCTCATCGTCCACCGTGAATATTCCGCTTAACATATCTTCCAATACTTTCCCCACAAAGCCCGACGCTCTGCCCACCGCAAGGCCGTCCGCTTCCGTAATATTGTCTATACCCACATCTTGCACCGAAATATTGTTATGCAATCCCGTCATCATACCCAAAACCATGCAAGGAGCGTGGGTGGGTTCCGCAAAGAAACAGTGAACATTGGCACCGTAGAGGAGCTTCAATCCAAAAGCCACACCGCCGGGGCCACCTCCTACACCGCAAGGCAAATAAACAAATAGGGGGTGATTTTCGTCTACTTTGATTTGCAAATCCTCCAATTGTTTTTCCAACCTTAAAGGGGCAACGGCATAACCTAAAAATAAACTTTTAGAATTTTCATCATCTACAAAATAACTGTCAGGGTCCCTCTCGGATTGTTTTCTGCCTTCCTCTACTGCCTTGCTGTAATCCGATTCATATTCAATAACATTGACACCCTTCGAACGGAGCAAATCTTTTTTCCATTCTCTTGCATCTGCCGACATATGTACATACACTTTGAATCCTAACATGGCACTCATTATACCAATGCTTAGACCTAAATTTCCTGTGGAACCTACCGCAATTTTATGGCGAGAGTAAAACTCCTTGAATCTTTCTTCTGTCAAAATCGAATAATTATCAGAATAGGAGAGCAAACCCTCTTTTACAGCTAAATCTTCCGCATGTTTCAAAATCTCATAAATGCCGCCTCTGGCCTTTATGGAACCGGATATAGGAAGATGGCTGTCACATTTTAATAGCAGATTGCCTTCCAATACAGCACCGGATGATTTTTCAATAGAATCTTTCATATTGGGAATTTCTTTTAAAGGAGATTCGATTATCCCTTTTGAAGCAGAAGTTTCCGGAAAAACTTTTGCCAAATACGGTGCAAATCTTTTAAGTCTATTTTCGGCATCTATAATATCTTCCATGGTTAGACCTTCTGCTTCAACAAAACTCGTATTCTTATATAAAGGGTTTTGCCAAAAAACTTCCTTGACGTCTATTAATTTATCCAACAACGGATGCTTAGCAGATAAATTTTTTATTTCTTTTGATGAAAACAAAGTTCTCCCTCCTTCATGTGTATCTTTACATTTTATGTAACGATAAATGTGTTTCTCTTTACACTTTATGCAAGATAAATGTGTTCCTGTTTACACTTTATGAAACAATAAATATGGCTATACTCACACTTTATGCAGCGAAAGTTGTGTGTTTATATCAGCCCCGGCACATTTCCGATATAAACATGGTTTAAATATTTTGATGCAACATTTTTTAGCTTGATGAGAAGAGCCGGATCCGTAGGAGGCAAATCCATATGGTATCTTGGATAATACCTGCTCAGATGCAGTGGGATATCCGGGTCTAAGGATGCAAGCCACTTAGACATCTTTGTCATATCCTCTGTACTGTCATTTTGTGTTGGTATAATCAGGCTTGTAATTTCCACATGGCAGCTTTTTACCGCTTCTTCTACCGTTGCCATAACGGGTTTTGGCCTGCCACCGCATATTATTTTATAAAAATCCTCATCCATGCTTTTTACATCAATATTCATGGCATCAATATAAGGCAAAAGCTCCTTAAGGGGAGGTATGTTTATATAACCGTTGGTCACCAATACATTTTTTAGCCCTGCTTCTTTAAACTTTTTTGCACACTCCAAGACAAATTCATACCAAATGGTGGGCTCGTTATAAGTATAGGCAATTCCTATGCAACGAGGGTCATTTTTGCATGTACTTATAAGTTTATCGATATCTACCACGCTGCTATAGTAATCACTTTGGGAAATTTCGTAGTTCTGGCAGAAATCGCATCTGAAGTTGCATCCAAAAGTACCCACAGACAATATGTTCTTGCCCCTATGAAAATGATATAGAGGTTTTTTCTCCACAGGGTCCATGGCTATGGAAGAGGCTTTTTTGTAATTTAAGGTGTATAAAATTCCCTTTTCATTTATCCTTACCTTGCAAATGCCACTTTTACCTTCGAGAATATTGCAATTATGGGGGCATAAAAGGCAATGAATTGAACCGTCATCAGATTTTTCATACCATAAGGCTTCTTTTTTCATAACACCAACTCCCTTATATTACAATGATTTTAACATAAATAGTTATTATTAGAAAGTATGAACATAACTGAGTTACAGTCATGATTACTTAACACTT
>CAZQHS010000183.1:0-2444 GCA_964593485.1 uncultured Clostridiaceae bacterium
CCCCTTTAAAAGTTCACATTGGTAATTATATTACTTTTCAAATAGTGAGTCAATTGATTAAAGTTTTATTTACAAAATGTTCACGCCTATTATTCCCCCGATTAAGCCTACTGTTGCAGCCATTAATAATCTGGCAAGCAAATATTTGTCAAAAGTCAATGCTTCACCCAACAGCATACTTATGGGTATCAGTATTATTATGTAGATTATGCCGACACTTAATCCATACAGCCAGCCTTTTGCCCCAACATTTTTGCCGCAATAAATACCCGCAGCTAATATGCTAATCATTGAAATCACTTGTGTTATTAATGACATTGTATCATCGGATACGGGTGTTATTGATAATACAATAGCATATATTATTATACATATCAAAGAAATTATTAAAGCAAGTACCACAGATTTAATAATCAGAAATAGTTTATCGCTCTTATTTTTTTCCAATTGTTTTTTTAACCCTCTCTCAATTCTATTCAATAATTACACCTCCCATTTTTAGTATACTTTATTCAAAATGCCGGGCAATTATTCCAAGTTACCTACATAAGAGGTGTACATCAGTTATTCTTCACTCTATGATTTATCTTTTGAGAGCAGATAAACGTATTTGCTATGATTTTTGAATTACAAGGCTAATGCTCTTTCATAGAAAGTTTTAAAGTTATACGGAGTGTAAGCAGTAACAGATTAAAAAAGTAACTTGAATCTATCAAGTTACTTTTTTTGTTAGGAACCTATTTTTCTTCCTACCGCCCATTGCGCTATTTTTAACTTAACTTTATCGGCACCTATTTCCAAGGTTATAATATCGTCTTTAATGTTTAAAACCTTACCATAAATACCACCGATTGTTAATACTTCATCGCCTTCTTTTAAACCTTTTCTCATTTCCTGTGTTTCTTTCTCCTTTTTTCTTTGAGGTCTGATTAAAAGAAGGTAGAAAATTCCTAAAATAGCTGCATACATCAATACTGTCGGTGCCCACTGTGGCATACTATCACTCCTTTAAAATTAATATTCAATATGGATAACAAAATTCCTTCTTTACTAATTCTATATTATATTATTTATCATATCCATACTTTTCAAAAAAATCATCCCGAAAACTTTTCAAATTGTCCTCTGCAATAGCTTTCCTTATATTTTTCATAACATTTTGGAGAAATCTTAAATTATGAATGGTGGTAAGACGTGCACCTAAAATTTCTCCGGCTTTAATCAGATGCCTTATATAGGCTCTGGAAAAATTTTTGCATGCATAACAATCACATTCATCGTCCATAGGTCTAAAATCTTCCGAGTAATTTGCGTTTCTTATAACCAATTTACCTTTGGATGTCATAACCGTACCATTCCTTGCTATTCTTGTCGGCAATACACAGTCAAACATATCTATACCTCGCAAGGAGCCATCTATTAGCGAATCAGGACTGCCTACACCCATTAAATACTTAGGTTTGTCTTTGGGTAAATAGGGTGTTGTGCACTCAATCATATCGTTCATTATGCTTTTGGGTTCACCGACACTTAATCCCCCTATGGCGTAACCGAGCAAGTCGCAATCTACGGTTTTTTTCGCAGATTCAATCCTTAAATCTTTAAACATCCCACCTTGCACTATACCAAATAATGCTTGTTTTTCAACGTTCTTGTGAGCATCTTTACATCTTTTTAACCATCTGACGGTTCTTTCCATGGACTTATGGACATACTCTTTTTCATTAGGGTATGAAACACACTCGTCAAAGGCCATTATTATATCTGCCCCCAAGGATTCTTGTATTTCCATAACATACTCAGGAGTAAAAAAGTGTTTAGTACCGTCTAAATGTGATCTGAACTCTACGCCTTCCTCTGATATTTTTCTTAATTCATTCAAACTAAAAACCTGAAATCCTCCGCTATCAGTGAGTATGGGTCTATCCCAATTCATAAAACCATGGAGACCGCCGGCTTCTTCGATAAGTTTATGTCCGGGTCTTATATATAAATGGTAAGTATTGCTCAGTATTATTTGGGCACCTATGTCCTTTAACTCATGGGGGCTCATAGCCTTGACCGTTCCTTGAGTGCCGACGGGCATAAAGGTTGGCGTATCTATTACACCGTGAGGTGTATATAGCTTCCCCAAACGGGCATTGGTATGTTTGCATTCTTTTATCAATTCATAACGAACCGGCAACAAAACACCTCCATCATTCATCCAAGTTATCTATTAATACTTTTTCTATTAATTCATCTTTCATTGATATAACTTTTAATCTGGCATTGCCTACTCTGAAGTCAATCCCTTCATAGATATTTCTATTAGTATCTTCAGATATCCTTGTTATTACGCCTCCTATTGTATTACCGTAAGTCTCGGGTATGGAAAGTCCTGTTATATTATTTGCATCAGCTACGGAAATACCGGCAGAGAAAACCGTTCCGCTCCCTTCAAT
>CAZQHS010000184.1:0-2432 GCA_964593485.1 uncultured Clostridiaceae bacterium
GGATGGTACATCATAGTCATTTACTTGTATTTAATGGCCCAAGCTATAGACTTCAGAATTCATTAATGAAGACCAGTTAATTACATTATTGGAAATTGGGATGTTGCACTTATTTTCTTCTTTTATTTGTATTTTATTATTGTAAAACACAACGGTTAGCCTCTACTCGATTATTTTAAGTTCACATAACCAAAGTGATATTGGCTATTATTAATTATTTGCTGGAGATTAGCACCCGTTGAAGTTACCTCGAAAAGATTAGCGGTTAAAGTATTTTCTTTTTGAATATCTTTTATTTTTATCCATATCCGAGCATTTTCACCATGCCACAAGGAAGGATAATCGTTGGAGGGTAATGTATTGGGTTGTTTATACGAAATAATTTCCATTACATCAGCTTTATAAGCTATGTCATTTTCACCACCTGCTTTTTCGCCTATAGCGAATAATAAAGTCACCTTTTTTCCTGAATTTATGGCTTGATTATAATCATTTACGCGTTTTTGGGACATTCCATAATAAAGGGCTTGAGTGGAGAACCAGGTATATCCACGAGTTGCTTCATCAAAGATGTAAGCTTGAATGGTCTCATGTCCATCGTATTCATTACCGTTATTATCATATGAATAACTAATTTTCATAAATATAAATAGTTCTTCTGAATCAATGGATGAATCGCTATCTCTATCAGATAGCATTTGTTTGACAGATTCAATGTTAAGATACTTTCTCTTTAGCTCCATGTATAGATCTTCATCTTTTGCAAGCATATACATTTCGAGCATGTCATTTAAGGCAACAGTTTTTTGAACTTTTCTACGGGATACAAATTCGTCAAACATTTGTTGAACCGTCTCGTGGGCATTAATTGTCATGTAATTTTTACGCGGCATTTTTATTCCTCCTTTATACTCGTACTACCAAACCGGTTGACAAGACTATTGTACCACCAACCCGGCAGAGTGTCAATATGTTTTAATATATTTTTATAATAGCGGAATCAAAAATGTTTGTTAGCTGCAGGATGGAATTACAAAGTCACTGAGGAAAGGAAGGTAATAGATAATAACAACAGAAAGATTTGAAAAAGTAAAGATAGATAAACTAGTGCCCTATGTTAGAAATGCTCGGACTCACAGCAAAGAGAAATCCTTCAGTTTAGGACTTCTTTACGAGAATTTGGCTTTTTAAACCCTATTCTAGCAGATAAGGATTTTAATATTATAGCTGGGTATGGTCAGGTAGTGGCTGCCAAGGAAGAAGGAATAACAGAAGTTCCCTGTGTATTTATAGAACATCTAACTGAAGCACCTAACGAGCAAGCTGCTAATCTGAGATATGATGAGCTATTTGATATTAGCAAAAATAGCTTTTCTCAGTTTTTTGGTAGGACTTTATTGGGCAAAGAAAGTGATTATCGGCAATATTTTAATGTAAACAATTTCTTTTGGATGCATGTTAAGGGATCAACATGTCATGGTGATAAAAAAAATGACGGTAAAAAAGCTATTAGAGAGAGAATTAATTTTAAAGACTATTGTTATATTGTTACTTTTGGGTTGCCCGCTACGAAAATATTTCTTTCTAACTTTGAGGCTAAATTGTCTTTTATTTCGGAAATCATGAGTAATGGTCCAGTTCCATTGAAGGCTATACAAGGTGCACACATAAATTTATTTAATGATGAGTGTGCTACCGCGCGTGTTGTTATGTTACCGCATGTATCGGGGCAAGGGCAACATTATTGGATGAGATATGCAGAAGTGTTCTCACATTGTTTGAATTTGATGCAGAGAGAAATAATTCAAATTATAAGGGATGACTTTACAATTCTTGGTTAAATTAAAAATATTGAATGGGTTTCGTTTTATCTAACATAACTACGTCAACCTATTGTCTTACGGCAATCTGCGAACACAACCCGCCCCGTAAGAAAGCAAACATTTAGTGCCCTCTCACGGGGTCTTTTTTCTATTGTGCAAAAGGAGCTATTAGAAAAATTGTGCCATTTATAAGAATCAAGGTTAATTTTTATAAAGAATTCAAAAAGTAGAAATGCAGAGACTTAAATCAATACCACGGTAACTTTTAAAAGAATCCGGGAAGAAAAATCTCCCGGAAAACCCTCCTCCCAAAAGTTAACTATATCCAGAAACTATTTTTTGCATAGCATGTATTAGAAACAAAAAATAAAACTTTGGGTGGGGGTGATTAAATGAAGTTGACGGTAAAGTATATGACTAAGAATGATTGCTACAAGGCAAATGCAAAGATAAAGCCGGCGGGTATTATGATCCATTCCACAGTGGCACCGGAGGTTATGGCGGCGGATTGGTTTAACAGATGGAATAAATCTTTTAAGGCCGGAGAAATAAACATACAGGCATGTGTACATGCTTTTGTGGACGATAAAGAGGTTTATCAATATTTGC
>CAZQHS010000185.1:0-2407 GCA_964593485.1 uncultured Clostridiaceae bacterium
ACGGGGGTGTGGAATCAGAATAAGCGAGCCGTAGTTTGCCGGGTCTACGTTAAAAATGGCACGTTAAATATAAACGCTAAAAATAGAACAAACTTCGCACTGGCTGCTTAGCCACCGCGCGTCATCTCCGGTTTACCTGTAGACCGATAGATATGGCGTCAAACATACAGGAAAACTCTATGTGATATCCTGGTAGCATAGAGGAACAACAGGATAGTGGATAACGAAGCCTGCTTTTGGGCGTCGTGGGAAGCGAAACAATAAAACAAAGGCTGCGCTCGGAGAAAATTTTGTGGAAATGCTTTCGGACGCGAGTTCGATTCTCGCCACCTTCACCACAAAGCCTACGTGAAATGGATGTCCTACGCTAAAAGCGTAGGATTTCCAACGTTTTTGAGGCTTTTTTTGCCTCGAAAAAGCCGATTTTTGAAAAAGCGTCTTCGTGGATGCATATGGGCTTTTCAAGCATGTTGGGTGAGTCGAACTCTCGTTTTGACCATTTTTAGCCCTATTTTATGAAAAAAGATAGCGACAACCTTCGAAAGAGAAAAAATATATTAGAACAACACTTTAATAAAAGCGCTGCCCTTTGAGGAGATAATGCCAACGGCAAAAAAGTAGCGCCCTTATTAGATGAGACGTTAACCCGTTGAATTTTCAATGGCGCCCTTTTTGGTGTCAGTCAAAATGAAATAAATAGTCAAAGCCACCGCTCAATGACGGCTTCCATTTTGTAAGATTAAACACAACCATTAATACTAACTATCACGGACTCTATCTATCCAAACAGCTGAGCAATTATGGTATAATATTGTAAGATTATAGGGAGTTTTAACATACTGTGCTAGGGGGAAATATGGATAGGGTAATCCTGAAATCAAATGCTTCAAAAATAGCGGGTAAACATATCGAAAAACACCCAAATAAATTAATCATTTCCGAAAAACGTAGAATGGAGCGGGTTGGAGAAGCTACATGGCAATTCTTTTTTAATGATACTTTAAAATTTGGATATGAAGAGAGAGTAGGACAACAAGATATGGCTCTTGATATCGTGGATGTCCTACGTGATGGAGAACATATTATTGTTAAAGCTGGGGTAGGTATCGGAAAATGATTTGGTTATCTGGTACCGATCATTAATTTACATAAAGAATATAAAATGCCGATTGCAATTGCTACATGCCGTCCCTATCGATGTGCATGACTTTCCGCCAAGAGAATTTTATGCTTTGTGGCAGACAACTTGCGCCGATAATTGTGGAAAAGAATGTGTGGAGTGCGTGGATATCGTCACATAGAGTTTACTGCAATTTTATCATAAACCCAGAGGGTAGTTCTATGCGAAAGATGCAGCGGCTTTGGATGTATCAATACTCAGTTCAGATAAAGGTAAGATTTAGCACAGATATTATAACAAACGCCCAAAATAGAGTGATATCGGAAACCTCCAAAGCATTGAAATATGGTGGGTGTTCGGAAGTCGTCCATAACATCGGCAAAACGTATAAATTATTAGGAGGGTTATGGACTTTGGCGTATCACCTATTTTTAATTAGACTTTATTCTGAGATTTTTATATATTTCAAAAGTGTTGAAATTTCAATTTTGATGGGGTGCATGAAGCAAATGATGAGAGTTTGACACACCCTAAAAATCGGACCGGGGTTCGAATCTCGCGACCTTCACACAAAGTGTCCGAAAAGGACAAAAGTGAAAGCTGAAACGTTGAAAATTCAGCGTTATTACTTTTTTAAGTGAGCTTAAAACAAAAAAAGAAGGCCTTTTAGGCCTGGATTCCCTCTAAGATTGCCTTGGTACCGATCATATTGATTGCTCTTCTCAAATTATAGGCAAGGAAACTAAGCCCCAGCTCCGCTGTGGTCTTTTTTATCCCCTTACAAAGTACATAATGTGCATCATGGTGCCATTTAACGGTGCTATTTAATGATTCTGAGAGGATGCTCCGCGATGCAGAGCTTCTCTTTCCGCCTACCTTTTGCGGCGCCACGTTGGTCAGCTATACATAATTAGGTGCACAAGAGATAAATAGTTTATAAATAATCGGAGAACAAACCATTTATAAATATACAACACTTACTATATATAATTGCATAGGTTTTCCAAAATGGTTTATAGAAGAGCGAAGAATAAACCATTTGGACAAGAAAACTTCTAAATGGTTAATCAACAGATTTCAAACAGGTCAGCCAAAGCTTGGGGTTGTGACACGGCCTGATGTACCCATTGAATCCCATGGAAATCAAGAAATTTAACAGACGCCTTGATCGTCGGGTGGATAACTTTGGTCACCCAGAAAACTACAAAACATTAAAAGTTTATAATCGAAATTTGGTGTGGATTTATCTAAAGAAATAACATATAATCTAAGTAAGGAAAACAATGA
>CAZQHS010000186.1:0-2370 GCA_964593485.1 uncultured Clostridiaceae bacterium
TCTTTTATAAAATTCTGCATTTTGCTGTCCTTCCGATAATTCTTTTTCCATATCTTCAATCCGGTCTACGGTGTCTTTGATGTTTTGGATCATCTCTTCAAAATTCTTGTCGAAATTAGCCAAGGCTTTTTCGTATTCCATATCTGATGTTTCGTAGTTTATTTTTGCTTCCTCGTAAGTATCCAGCATATGCTCTCTCACCGTTTCGGCAAGTCGGTCAATTTTATAGTTTGAAATTTCTTCGTCAACCAAATCATAATATAATTTTTGTATGTATTTATTGTCCTTTTTCTGGGTTACAGTCTGATCTTTATTTATCATTTCTTTTTTGATCTGTACTAAAGCAAGGTCATCTAAGGAGATTTTGTCTGTATCTATATTTATCACTATATCGTTTTTATTCTCACGAACTAAAATTAAATTTAGGTTGTAATAAGCATCATCTAAAGCTATCTCATATTTGCCTGCTTCTTTTATTTTCTTCTCTAATTCTGCTTTTTTGCTTAAGTATTCTTTTTCAGAGATAAAGTTTTTGTCCATTCTAAGGGTTAACAGTTTGATCTCATCTTCCCAGGTCTTTTTATTGACATCTGAATCTTTTAAAGTTATTTCAGCGTTTTCCACTGCTATTACGGCAGACCTGAGGTTAAGCGCAATGTTTATTTTAAAATTATCTCTTTCCAAGATAGCCTGTCGGTATTTTCGGTAAGCCTCCTCAGCTTTTATTAAAGGTTCTACCTGGCCTGTTATGAATTTTTTAAAATTGGAGCTCTTAAACTTAATTTCCAAAGGTGATGCCTTATCCAATTTTTCGAACGTATCATATGCTTTACTAATGGCTTTGTCCTTTGCTTTTAAGTCCAAAGAATTCTTTATGGCAGTGTCCAAGGCCTCTTCAAAATCATAGTGCAATTTTTCTTCGGCGTTTATTGTAAATCCCATTAGAAAGATAAAAATAAACATTAGCATCAAAGTTTTATATCTCATGGTATCACTCCTAAGCAAGTAATGGTTTGGTTTTATATCATTCAGATCTAAGGGCTTCAATGGGATTAAGACGGGCTGCTTTATAGGCGGGGAACAGTCCGAAGACCACGCCTACCAACAAGGATATCCCAAAAGCAATTAAAGCCCAAGGCAGCGAATAGACCGGGGGTACGATGTTTAGGCCTCCTATGATGAATTTCACTATGGAAAACCCGAAAAGTATCCCTAATATGCCTCCTATTCCTGTAATTACTGTGGCCTCTATCATGAACTGAGTGAGAATATTTTTTCTCTTTGCCCCGATGGCTTTTCTTATGCCTATTTCTTTTGTTCTTTCTGTAACGGATACAAGCATTATGTTCATTATGCCTATTCCGCCTACGATAAGAGATATGGCCGCAATCCCCCCCAGCACCATCATCATGGAATCCGTAACTTGGTTCAAAGTATCAAGCATCTGGGATTGGTCAAACACGTTATATACATTTTCATTTTTATAGATGTTGAAGAGAAAGGCATTCAAGCTGTCTACGGCTGTTTTTACCTTTTCCGCATTGGTAGCTTCAGCTGAAAAGTTCCTGATAGCTGAATTTCCGATGACCAATCTTGATGAAGTAATGGGTATTATTATTTGGTCATCATCTGTACGGACTGCTCCGCCTGCTCTTTCCTCCAATACACCTACTACTTTAAATATTTGTCCTTTTATCTTGATTTTTTCACCTATGGGATCCTGCCCTTTAAAAAGTTCATTGACTAATGCTGTGCCTATTAATGCAATGTTTTGCCTATAATCCACATCAAAGTCCAATAAAAATCTGCCTGTAGTGACATGGACGCTCCTGATGCTTTCATATTCGGGTGTAGTTGCAATTATATTTGTATCCATGTTTTTTGTGCCGTATTTTACCCGGGCACTGGTGGTTGATTGGGGAGCCACGGCGGAAATAATATCCGAGTTTTTCTCTGCAAATTCTTCTAAATCTTCATAAGACATATTCCTGTTACTGTTTCTTCCCGTAATATTTATTTGTATCATATTGAACTAAATTAATGTGTTTTGTTTAATTTATTATGGAATCCGTTATGTTTTTTGTACTGCCTTTGGCAAAGGCAACGGCAGATATTACGGAGGCGACTCCTATAATGACCCCCAACATGGTAAGAAATGATCTTCCTTTGTTGGCTTTTATACCTTTGACAGCCATTTTAAAAGCCTGTACAAATCCCATTATACCGCCTCCCCTTCTGCTACAGCTATTTCGCCGTCGTTTATCCTTATGACCCTATGGGTTTGCATTGCAATGCTATTATCATGGGTTATCAGTATTATTGTGCTTCCGGTATCATTTAATTTTTTCAGTATATCCATGATTTCTTTGC
>CAZQHS010000187.1:0-2369 GCA_964593485.1 uncultured Clostridiaceae bacterium
TTCAGGCAATTCATTGTCTAATTTGATCGTCATAGCCTTTGAAATATCATGGTTTAAGATCATCTGCAATTCCTCCAATCTCTAAATGTTTAGCCGTTTACAAGGCTACTGAAATTAGCAATAGAATCATCCCCGTGTTACCCCCCCTCAGGTATGCCTTTTTTACAACATCGTTTTTTCTGAGGTTTTCCGCAGTAACTTATATTATGATATTTCCCGTATCTATTACATAGCCTCTGTGGGCTATTTTTAACACCTTATTGGAGTTTAAACTTATATTTAAAGCTGACATATATATTATCATGCAAATAATATGCCAAAACTATAGGGTTTTCACTTTTCCCGAAATTAATTGCGATTTTATTTTCTTTAATTTTTTGAAAAATAAAAAACTGTATAGCTACCTATGTTCGGATAAGACTTTTAGAATTTTTAAAAGATATACATAAGATGTGATCCGAAAAAACTAACATTTACATAAGTTTACCAACTCTTGTATCTTTTTACTCCATATATTATTAGGTGTAGTAATATTTTTATATATTGTATAAATTTTATACAATATGGTCTGTTTTATCTATTTCCAATTTCTTCATCCTGTAAATCAGGCTTTGTCTAATAATGCCTAAACTTTTTGATGCCTTGCTGATATTCCAGTTATTGTTCTTCAAGCTCTCTATTATTAATTCTTTCTCTATATCTCTCAAAGTTTTCGTTAATGATTCCGTCCTTGGCTTTTTCCTCTCTATAGCATTTGAGCTTAAAATCAGTCTTCTTAGATAAGTTGGCAAATCACTCAAAGTCAACTCCGTTTGGTTTTCTTTTGCCCTTACCATGAGATTTTCTATGGTATGCTCCAACTCCCTTACATTTCCCGGCCAATCATATAATAGAATAACCTTTTTTAGTTCCTCGGAAAGATCCGTAATATTTCTGTTCATAAGCCTATTATACTTGGTTATGAAAAATTTATATAGCTCGGATATATCCTCTCTTCTGTCACGCAAAGGGGGTATATATAAAATCAGCCCGGCTATACGGTAAAATAAATCTTGTCTGAGTCTACCGGCTTTTATAAGCTGTAGAGGATCCTCATTTATGGCACAGATAACTCTGCAATTAATGGGTATATTGTGTACATCACCAACCTTGCGGACTTTTCTTTCCTGAAGTACTCTTAATAGTTTTGTTTGCATTGAAACGGGCATGGAATTCAATTCATCTAAAAATAAAGTACCTTCCCCCGCCTCCTGAAATAGCCCCGTGCGATCAACTGCTCCTGTATAGGCTCCTTTTACCGCACCAAAAAGTATACTTTCTAAAAGGTTCTCCGGGATTGCAGCACAGTTTATTCCTATAAATTGTTCATTACTTTTACTTCCGAAGTTGTGTATGCTTTGGGCAAATACCTCTTTCCCCGTGCCGGTGTCCCCGACTATCAGAACATTGTTTTCAAGTAGGGCAATTGTCTGAGCCTCTTTTATCAAATTCGAAGTAATCTCACTGCAGCCTACAACATCGGAAAAGGTAAATGAAGTACCATTGGTTAAGGAATTCTCGCTGATTTTATATAGACCTTTTTGTATAAATCTTCTCTTTAATTCGACGGTTTCAGATAATAAAGATTTAAGTTCCGTTTCATTTTTACTTATAGAGAAAACTCCTACGCCTTCCCCTTCCTTTATAATCGGATAAGTATTATAAGACTCATATTTTGGTATGCTATTATTATATACATGTGCTTTATAAGCCTTTATTATGGGTTTTCTTGAATGAAAAACCTTTCTATGCTCAGATTTGTTCTCAAGGCCGTATTTATAAGCATCCCAAATATATTTGTTCAACATATCTTTTGCTTTCACGCCCTCGATTTTTTCCATGGCTTTATTGAATATAACCACTTTGCCTTCATAATCGCTCATCATTATTCCGTCATCTATGGAATTGATTATGTTTTGCAGGCAATGGATTTTTACATCCTTGTTTTTAAAACTTTGCATTGATTCTATAAAAATTATATCCATGGGCAGGCTTTTTTCATATACCCTACGTCCTTTAACACTGTAACAGTGCCCCGAGTATGTCATGTTGATGCTCGTTGATTTTAAAACATCCATAACGTTTACTTTAAAGATATCGCTAAATTTTTTCTTTATGATTTCCTGCTCTGAAAGTATTTCTTTTACATAATCGTTTGCCCATGCTATGATTTCATTGCCGTCAAGTATTACAATGCCGGGAACAAAATCCGATAAAACACCGCCCAATGTTTTTAAGTCCATTTTGATCCTCCTCAAATAGATTATTAAAAGATTCATTATGTCTTTTTAAGTAATAACCAAAGGACATAACCCAAACAAAAACGGCTT
>CAZQHS010000188.1:0-698 GCA_964593485.1 uncultured Clostridiaceae bacterium
GGTTCCCTTTTTTCCCCGGATAAACAGTCATAAAATCCACCTTCCTTTGTACATTGATATATATTAAATAAGTAATTTTCTTTTATTTTTAAGTAAGCGTCAAACAAACCGGCACTCACTTACATTAATTTCTCTTTGTAAATTGAGTCGAATATAAAACTTGGAATCTTACCCATCATATTTTCAATATTCGAGACAATGCTAATTTTCCTCCCAAGCTAAATTTTTAGATTCTTCATTCGGTGCCACGGGGGAAAACACATTCTTTGGTATAGCCCCACTGCCAGGTAGAAAATCTTTAATATTGGTTGCATATCCGGGTTTTCCAAGGTTAGGAGCATTTGTAAAAATCCAAGTTAAATATTCAAAGGGATTCAAACCGTTTTCTTTTGCGGTTATAACCAGGCTGTAATAAATAGCACTGGCCCTTGCCCCATTAGGTGTATTATTAAAAATCCAATTTTTGCGACCTATGACAAAGGGTTTTATACTTCGTTCCGCACGGTTATTACTGATTTCAAGCCGTCCGTCTCGGAGATATCCCATAAGATATTTATGCTGGGATTTTGCATAATGTACCGCTTTACCAAGGAGAGTGGTAGGTAGGGCACTCAAGCATTCAATCCAATTATAAAATTCGTTAATTAACGGCATAGATAAACGTTCCCTATCTTCCTGCCTTTCTTTTGGTGTAAGGG
>CAZQHS010000188.1:708-2361 GCA_964593485.1 uncultured Clostridiaceae bacterium
AGCAAATTGCTTTTCGTAGTGAAATAACCTATCACAATAACCAACACCTTTAGCAGCATTGGAATCAGCTTGTTTATCTTTAGGTAGGATTTTCATTGCATCATAAAATTTTCGCCGCAGATGTGCCCAGCAACCTACGACAATAATATTCTCCGGTAATTTATGGTAAGCATCATATCCATCGGTATGAATATATCCCGAATAGCCCTTTAAAAAATCTTTAGGGCGTATATGTCTTCTATCGGGTTGGTAGTCATACAATATAATTTGATTTTTCGCTTCACCACTGGTCCTATATAGCCACATGTAGCTTTTCGATTGGGCTATTTTGCCCGGCTCTTTCAAAACTTGCAGGACTGTTTCGTCGCAGTGGAGTACTTCATGTTCACGCAAACTATGTTTCATTGCCTCGTATATTGGCTCTAACCAATTTTCAGAAGCCTTTAAAAGCCAGTTAGACATGGTTTGCCTTGAAAGAAGGATACCGTTTTGTTTCCATTCTTGTTCTTGTCTGTATAGTGGCGATGCCATCACGAACTTCTGCGTAGCAATATGTGCTATTGTCTCTGGTGAGGCAAACCCCCCTTTTATCACAGGTGCAGGCATGTCTGCTTTTAAAATGGGTACATGATCTGAATGCATCTCACAGTCTCTGCAAGAGTATACATGACGTATATGCCTTGTTATTACCGCTTTTGCAGGTATGATTTTTAGTTCTTCACGGGTTTCTTTGCCCATTATATGTAGATTACCGCCACAATCCGGACATGTACACTCCTCTGCCGGTAGTTCATGCTCTACTATTTCTACCGGAATATCTTCAGGCAGTTTATCTGTTGTAAGGCGAGTTCTTTTACGGTAATGTGCCTTGACCTCTGTAAGGTTTGGTTCTGGTGTGGTTAAATCAGAATTTGACTCAGCTTCATTAAAGACGGAAAGCTGAATGTTTTCTGTTTGTTCACTAGATGTTCCAAATTGCTTATGTTTCGCAAGTTTAAATTGTGACATAAGCCACTGTACTTGCTGTTCCAATTCAGCAATCTTTTTATCCTTTTCTTCAATTATTTTCAGTAGTTTTTCTATCGTTATTTCTTGCGTTTTCATATTTATATTGTACCACGTAACCCGCATAAAATCAAGCCTTGAGGCATTTTTTAATGACATTTATTTTAAGAAATTTGTCGTTCTAATACCTCTTCTCTTTTTAGTTTTTTTTCTAATTTTGCCCCTTCAATTAAAAAAGATAGTTCTTTCGATTCAAGAATTATAGTATCGGTTTCTCCTTTTACCGGCCAGCGAAAATGACCTCTTTCTAATCTTTTAAAGTATAGCCAAAATCCGTCCCCATCCCATTATCTAAGTAGTTTTGTTATCCGAGTAAATCTGTCAGTGCCGGTTAGAATTGATGTCTCCATAAAAACTACTCGGATAACAGATTAAAATGTATGCCTCTAATTAATAATAGTATAGGCTATCAGTTTTTGATTGTCTAAAATGATTATATTTAGGAGGCTCGAGTATGGAAATTAAAGAAGAATGGAGCATATTAAAGAAAGGTTTTTGGGAACAACTAATCGAAATAAAGTATAGTCCCTCGTATATGAAATTAATAAAAAATACCTTGTCGAAATTGGATGGTTTCATTACAAATCA
>CAZQHS010000189.1:0-2345 GCA_964593485.1 uncultured Clostridiaceae bacterium
TTTGTCTTGTCAACATCATTTTTAATCTTTTTTAAAATAATGTTTTTCATAGGTTTTTCAAGAGTGTATTTAAGATAATAGCATAATTACAGCATTATGTAAAGATAGTTTTTGTAGTTTTTGAATTTCCATGCATTCTACATATTATATAATTAAATAATTATTATTTCTCTTGCTGAATATTTTACTCGTAAATGCATTCTTTTATTCTTAGTGTTCAATATGATAATGTTAATACCGGCTTTATCAGTTTGTATTGTAACATATTTGTCTAATCGTATATAATATTAACAAATGGATTGATTGTTTTGGAGAAATCAAATGAATAAATTTTTAATGATGTACTATAATTTATTAGGTAACGTTTACATTCCAAATATATTAAAAAATAACTGCGAGGAAAAATTACTTCATGTTTCCGATACACCTATATGTTTTTTTGCTGCTTTAAAAAAAGTAATTAAAAAGGTTGCTCCGCAAATTATAATTCATACAGGCGATTTAGTGGATGATGTTAAATTGGAAATCTATAAAAATTCCATTTCAAAATATGAATACCATGTTAAAAATATTATTTCAATCCTTGAATCATCGAATGCCCAATATATATATATATGCATAGGGAATCATGATGATACTGAAATAATAAAAAGATATTGCAGTAGAAGCATAATAATTGAAAAAATAAAGGTTATAGATATTTTCGATACGAAAGCTTCTTTAAGTCATTTCCCTTATGAGATAATTAATAAACCATCAACTTACAATTTCTTTGGCCATGATATTACTTTAAAAAGTGATATTGTAAAAAACAGAATTTATCTTAACGGTATAAACAGTATTAATATTGTAACGAAGGATACAAAAAAGATTTTTTACTTACCTTATCCCTTTCTTGTTGATGATTCCAGGCTGTTAAAGCGAAAGATAGGGCTTTAAAGATGGAAAGCTGAAAGCGGAAAGTGGAAAGTGGAAAGTGGAAAGTGGAAAGTGGAAAGCGAAAAGTAAGAATAGACGACTCTGCCTGCCCTTATGCTAAAAGCGTTCAGAATGACACCAAGACAGTGTGAACAGTTACGGAAAAAGCTGAAAGCGGAAAGCTGAAAGCTGAAAGCTGAAAGCTGAAAGCTGAAAGCTGAAAGTGGAAAGTGGAAAGTGGAAGGTGGAAAGCGGATGTCCAGGGTCAAAAGGCAAGAAGCCAGAGACAGGTTACCGATATGTTTAATATAAAGGGGGATAATTATGATTTCATTAGTGAGAAAAAGCACAAAATACCTAATTATTGAAACTAATGATTTAAAAGAAATGGATAAATACTTGCAGCAAAGTTTCAATGCGTTTAAATCAAATGTACATACTGTTTCAGCCCAATCCAATGAGGATTATACAGTTCTTTATCTTACAGATGACATAAATAAACCTTCTATTATAAGTAGTAAGTCTTGCGTTTATTTAATTTCTTCGGATTTGGACTCTATTTTATGCAAGATAATAAATGAAAAAACATATAAACTTATTAGAAACGTTAAAATTGCACCGCGTTTTATTATATTCCGAACCTTCGGCGATATTGACAGGATTATCTATTCCATACTAAAAGACTACAATGGCAAGGTAAGTGATATGATAGAAACTGCTTATAATTTGGATCTAAATTGCAGCCTTATAGGATTTACCGGTAAGCCTTTGAATATGAATCTTGGGCTGGAGGACTTTCATGAAAAATGCTTGCAAATCGATTACAACACAAAAAGTCTTTACCGTAATCTTAAAATGAATGCCCTACGATATCTTAATGAGGGGCTTGCAAATAAAAACTGGTATGAAATGGAGATAAGAATATACGATATATATAACGCATATCCATTCCATTATAGAAGGCTTATGCATATTATTGAGCATTTGGAATTAGGAATAGTTCTTGGTGAATCGTGGACTAAAGATTACCCTTTTGTTTTAATGCCTATAGGTGTTTACAGCTTAAAATTCTTTACGTTTTTTAAACCTAAATATATAAAAAGTATCATGATAGGTCTTGAACATAATAATGATGGGGTAAGGCTATGTGATTTAGATGTCTATTATAATAGAAAGAAACTGTCTTGGAGAGAATTCGCAAAAGGCAAAGGTTCTACAAAAGAAGGCATAAGGCAAGATTTCAGAAAAAAGCTTATTAATATGTTAAGCCCCGAATCAACTAAGTATATAACAGCGATTGAAGATGAAACACTGAAAAGCAGAAAGTAAACGGAAAAAGTGGAAAGTAGAAAGTGGAAAGCGGAAAGTGGAAAGCGGAAAGTTGGGGCAAACGACTCTGCCTGCCCGATACCTCTAAAACCTAGAAA
>CAZQHS010000190.1:0-2334 GCA_964593485.1 uncultured Clostridiaceae bacterium
CTACGATTGGGGACCTTTGGTATCCCGGTAATGCCAGAAGCCAGAGGCAGATATCTATAATGTAGCCACAATTATCGCTTTTATTGTATGCATCCTGTTTTCTGCCTCGTCAAATACAACGCTGTGTCTGCTTCTGAATACTTCGTCGGTTACTTCCCTCATGTCGTAACCTTTTTCCATCATATCTTTGGCCATTTTCGTTTCAAAGTCATGGAATGCAGGCAGGCAATGTTGGAATATTACATCAGGATTCCCTGTCTTTTCTAACATCTCCATGGTCACCTGATAAGGAGAGAGAAGGTTTACCCTTTCTGGTATTTTATCTTCTTCACCCATGGAAGCCCACACGTCTGTATAGATTACATCTGCATTTTTTACTGCCAAATAAACATCATCGGACACCTCGATTTTGGCTCCAGTTTCCTTTGCAACAGCGTTTACCTTGTTTAGTATTTCCTCGTCAGGCCATAACTCTTTGGGTCCCAATGCCACAAAATGCATCCCCATCTTTGCACAGCCATACATCCAGGCATAGGACATATTATTTCTTGTATCTCCCACAAATACCACTTTAACTTTATTTAAAGGTTTTGCAACATGTTCTTCTATGGTCATAATATCCGCCAATATTTGAGTAGGATGATCTATATCCGTAAGCCCATTCCAAACCGGAACGCCGGAATACTTTGCCAAATCTTCCACAACGGATTGTTCAAACCCTCTATATTCGATACCATCAAAAAATCTCCCTAATACTTTGGCACTGTCTTCCAAGGATTCTTTTTTACCCATTTGGGAGCTGGACGAATCCAAGAAAGTTACATGGGCTCCCTCTTCCAACGCCGCTATTTCAAAGGCACATCTTGTTCTTGTGGATGTTTTTTCAAATAACAGAACAATGTTTTTGCCTTTTAATAGATAGTTGTATATGCCGGCTCGTCTTTTTGATTTTAAATCATGTGCCAAATCCAACATGTATCGTATTTCCCCGGGTGTAAAGTCCATTAATGTTAAAAAGCTTCTTCCTTTTAAATTTACTGCCATAAATTTTTCCTCCTTAAAATATGTTTGATGCTGACCTCTGGGATCCTGCCTCTGGCCTCCCGTTATTGTCATCCTGAGGCACGAAGGATCTTAAATCTCTTCCCTAACCAGCGGCATGCTCATGCACCTTGGACCGCCTCTGCCTCTTACCAACTCGGAGCCTTCTATTTCCAACACTTCTATTCCGTTTTGTCTCAAAACCTCGTTGGAATACTCGTTTCTGCTATAGGTTACAACCACCCCGGGGGCTATGGCCAACGTGTTTGTGCTGTCATTCCATTGTTCCCTTGCAGCCGTTACCGGATCCCCACCGCCGCTTTCTATAAGCCTTATGGTAGGTATTTTTAGAACCTTTCTTAAAGTGTCCACTAATTCTTCTTCGTGTTTTACCCCAATACTATTATTCTTTCCCCTGATCAGCCTATATACTTCAACTTTGTCTTGTATTCCCGGATATATAGTAAACTTGTCATAATCGATCATGGTAAACACCGTATCCAAATGCATAAAAGCTCTCAAGGCCGGGATTCTGACCACAACCACCTCTTTGATTTCTTCCATGCCTTCAAATAGATTTTTGGCTATAATTTCAATACCTTCCGCCGAGGTTCTTTCGCTGCAGCCTATTGCCACCACTTCTTTTGAAAGCATTAACATATCTCCTCCTTCCATGCTGAAGGGAATACTGTAATCGTACCAAAGAGGTGTTGATTCTTTTTTGAACAAGGGGTTGTATTCGTATATATATCTGATTAGAATGGGCTCTCTGGCTCTTGCCGCCGTGTGCATTGAATTTATGCTGATGCCCCTGCCCATAACCGCTGCGGGATCCCGCATAAAATAGAGATTGGGCAATGGGTTGATGTATAGAGGGTAATCCGCATATATGTAATCCGTCAGGCTCGGTTCCCTATTGCCTTGGGGAACATCTCTTTTGTTCAAACCGCTTATCGCTATTTCCACAACTTCTCTTGGTTCTTTTGAAACAATGTAGTCGTACAGCATCTCATTTAGATAGGGATTTTCTATCCTGGATTGGCTTAGTAATCTTTTGGTAAAATCCTTTTTTACATCTTCGTCAGTGAGTACCTCAGCCAACAAATCCTCGGTGTAATATACTTTTGTACCCCTGTCTTTCAGCACCTGGGCAAATTCATCATGCTCTTCCCTCATCTTTTTTAACCAGGGTATATCGTCAAATAACAATTCTCTTAAGTATTCAGGGGTAAGTCTTTCCAATTCTTTGCCGGGCTTATGAAGCAAAACCGCCTTTAGCTTTCCTATTTCAGA
>CAZQHS010000191.1:0-2328 GCA_964593485.1 uncultured Clostridiaceae bacterium
TTCTTACTTCTGATATAAAAAAATTATGCGAAGAAGCGGTAGAGTATTCTTTTGCTACTGTTTGTATTAATCCTTTTCATGTTGGTTCAGCTAAAAAATTCTTGGCAGGTACCGGCATCAAGGTTTGTACAGTTGTAGGATTTCCTTTAGGTGCAACAACCAAAGAAGTAAAAGCATATGAGGCATCTCGTGCAATAGAAAACGGTGCCCATGAAATTGATATGGTGATTAATATCAGTGCTCTAAAAGAAGGAAATTATGACTATGTTGAAAAGGATATAAAATCTGTTTATGAAGCTTGTAAAGGAAAAGCACTGGTTAAAGTAATAATTGAAACATGTTTGTTAGAAGATGAACAAAAAATTAAAGCCTGCGAAATATCCGTGGCTTCAGGTGCGGATTTTGTAAAAACTTCAACAGGTTTTTCCAAATCAGGTGCTATAATTTCAGATATTAAACTAATGAAAAAGACAGTGGGTGATTCCATCGGCGTAAAGGCATCCGGGGGAATAAGAGATCTAAAACAAATGATTGAAATGATTGAAGCAGGGGCGACAAGGATTGGCACAAGCTCATCGGTTAGTATAATTAAAGAATTAAATAAATAACTAAAGGCTCTCCTATTGGCGATAAACTTTGTCATAGGAGAGTTTCTATATACACTGCTAATAACGGGAATGGTGTATTCACTATCATAGTTATGTCCACACTGCATCAAGGTATGGTAAAAAGACTTATAATAAGCTAAAATGATACATGAGGGAAGACGATGGGTAATAAAAATAGGGGGTAATTAACAATGACAATTAAGTATGCAAAAAGAATGGACAATATTAAAGGTTCCGCTATACGTGAACTTTTGAAATTAACGGAACAACCTGAAATTATTTCTTTTGCGGGAGGTCTACCGGCACCTGAACTTTTTCCCATAGAAGCATTAAAGGAAGTTTGCTTAAAAGTTCTTGATACTGACGGTAAAGCAGCTTTGCAATATAGTCCCACGGAGGGATATGTTCCACTCAGAAAGATTATTTCTGATAGGCTAAAGAGAGACGGTATTGATATAAGCTATGAGGATATCCTTATAACAAGTGGCTCCCAGCAAGGCCTTGAATTCTGTGCAAGGGTATTTGTTGATGAGGGAGACACTATAATTTGTGAAAGTCCCAGCTATTTGGGAGCCTTAAACGCTTTCAAAGCCTATTTACCTAACTTTGTTGAAGTTGAGATGGATGAAGACGGCATGAAAATGGACGAATTGGAAAAGGCACTGAAGGAAAACCCTAATGCAAAGTTTATTTATACTATACCTGATTTTCAAAACCCCACAGGTATAACCATGAGTTTAGAAAGAAGAAAAAGAATAGTGGAATTGGCCGAGGAATACAATATTCCGGTTGTAGAAGATAATCCATACGGTGATTTGAGGTTTGATGGTGAGAAACATCCGCCCATCAGTTTTTTTGATAAAAAAGGAATGGTTATTTATTTAGGAACTTTTTCTAAAATATTTGCACCGGGATTAAGACTTGGTTGGGTTGCAGCATCACCTGAAATAACAAAAAAATATGTATTGGTTAAACAGGGTGCGGATTTGCAAACCAATAGCATGTCTCAACGTGAAATTGCCACTTATATTGAAATGAATGACATAGATGAACATATTGAAAAAATTATAAAAGTATATAGAAAAAGAAGAGATTTAATGATAGATACTATGAAAAAGGAATTCCCTGAAAACGTAAGCTATACTTATCCAAACGGGGGACTATTTACTTGGGTAACACTGCCTAATGGCATTGATGCGGCTGAGGTTCTGGAAAAAGCTTTGGAAGAAAAAGTAGCCTTTGTTCCCGGTGGTTCTTTTTATCCGAATCCGGGAAATGAAAATCACTTTAGATTGAATTATTCCAATATGCCTGAAGATAAAATAGTAGAGGGTATAACACGGTTGGGAAAAGTACTAAAGACTTTATAAAGTAGGGTATGGGTTCCATCCCATCCCGTAGACAATTATACAATGTATGAACAGTTACACTATATGATAAAAATATGATAAAAATATGATAAAATATTAAACAAGTTTTTGAAAAACATAGAAATTTTTATAATAAGTATAGTATAATCATTTTAAATCTTATTAAAGGAGGTTTTTCTATGGATAAGTGGGTATGCACGGTATGCGGTTATGTTTATGATCCTGAAGTTGGCGATCCTGATGGGGGGGTGGCTCCCGGTACTGCATTTGAAGATATTCCCGATGATTGGGTTTGCCCGTTGTGCGGAGTGGATAAGGATTCATTCGAAAAGATGTAAAATAAAAGGTGC
>CAZQHS010000192.1:0-2283 GCA_964593485.1 uncultured Clostridiaceae bacterium
GTCTTTATTATATTGTTTACAGCTTATCCTGCTATACTATGCAGAAACTGCTTCTGTGTATAAGTAACTTTTTTAGGGCGGGGTTTTCGGATTTGCCAAACGCGTTCCACGGAGTTGCATAAACCTGCTGATACAACAGTTTTTATACATATTTAGTTTTCTCCATCGAAAATTTGTTGTAGCCAATTAGTTTATCTTTTTGCAATCTGCCGATTAAAATATAGGGTGGAATATTTTGCTGAGTGCAAAACTTCTTTATTGAGGGCAATGAAAAGTCCTTCTTTAACACAAATTCACCATAATCTTTGGCATCTATCAAAGTATCAGCTGCAAATTTATCCGCTCTATCTTCTGCTTCACCTTTTGCAAAATCATAATCTATCAACTTACTTTCAATATCATTATAGATAATATGTCCGATTTCATGAAAAAAAGTGAACCAAAATATATCTGCAAATTTCCTTCTGGTGGTCATAAGCAAATTTAGTGTACCATCATCATTCTTTTTTATGACACCTTGAACCGGGGCACCGCGAAAATTTTTGACAATAGAAAACCTAATACCGCAATCAGCCAGATGACTTGTTAGCCTGGGTTGAATATCCGCCACATCCTCAAACATCAAATTCTTTATCAAGGGAATTTTATCCTTTAACCTCCCAACATCCAAAACCCCCTCTGTCCGTTGGCCTTCCGCTATCAAATCGCACATCCTTAGCCATGTAAATAGAACATATGGATCCACACTGGCAGCCGTGGCCAAGCGATAGGCCCCCGTCTGAGAAACATCAGGTATTCGTCTAAGACTACTGACATTTAAAAACTTCCTCAGTTGTATAACAAGAGCCGGACCGTATGCATCTTGTTCTAAATGGCCCATCGCCTTAAGTTCTTTCACAATATTACTTAACCTTTTAAGTATCTCAATCTCTTGATCAGATATTCCATAAAACTCTTCAAAATCCGCCATTTCTTTATCATAATTGCCCTGTAAATTGATCCAGAAACCGGCATCAATATTTAATGCATATTCTAGTTTTTTAGCATAAGAAACCGAAATTGCTTTTTGACAATTAATTATACTGCTAACATGCGGCTCTGTAACATCGGTGCGTAAAGCCAATTCTTTCTGACTCATGCCACGATCCTCAAGGATTTCTCGCAGGGTTTCACCAGGGTGAATAATGAGATCACGGGATAAGCCACTTATATTTTTGGTCATGATAATCTATCACCCCTTCAATAATGACTAAATTACAATTTTTTAATGAATCGGGATCTAAGTTTTTTACATCCGGCCTTACAAGTAGCCTGATACTGCCAGAGATGCTGATCCCATAGCACCCCTTTAGGTTTTCATATAGCGGATGGGGTTTTCCAAGTCCTGTGCTAAGGAAGATACTAAAATTTGCTGATGCTCTTAATTGGTCAAGACGTTTCTTTATATTTTTAGTTAAATCATTCCCTATTTTTCTTTTTAATAAATCAAAATCTTTAAAGTGTTTTTCTACTGAGGATCTCCCGTATTTAAGATTCACGCCTACATCCCGCCTGTCTCAAGCCATGGTTAATTTATTTAATACTATCTTAACCTATTGGTTAATTATATTGTAGCTTAGTTGCCGGGATTTTTCAAGGAAGATTTGAAAAATAAATTATAACTTACCTGCTTTGATAATGTTAAGTACAAACGCCATATTTCAAATCAAAAGTATGTGGCAATATACTCAAACGTTGCAGTGATAGACATGCCCTATCCAGCCATCACGTTCCCTATTCATACTTAATAAACCCACCAAATCCTGCTACCTTCAGCTTTGCCAGCAACGCCTCCGCATTTTCTTTTTTAGAAAAGGCTCCTAATTGTACTTTATAATATTTTGATTTTATATTTAAAGCATCCCCTACCGCCGACCTAAAGCTGTCCATATCCTCCCCATGCTTGGGAAACCAATGCATTACATCTCCATGGTTTGAAGCAATGCCCAGCTTATAACCTTCACTATGGCATATAATGTCCTTTTCACTCAGGTTATAGGCACGGCACAACATCACACATAATTCAACAACATTTTGCCATGCCTTTCTAAAATAGACTTCCTGTTTCACAACGTCATAACCTATCATGTTTTGTCCGCTGTAACGAAATCCGGCGGGTTCACATATTTCAATTCCTATATGGGTATTATTGGCCTTGCCCCCCGCATGCCATCCTCTGTGATCCCAAGGCAAATATTGATAAACCTCTTTATCGTCCACAAAAGCATGTACACATGCCTGTAT
>CAZQHS010000193.1:0-1413 GCA_964593485.1 uncultured Clostridiaceae bacterium
TTCATTGATATCACCTTTTATGAATTTCATTAGAAAATGGTTTTATTTTTAGCCTCTTCTTGTAGAAAATAGACCTGATAGGCTGCCCATGAGACCCAATGCCCCGGAGGCAATCATAATTAATATTCTTAAATTTTTTAAAAGCCCCGCTAAAGACGGTAAGGGTATAAAAGGAAGAGGCCCCGCTACTTGTGCGTAGATATGTCTTAGTATAAAGCCTGCCAAAGATACGGCCATTAGACCCCCTGCTAATGTTATAAACAGCCCTTCCAATATAAAGGGGAACCCTATAAAACCCTCTGTGGCTCCAAGAAGCCTTAGGGTGTTTATTTGATCCTTATTACTGTGGATACCTAACTTTATGATATGGAATATTATAACCAAAGTAGTTATGCCTGCCGCCGTAATAATCAAAGAACCTAAAAAGCTGAATATTTCGGATATATTGCGAAGCCTTGTCAGGACATCTTGATTATCTCTTATATGCTCTATCCCGTTTATAAGTTTCAGTTTTTCCAAAACAATACTTATCTTGTCCAAATCTATTTTTACCTCGATGAAAGAATTAAAAGGGTTGTCGTCAAAGTACTCAAGTACCTTGGCCTCCTTTCCCAAAATACCTTCCATTCTTTCGTAGGCTTCATCCTCATTTACCAGACGTGCTTCATAAACCCCGTCAACTGCTTCAATTTCGTTTATTAAAATTGCTGTCTCATCACCTATATCCTCGTTGTAATAAATGCTTATCTCCGCTTCTCCTTGTATGGCTTTTATAACACCGCCGCTTATCCACCAGCCGGAGATTACCATGGCAAGGATAAAAAGTATAAGGGTAATGCTAAAAAAAGTCGCTATATTTGATAATAGGTTAATGCATATTATGTTTTTCACTTCTTTTAAGAAATACCCTAAATTATAAAAATACTTTTTCATAGTCTTTTACCCTAACCTTTCTTCGCTGACATAACCTTTATCCATGTGAAAAATAGTGGATCCTTTTTCGCCGTTTATTAGGTGGGTTGCGTGGGTAGTAATGATAACCGAGGTTTTTTCATCTTTGAAAGAGGCCAAAAGTTTGAGTATATTCAGGGCGTTATCCTTGTCCAAATTTCCTGTAGGTTCATCCGCCAAGATCAAAACGGGTTTCCTGGCTACAGCTCTCGCTATTGCCACTCTTTGACGCTCTCCGAAGGAAAGGTTTTCAACGGGTGTAAGTTTCTTGTTGCCAAGGCCTACAATTTCCAAAGCTTTGTTGGCATTATCCTTTAGTTGTTTCGGTGAAAAATCCAGAAACCTCATGCCTAACATGGTGTTCTCCATGGCAGTTCTTCCGTTTATAAGCCTGAACTCCTGGAAAACCGGTCCTATCATCTTTCTTATATTCCTTATTCCCCCTGTTTGCCCTTTTGCAAT
>CAZQHS010000193.1:1423-2232 GCA_964593485.1 uncultured Clostridiaceae bacterium
CGGCTGATCAAAAACTTTTAGGGTGCCTTTCGTCGGATACTCCATGCCCAAAAGGAGCTTCAGAAGTGTGGTTTTGCCGGAACCGCTGGGTCCTATGATATATGCCGTTTCATTATTTTTGATTCTCAAATTAACATCGTGTAAGGCCGCAGTTCCGTCGGCGTAATTAAAGTAAAGTTCTCTTGCTTCAATCATAAACCTATCCTCCCGAAAATATTAAGTGTTGATGTGAGCTCTATATATCCTTCTTTTATTTCTATGGTGTCCAGTTTATTACCTCCAAGTATGGGTTTTAAATTTAAAATCAACCTGTTTTCTTTAAATAATTCTGAAAGAGCCCGACTTTCCAAAGGCATTCCATAGAAGTCACCTGCTTCCACTTTAAATTCCAAAGAGCTGCCGTCTAAAATTATTAATTTTCCTTTGAGATTAGTATTGTTATCCGGCATTTCCAATGTCATTTCTCCCGGTGTAAAATTAAATTGCATCTGCGGAAGCTTAGGATGTTTTTTGACAATATCGTTAAAAACTTTTTCCTCAATAGTACCCTTGACTTTCAAAAATGAGAAACTGAGCTTTATAGCATCCCCCGGTAAATCCTCTTCGGAAATTATGCGAGTTAACTCTTCGATAGAATTTGATACAGTGGTACCCATCTCATCCCAAGCCTTTTCCAAGATGGATAGGTGTTCTTCATAGTAATCCTTTTCCCCTTTTAAAGAGGTTAAGTATGTTTCCATACTTTCCTTAATAAGTGATTTATCAGACAGGGCTTTTTCTAATTGCACCTGTTTTTTTTCCAACTTTGC
>CAZQHS010000194.1:0-2230 GCA_964593485.1 uncultured Clostridiaceae bacterium
AATCTGAATCGGATAGGGGAAGAACTCGATTACTTTCGCAAGCAGTTCCTGTTCCGCAAAAAGCGACCGGAATGATTTAGCTAAGCTTCTTTGTGTATCCTCAACCTGGTCTATCATGGATTATCCCTCGCTTCCTTTGGACTTGACAATTTCCGGTAAGCTGAAGGGGAAAGTCCGGTTATATCTTTAAATACTCGGGCGTAATGACCGTTATAATCCATGTTGCAAGTGGCAAAGGCTTGGGCGATGGAAAGATTAGTGTCCAGCAGCTTCTCCTTTACTTTACCAATTTTATAATTTATATAATACTCATGAGGGGTTACACCTGTGTGTTTTTTAAACAGTTTTGTGAAATGGGCTTTGCTGAGGCAGGCCGCCTTTGCCGTTTCGCCTAAGTCAAACCTGTCCAGCCAGTGGGTTTCTATGTATTCTTTTGCCTTTTGAATTTCATCCTTACCGCGATAAACTCTTCTGTTGATTAAAAATGCCGCTACATATATCACTCGTTTTTTGTCATCCAAAATAGGAAAAACCGTAATATCCTGGTATATGGCCTCAACATCGAAGTCCTGTATGCCGTAACGCTCCGCAATTCCTTCCAATGGCACTCTGACATCCGGGAAAAAGACGGTTTCGCCGAAAAATGCCCGCTTTAACACATGGAGCTGACCTGTTGCGATAATGTCAGGATCTTTGAATATATTGTATTTCCCGACAACCATGTCCGGACTTATAGCATGATATTCGGTTAGCATAGCCTTATTTATCAGCACCGATGTTCCATCCGGTGCGTAAATCTGAATCGGATAGGGGAAGCACTCGATTACCTTGGCAAGCAGCTCTTCTTTTCCAAAGAACGATTGGAAAGACTCTATGATATTGTTTTGCCTGTCTTCTATATTATTTCCCATTTTTTATCTCCCTTTTTATACCTGCCTTCCCCGTTGCTTTTTTTATTTTAATCGGTGCTATTCACTATATAATGACGATGGCGACCTTTAGATGCATTTTTATACTCAATGGCTTTAGTCGGACAGCAAGCGATGCAAGCCATGCAATGGGTGCAATTACCCTTCCATACTGGTTTTCCTAAAATCAGTTCAACATTATTTAAAGGGCAATTTTCTGCGCATTTATTGCAAGAAATGCAATCTTTGCTTACTGTGAAGCCTTTGTCTTTCACAATTAAAGGATAGAACATGGGATTTATTATTCTACTTTGGAATTTTCCTATTAGAGATGCTTTAGACTTAGGAAAATCATCTCTCTTTTTTATTAATTCCGCAAGTAGTTGTATTTGTGGTTTGGCGTTTTCTATTATTAACTGACATTGCGATTCATCAGGCGTTGGGAATAAAGCTAAATAATTTTCGGGCATAATAACGGGAGCTGTGCCACGGTAATTAAGTCCCGCTTCTACACATAGTTTTTCTACATAAACACCCGCATTACCGATATCATCACCGCAAGTTAGTATGAAATAAGCATCTTTATTATCTTCAAATTTAGACTTACGTAGCCATTGCTCAACGATTTTAGGAATACGCCAGGCATAAGTCGGTACAACAAATATTAAAGGGTTTTCAGATTTAAACTTACTTTCTATATTATTTTTAAGAAAATGATTTATAGAAATTATCTTATCGTTAATAAGATTAGCAACTTGATTTGCAACATACTTGCTATTGCCGGTACCACTAAAATAGAAAATCATAAGCCCCCCCCTAACAGAAATTTATTTAGATAATCTGACATGATTTTATCATATAAAGGCCTCAGTCTCAATAATCTAATCCTCTTATAGCAGTGGGCGAAATTAACTGATAAGATAGTTATGAGATAAACAATATCTGGAGAGGTGAAATCATTAGAATCTTAGTTGTAAACTGTTCTCCCAAAAGTGCAAACAGCAGTGCAATGCATCTTACCCAAGAATTTTTAGATGGGGACGGGTGATCAGATGCGGATATCATTGATGTGGCAAAAGTGAATATTGAAAGCTGCCTGAGGTGCTTTGCCTGTATGGGGATTTTAGTTTAAGATGTTGAATCTTGAGAAAGCATAGCCCTTATAAGCTGTACCTTCCTGAAACCTGAATTTTAGATTGAACCTAAGTTGTATCTGTGATAGTATATATATCAAATATGGCAAAGGAGGTCTTTCATCTATGATTAGTCGAGAGTTATATATGAGCCGCATCCGTCCTTTTATCGGAAATGAGCTTATTAAG
>CAZQHS010000195.1:0-2206 GCA_964593485.1 uncultured Clostridiaceae bacterium
GCACATCCCTTACTAATTCTTTTTCAGAAGCTGCAACTACAACTGCACAGGCAGCGTCCCCCGTTATATTCAACGATGTTCTTGCCATATCCAATATCCTGTCTATCCCCGCAATAAGAGCCAACCCTTCCAGCGGAAGGCCGATAGCTTGCAGCACCATAGTCAGCATAATGAGTCCTGCACCGGGTACGCCGGCAGTTCCGATGGATGCCAAGGTAGCTGTAAGTATTACAGTAAGCTGCTGTCCTATGGTAAGATTAAGGCCATAAACCTGAGCGATAAAAAATGCACAGACACCTTGATATAGTGCGGTACCGTCCATGTTAATAGTAGCACCCAAAGGTATTACAAAACTGGTAATAGACTTAGGCACACCCATTTCTTCCGTTGCTTTCATTGTAAGAGGTAAAGTAGCTGCACTGCTGGCTGTGGTAAATGCAAAAATTGATGCGGGAGCAATAATCTTAAAGAACTTTATGGGGCTGAAATTTGCCATAATCTTAAGAGTTCCACCATAAACTAAGATGGCATGTAGAATGCAGCCTAAATATACTACTATTATGACCTTTAGCAACGGTAAAAGTACTTTTGGCCCATGTACAGCTACAACGGGAACGATCAATGCAAAGACACCAAAAGGTGCGTATTCCATTATGGCACCGGTCATCTTGTACATTGCCTCAGCCAATCCTTCAAAGCCTGCTTGCAAGGGTTTGCCTTTTTCCCCCACCGCCATTATGCTGGTTCCCAACATAAGAGCAAATACTATGATTTGAAGCATATTTCCGTCAACTACCGCTTTAAACGGATTTGTAGGTATTATGTTTAATAAAGTGTCAACAAACTTTGGTATTTCTTTTGCATCGGCTGCAGCATCAATAGGAATTGTATACCCTGCCCCTACCTTTAATAGATTAGCAAGTATAAGACCTAAAATTACCGCAAAAGCCGTGGTCATTAAAAAGTAAGCTAATGTTTTGCCTCCAATTTTTCCGATTTTTTTGACATCCCCCAAGCCAAACGTTCCTACAACCAAAGATGCTAAAACCAAGGGTACCACAATAAGTTTAATAAGGTTTAAAAATAACGTCCCGAAGGGTTTTATAAAAGTATTGGCAATATCGGGAGAACCCTGAAGCATGATTCCTACAACAATACCTATAATCAAAGCTATAAGTATTTTCGTAGATAGGCTTACCTTCTTTTTCATAAAAACATCTCCTTCCTAAAATATATTTATTAGGCTGAAAAGATTATTATGCTATATTTAATTATCATATAAAATCTGGTACTTGTCTATGATTTAAACAAATATTACTTATAAAAACATAACATACAATATATTGTATAACCCGACTTTTTGTGACTCTTGGAAAAATAGTTAATAAAGTATATAATAATTTTTAATAACCATATTAATTTCTACCTAAGGAGGCAATTATGAGACTCAGAACAAAACCAAAAGCCTTACAAACTCTTATTGATAATCATCACATCATAAACTTTAAACCGGAAATGCTAAAAGGCAAATGGAGTTCACATTTTGATAATGACCAGCCTATTTACGTTGAATTAGGCACAGGCAAAGGACAGTTTATTGTGGAAAATGCAAAAATAAATCCGCATATTAACTACATAGGCATAGATTCGAAAAATGAAGTGCTTTATATGGCTTTGAAAAAGGTTTTAGCGAAAGGCCTAAAAAATATCAGGCTGTTGCCATTTAATATAGAAAATATAAACGAGGTATTCGGAACTAATGAGATAGACAGGTTATTCATCAATTTCCCTGACCCTTGGCCAAAAAGCAGACATGAAAAAAGACGTCTGACAAACAATAGGTTTTTAGAGAAATATAAGGGTTTTCTTAAAAACAATTCACATATAATACTTAAAACCGATAATAAGACTTTTTTTGACTACAGTTTAGAAGAGTTTATAATATCCGACTTCTATATAACAGATGTATCTTACGACTTGGTTAGAGAAAATGATTCGGAGAACATTCCCACCGAGTATGAAGAAAAGTTTATGGAAAAAGGGGTAAAAATAAATCGGCTCAAATCATTATACGCTTCCGGCAAATAGTTTTGCCGGTTTTTTCGTGCATAGCTTAATTTTATACCTCTCTACCAAAGATCATTAGTATTTGCTACGATTACTGAGTTACAAGGCTAATTGTCTGTAAGCTCATTACGGGCGAAAT
>CAZQHS010000196.1:0-2136 GCA_964593485.1 uncultured Clostridiaceae bacterium
CTTGCAATAGAATCAGGTCTATGGCAATTATGGGAAAAAGAAGACGGCAAAATAAAAATTAATCGCAAGAAATTTGACCTTGAAAAGGTTAATGAATATTTATCATTGCAAGGAAGATATAGCAATGTAACTGATGACGTTATTGAAGAAATAAAAAGAGAAATTATGAGAAGGTACCAAACATTAAAGAAATTAGAGGAACTATATTATTTCTAAAATCTGCTGCCTTTTTTGACTAAATCTTATTTAGAGCTCTTTAAAAAGTAGTCCTAAATAATTATAGGGCATCTTTTACGCTTTCTTATGTTGATTTGCCCTAAAGAAATTTCAACTATTATATAATAAGTAAATATTTTTGAAAAAAATTATGTGTCTTAATTGACACCATAAAATAAAATGTTATAAGGAGATATTTTTTATGAATGTTAAATTTTCAGAAAGAGCAAAAAACATACAACAGTCTGCTATTAGAGCTAAGCTATTTGATGATATAGAAATAATTTCTTTTGCTGCTGGAAATCCTGAGGCAAATCTCTTCCCGCTTGATGAATTAGCGCCCTTAGCTCATGATGTTATCCTCGACAAAGGAAAGGAGGCACTGCAGTATAGTAATACAGAAGGCATATTACCTTTAAGAGAACACATTGCCTACAAAAGAATGAAAACCTATGGCGTGGACACAACTCCTGATAAGATAACAATGTTGTCAGGTGCACAAGAAGGTATTGAATTATTAACCAAGATTTTCATAAACGAAGGTGATTATATCGCATGTGAAAACCCAAGTTATTCCGGGCTATATTCTGCAGCGCGAACATATTCACCGAAATATATCGGCATTCCAATGGATGAGGATGGCATGAAAATTGATGCTTTGGAGAAAGCACTTGCAAGCAATTCACGGATTAAAATGATTTATACGATACCAGATTATCAAAACCCGACTGGAATTGTGATGAGTGACGACCGCAGGCAAAAATTAGCTGATTTAGCTGCTAAATACAAAATACCTGTTATTGAAGACCGACCTTATGGTGATTTGTACTATGAAGGGAATCTGCACCCAACTATAAGAAGTTTTGATAAAGAAGGATGGGTGATTATGCTTGGTTCTTTCTCTAAAATCCTTTGTCCGGGATTTCGAATTGGTTGGGCTAGTGCAGAAAAGCCTATCCTTGATAAACTTTTAATAGCAAAACAAGCCGTTAACCTTCAACCAGGTACGCTTGATCAATTTATTGTTCTCGAATATTTAAAACAATATGATATTGATAAACATATCGAGAAACTAAGAAAGGTCTATAAGTCTAAACGTGATGCCGCACTCTATAGTATTGAAGTGTGCTTCCCTAAAGAAATTAAGTATAACAAACCTAAGGGTGGGTTCTTTATATGGATGGAATTAAATCAAGAGATTAATACTAGTGAGTTGCTAGTAGATGCTGTTAATAGTGTAAAAGTTGATTTTGTGCCTGGTACGGGTTTTTTTGCAAATGGAGGTGGAGAACATTTTCTAAGATTAAATTTCTCTGTTAACGACCCAACAAATATTAAAAAGGGATTACAACGGCTTGGCGCATTATTACAGAATAAGTACTATTGATGATAATTAAATGTATTTGCACCCTGACATAAAAACCAAATACCATATAATGATTAGATTGTAGAAAAACGCATTTATTATCAATAAATAAGAATTATTGCACCTTGGTAAAAATAAAAGTCAGGTGTTTTTGTGATTCTTATAAAAGCGTAAGATTCACGATTGTTTAACTGCAGAAATATTAAAATAAACCTGTATTAAAATAAAAACCCTATTACAAAATAGGAGGAATACAAAAAGGTGGCAAGACAAAACCTTCACCGACAAACATAATGACTTCAGGTTTTAGTGGTATACCTGAAAATGTTGAATTTGATAAAGAAATGTTGACAATATGGGGCATTCAGAAAGACTATTTAGAATATAAGGAGGAAATATGTCTTTAAATAATTTTTATTATCCGAAGAGTATAGCAATAATCGGGGCATCAAATAATCCAAGCAAAGCCGGCTACCAAGTTGCCAACAATATGATGCGCTTAGGCTTCCAAGGCAATGTATATTTTGTAAACCCTAAGGAAGATATGATATTCG
>CAZQHS010000197.1:0-2121 GCA_964593485.1 uncultured Clostridiaceae bacterium
CCCCGGCAAATCCGAATATGAATATTACAGATCTTGAAGAAGTCAGTAAAATTGCCCATGAAAACGAAGGCTGCTTGGTGATGGTAGACAATACCTATTGTTCTCCCTATATTCAAAGACCTTTGGAATTGGGGGTAGACGTAGTAGTCCACTCAGCTACAAAATATTTAAACGGCCACGGGGACGTAATAGCAGGTTTGGCCATAGGTTCAAAAGAATTCATGACGGAGCTTAGATTGTTCGGTCTGAAAGATATGACCGGAGCAGTTATAAGCCCCTTTGATGCTTTTTTGATAATCAGGGGAATGAAAACTTTGAGCATCAGAATGGAAAAACACTGTGCAAACGCCATGAAGGTGGCGGAATTTTTAGAAAATCATCCTGCAGTGGATAAAGTATATTATCCCGGTCTCAAAAGTTTCCCCCAATATGAGTTGGCTAAAAAACAGATGGAACTACCCGGTGCCATGATAGCATTCGAGCTCAAAGGCGGTATAGAAGAAGGCAGAAAGCTGATGAATGGAGTAAAGCTTTGCAGTTTGGCAGTCAGCTTAGGAGATGTGGAAACATTGATTCAGCATCCCGCATCCATGACTCACTCACCTTATACACCGGAGGAAAGAGCCGAAGGGGGCATAAGCGACACTTTAGTCAGGCTTTCCATAGGGTTGGAGGACGTGGAGGATATAATAGACGACTTAAAAACTGTTTTAGATACGATGCTATAAAAAAAGCGGTGCAAACCGCTTTTTTATATAATAGAAAAGCAGGTGTTTATATTACTCTAAAAGTGGTTCATCCTCATTAATTGAAAACTGTACCACCTCATCGTTGAGTAGTAAATGAATTACTGTTATTATATAAATAATATCCCTAGCGAATTTTTTTATAATATCAGATTTCTACAAATTTACTGCCCTTTAGATCTATAATAAAAATTCTAATAATGTTACATACTTACTTTAAGAGGAGCATAAACCTATGATTGAAAATAATAGAGTCGAGTTTAAAAAAGAGCTTAATGACAAATTAGAAAAAGAGTTTGTCGGTTTTCTAAACAGCCATAAAGGTGGAGCTATTTATATAGGTATGGATAATCTTGGTAACCCTGTAGATATTGAGAATATAGATAAAACTCAAGCACAAATTATAGATAGGATTAAGGATGGTATTCTCCCTTCTACATTAGGCTTGTTTGATGTAGGAACCGAAGAAAGACAGGGGAAAGAGGTTATCAAGATTACAATTTCTAGTGGAACAGAAAAGCCATATTATATTAAGCGTAAGGGTATGTCGCCAAAAGGGTGCTTTATTAGGATTGGCAACACTACTCATCCCATGGATGGGAGCATGATTGACGAATTGTATTCCAGAAGAACAAGAAATTCTTTATCAAAAATAAGATCTCCCAGACAGGATTTATCATTTGCACAATTAAAGATATATTATGAAGAAATCGGTCTAATGCTAAATGATAATTTCGCGAACAATCTTGAATTACTGACAGAAGACGGGAAGTATAATTATAACGCTTATTTATTTTCTGATAGTAATGGCTTGTCTATGAAAGTTGCAAAATATCTTGGTAAAGATAAGGTCGATTTAATTGAAAACCAGGAGTACGGGTATTGTTCCATTATAAAGGCGACGTATAACATCCTAAATAAATTAGAAATCGAAAACATAACCAAGGCTCGAATTACAAACAAGCAGCGGGTTGAAAAAAATCTTGTCGACAGCATCGCCCTTAGGGAGGCTGTGATTAATGCGATAGTCCATAACGATTACTCACAAGAAATCCCACCTTTAGTCGAAATCTTTTCGGACAGGATTGTAGTTACATCCACTGGCAGCCTGCCCCAGTCACTTACTAAGGAAGAGTTTTTATCAGGCATATCAGCCCCTCGCAATAAAGAAATCATGCGGATTTTCAAAGATTTAAAACTCGTTGAGCATTTAGGCTCAGGGGTAAAAAGAATTTTAGATAAGTATGATGAATCAATATTTGATATCTCCACAAATTTTATGCGGGTTACGTTTAATTTTGATGAGATGGATGTCGGTGAAAATGTCGGTGCAAATGTCGGTGCAAATGTCGGTGCAAATGTCGGTGCAAATGTC
>CAZQHS010000198.1:0-949 GCA_964593485.1 uncultured Clostridiaceae bacterium
ACACGTATTCACGGAATGTCTTGGCCTAATTTTTGGAGAATTACAGGCAGACCCATGAGGGAATACGTAGAGATTGCTTCCCGAAATTTTGCACAGGTATCTAAAGCATTCGTAATAAGTTCATGCTCTACTGTAGATGATGACATGATTGAAAAAATGGAATTGTCGGATAAAGTAAAAGAAATGTTAAAGGCACCGGGAATTTGCGGTGGTTCAATGATCGTTGGACCGGAAACCGAATTGATAGCTGGACCTATGGGTAGTGAAGAAGGAATTCTATACGGTGATATAGATTTGGAACAGTGTGTAAAGCATAAATTGCGCCATGATTTTTCAGGCCATTATAACCGCGGGGATATTTTTCAACTTCACGTAAATAAAGCAAAAAGTCCACAATTATACTACAGAACTGAAGACTAAAAACAGTCTTTATGAGTTGTTTAATTTGATTAATCAGGTTCATTTGAAAACTATACCCAGCATTGGGAAGGGCGGGGGTTATGCCTTCGCCCTTTAATTTTATTTGACAGGAGGATAATGTGTGGCATTAGATAAAAAAGCACTAAAAAATCTTTTGGGTAAGATGCCGTATTTATTCTTGGGATATACATTATTTGCCTTAGGCACGCAATTGATCGTCCACTCTAACTTAGGAGCAAGTCCTTGGGTAGTGCTCTATATAGGAATAGTAAATCACACTTCCCTTACTTTGGGACAGGCATCACAAATCTGTGGGTTTGTAGTATTGTTTATAGCATATAAGCTCGATACCGTTCCCGGTTTAGGAAGTGTGTTCAGCATGATATTTATAGGAATTTTTATGGATATAATCGATGCTTTTAACCTTTTAAAAACTCCCAATAGCTTGCCAGGTAGATTCGCTTTGCTCATATTAGGTATTATTATAGTAGGTTGGGGAACATGTTTTTATATAAAAGAAAACCTTGGC
>CAZQHS010000198.1:959-2101 GCA_964593485.1 uncultured Clostridiaceae bacterium
GCCCCAGAGACGCTTTAATGGTAGCGTTGCTTAAAAAAACAAGTGCACCTATATGGCTTATCAGAGCTATTATCGAAGCATCGGTTTTAATTGTGGGCTATCTACTTAAGGGTCCTATAGGAATTGGAACATTAATAACTGCAGGAACCTTGGGTTTTTCCGTGCAGACCGCTTTTAAGTTGGCACGGTATAACGCAAAAGAAGCAAAGCATTTAGATTTGATCCAATTAGTAAATATTTTGACAAAAAAACAATACAAGGTTAGATAGAATTAATGGTAATTAACAGTATTCAAGTATTGTTAAAGGAAAGGTTTTATTATGAATGAAAAGATTATTGAGGCTGCGGAAAAATGTGAACGTTATCGCTTATATGGATATCATTGCTCCGAATCTGCTATTAGGGCTATTGCAGAAACATTACACATAGAAGTATCCGAATCACTTCTAAAAGCATCATGCGGTTTTAGAGGCGGTGGGGGAGGTTACGGTGGACGTTGCGGAATTTTAGAAACTGGAATCATGTTAATTTCTTTGATATATGGGAGAATTGATTCCAATGAAAGCTCAGAAAATTATAGTTTTTTAATAAGAACATTGCATGAAAGATTTCTAAGTAAATTAGGTAGTTGCGATTGCAGAGATCTTCAACCCTATTCAAAGATGAATACACCCGATGGCAGTTGTTCAATTATATATAAAAAAGGGACTATGATTGTAACCAAATTACTTTTGGAGGCTGATAAATTGTTGGCAATACACGTGGGCGAGGACAAATAACCAAAGTGATATTATCCATAAAACCATTTCATATGTAAATGGCAATAGGTTGATATAATCGCCTATTGCCATACGTTTTTCTATTTCATTTATTTGTTATTCTTCAACTGAATAGTAGCATCTTTTGGGGGATATAATCTTTCCTTCCTTTTTCAATACTTTAATGGCTTTGTCAACCTCGGTTTTTTCTAAACCGGTTGCTTCCGAAATCTCCCCGGGTCTTAGGGGGTCTTTCGCATCTTTTAATGCTTTTATGATTATTTCTTTGTTATCCATTTTTATCTCCTCTTCTTTGTAATTTTAGGTTTTTTTTAATTATAACATCATAGGTATTTGATTTCTATAATTATTAGAATATAAACT
>CAZQHS010000199.1:0-2100 GCA_964593485.1 uncultured Clostridiaceae bacterium
TTACTGAAAAAAGCGGTGATTTCCGGGTATTCTCCAAATTCCCCGCATGGTGGTAAAAGCTTTTTTTATGCATACACTGCACACAAAGACCTTCGGTAAAGGATACAAGCGCTCTCTAATGATTTGTGACTAAGGGAAGCTCTATAAAAAAATCGCTTCCGCCTCCTTTAGCGTCTTTAACATAAATTTTTCCTCTGTGAAGTTTTATGATTTCTTTTGCAACACTCAATCCTAATCCATAATGCTTTTTTTTACTTCGGGAGGAATCTGCTCTATAAAATTTTTCGAATACTTTTTCCTTGTCTTCATCAGATATTCCCTCTCCATTGTCAGAAACGTAAATAATCAGGGAATGTTTAGCTTTATAGGCTCCTAAAACAATCCTGCCTCCAGGCTGTGTGTAAAACACAGCGTTGTCCATGAGACATCCCAAGGCTTGACGCAGCCTTTGAAAATCTCCTCTTGCCACAGGAAGTGGTTCTTTTGGAAGGCCTAATGTCAATGTTTGTTTTTTAGCTTTAGCGATTTCTTCATATGCTTCATAAGCGGTTATAACAAGAGTTTCCGGTTCGAATTCATCAGTACGAAAAGACCATATGCTTGAATCGGCATTGGCAAGCAAAAGAAGGTCATCTATAAGCCGGGACATTCTTTTAATTTCGATTTTAATGATGTTTGAAAACTTTTTCTTCTCTTTTTCGGATTCGCATGCTTCAAGTGCAGAGACGCTTACACTGAGTACGGCGAGAGGGGATCTGAGTTCGTGGGATGCCGCTGCCACAAATTCTGTCTGCTGCTTCCTGCTTATTGCGATGGGCTTTATTGCTTTCCCCGCGAACCACCATCCGAAAAGAGACAGTGATATGGTTGCAGCTGTAATTGCCGCAAAGAACCTAAAACGGCTGTACATCATATAAGATTTTTGAACACTTAAATCTCTGAGTAAGGTAAGGCTCTGCCATCCTGACGATGATGGAATTATCACAGCTGCCCCTTGGTATGATTCATTTTCATCTCCCGCAATTTCAAAAGTTATGCTTTTTACATTTATGGTGGATTTAGGAGCTTCTTTTATATCAAAATTGTAGTTTTCAAATGCAGTTACTTGAGCTTTTTCAATTAGAGCTTTTCTTTTTTCGTCGGTTTTGTAAGTACCTTTAAACATAAGGGGGTTTCCATTATCCTCTATATGTATTATGAGCATGTTTCCTGCTTCCATCTGGGAAAGCCATATATTGTCGATGATTTTGCTGCTTTGGAGTTTGTAGACTATTGAGTTTATATTGCTTTGAAAAGTTATGGCACTTTGCTTTTCAAGCTGTTCTTCCGTTGTATACATGTACCATATGAAGAAGCAGCCAAATATTATGCCGGTGGTCAGAATATATAGGATAGTAAATTTAATTCGAAGTTTTTTTAGCATTATTTACCTCCAAAGAATAACCTATGCCCCTCGATGTTTTTATAAAAAGTATGCTTCCCACGAACTTAAGCCTCTTTCTTAGAAAATGCACGTAGTTGTCTAAATTTCCGTCTTCAACAGGAGCATCGGGTCCCCATACTCTTGACAGCAAAAGGTCACGAGGCATAATTCGTCCTTGGTTTCTAACGAAAATTTCAAGGAGTTCCGATTCCTTTTTTGATAGGGTGCATTTATTTGAAGGTCCTTTCAAAGTACATCTCATCAAATCAAGTTCTATATCAATCAGTATTATATTCTGAGTGCTTTCCCACTGGGGTGCACGCCTGCTAACGGCTCTTATTCTGGCTATTAGTTCGTTTATGTCAAAAGGCTTTACAATATAATCATCAGCTCCCGCATCCAGACCAGCAATTCTGTCTCCTATGCCGTCTAAGGCTGTTATTATAATAATCGGAGCGGTTATGCACCACCTTCTTGTTTGGGACAGGACTTCCATGCCGTTTCTCTCCGGCAGCAGCCTGTCCAAAAGAATCAGGTCATATGCTTCCTGTTTTATGTAATATAGTCCGTCTTCTCCGTTTAAGCATATATCCACTGTGTAGCCTTCCTGCTCAAGATGAAATTTTACGGCGTCACATAGGTCTGCATCATCTTCAACAATTAGTATCCTCATTTTT
>CAZQHS010000200.1:0-2085 GCA_964593485.1 uncultured Clostridiaceae bacterium
CTTATCAAATACAAATAATTGTAGAAGGTTAAGAACGGGTCTGAACAGTAACTTTAAAGTCTGTCGTTATGTTGTTAAACTATATAATGAATAGAACTCTCATTCATTTATTGTTATAATTACTCTAAACATATAATGGTTTTTGTGTTTGTTTAAAGTGAGGTGTTATTATGCAAGGTGAATATGCATTAGTTGCAATAAATGCAAAATACATTCATTCGAATTTAGCAGTGAAATATTTAAATAACTATTGTAATAAAAACGGTTTTGATACAGTAATTCTTGAATTTAATATAAACGATAACATTGACAGAATATTAAGTGATATTTTTTTAACAAAATCTAATGTATTGGCATTTTCATGTTACATTTGGAACATAGAAATGGTACTAAAAATCTGCAGCAGTTTTAAAAAAATGAGACCTGATTCTGTTATAATTCTTGGAGGCCCGGAGGTTTCTTATGGGGCAACGGAACTGATAGGAACTTATGCTGATTTTATTATAACTGGTGAAGGTGAAATTACTTTTTGTGAACTTCTCAAATACCTTAAGAGGGAAATTAAAGATATTCGGTCTATCCATGGTTTGATATACAAAGAAGGCAACGAGGTAATGATAAACAGCAAAAGAGAGCCTATAACCGATTTAAGTATTATTCCTTTTCCTTATGAAGATTTATGTGGATACGAAAATAAAATAATATACTATGAAACCTGTAGAGGGTGCCCCTTTAATTGCCAATACTGTCTTTCATCTATTGAAAAGGGAGTACGATTCTTCCCTCTAAATAGGGTATTTAAAGAAATTGATTTTTTTATAGAAAACAAGGTAAAGCAAGTGAAGTTAGTTGATAGAACCTTTAACTGTGATAAGGAAAGATCCCTTAAGATAATGAATTATATAATTGATAAAAAGGGTATAACTAATTTCCACTTTGAAATCTCTCCCATATTAATTGATGAAGACTTTTTATCTGTGGCAAAAAGTGCACCGAAAGGTCTTTTCCAATTTGAAATAGGGGTCCAATCCACTAATCCGGATACGTTGAAGTCCATTAAGAGAAATGAACCTTTTAACAAAATAAAAGACAATATAAAAAGATTGCAGTCCTTGGGACTGAGCCATATCCATTTAGACCTGATTGCAGGCTTGCCTGAAGAAAACATGAAAAGCTTCGAAAAATCTTTTAATAACGTTTATTCTCTGCAGCCTGATATGCTACAACTGGGTTTTCTAAAACTTTTAAAAGGCTCCGGTTTGCGAGCTGATGCTTCAAAAATCGGAATAAAGTACCATGACCATTCTCCTTATGAGGTAATTTCTACAGATTCTTTAAGCTATGAAAATATAATTACTTTAAAAAACATGGAAAAATTGTTGAATATTTATTACAACTCAGGTAGGTTTAAAAAAAGTATTTATTATATAGAAGATACATATTTCAAAAATCCTTTTAAACTTTACTTGGCATTATCGAAATATTTTAGCAAAAAAAATTATATGAACAAATCACTAAAGAATGTAGATTTATATTTAGTTTTGTATGAATTTGTTTCTGAGAAGCTCGGTATGACTTTGCCTTTTAATGAACTGCTGAAATTCGACTATTTTATAAGTTTCGGTACCCCTATTCCCTACTTTTTAAATAAACTTGATAATGGCAGCATGAAATCAAAAGTCAATTCGTTTATTAAGAATGAAATAAATATTGAAAAATACATGTCTGAATTAAAATCAATGGATATAAGGCAAAAGCTTAAAAGTCTCTCCTTCCAGTCATTTTATATAGATGTTATCGGAGATTTAAATGAAAAAGAAGTTATACTGTTTAAAGTAAAGCAAAAGGAAAATAGTGCTGATGATAGAATTGTGGCCTTTGATATCAGCGATTTCTCCCATGGTCTGTCACCTTTCTCCGAACCCGATGCCTAAGATCGCATTTATCTATGTCTACACCTAAGATGCGAAAAACAGCAGACTGCATCTGCTGCTATTATTCTAATGGTGGGCGGTATAGGACTTGAACCTACGACTTCCACCATGTCAAGGTGACACTCTGCCAGCTGAGTTAACCGCCCTTAAT
>CAZQHS010000201.1:0-2084 GCA_964593485.1 uncultured Clostridiaceae bacterium
AACTAATATTTTTCCTTTGTTCTTTCTTTCCATAGTGAGACCTCCCTTTTCCTAGCGGGAGTTTATCACTTTGCAGGTTATAAATTGCCGTATAAGCATTGGGGTTAAAGGAATACACGGCATAATAAAGTGTATAGTAAACTATGGCTTCGGGTTAAAAACATGTTCCTCTAATGTGCTCCAAACCTTTTCTTGATATGGTGACATTTGCTCTAATCTTTTTTCGATACTAAACCCTTTATTAGCTTTTTTATCCGGCGTCAAGATATATACTTCACGTATGTTTGACAACACATCTATTAATCTTTTGTTTTCAATTTTAATTCCTGCATCTGCTAATTCTTTTCTGAGTAAAGATGTCAACATTAACCCCAGTAAACAGCAGAAAGTATGCACCCTGACTTTAGAATCTGTCCAATGAAATTGTGGTTGAACAGAAAAATGGTGCCTATTTTTTGTGTCTTTAAAAATACTCTCTATACTGTTCTGATCCCAGTATGCTTCTATTATTTCTTCGGTTGTCCATGAAGCTTGGTCGGATATAATCATTCTTTTTCCATAGTGTTTTTTACAAATCCCTTGCATAACATCATAATTTATAGAGAATTCAATATCTTCAACTATTTCTACTCCGGTTTTGTCTATTTTAAATATACTTTCCCCAAAATTACCTTTTATTATCTTTTGAATACGGGCATCAATATCTTTGACCTTTTTTGATATGCGGCTTTTCGGGTTTTTAAATGCTTCCTTTAATTCTTTTAATTTTTGTTTCTTTTTTTCTATTGATCTCATAAGGTCTTTATATTGGCCTTCATATAAATCTTCGCTAAAGATAAGTATGCATTCTTTTGGACCATCCCAAATATCCTTGGTTATACGGTAACATAAGACTTCTTTATCTTCATGTATCGTTATTGTTTTATAATCATCATAGGGGATATCCAGTAAATCTTTACAACTTGAGGTAGAGAAAGCACATACATAATGTATTTGTGGATTTTGAACCTTGAGCTGCTCAAGATTCTTTTTAGAAACGCTTCCATTATCATATATTAATGTTATATCCGCAGCATCTGTATAATTACCAATACGCTCTTTTAGCAGTTCTAAATATTTTGGGAATGCACTTACATCACCTACATTACCTTCATATACATAAGAACATAATGGAATCGCAAGCTCTTTAGTTGTGAGCAGCCCCAAAGAGAATTGTCTTAAATCACCACGTTTTTGTTTGTTGTGTCCGCGTTTTGTTAGAGTGCTTCCTTCGTTATTTGAATTGATATATGTAAAATAATTTGTATAATCAAGAGCCAGCTTGCTGGGGTTAATGTTGTAACTGTTTAAAACTTGCTTTGCAATTTTATCTTCTGCATTGTATAACATTTCTTCGCTAATACCATGCATTTGTGACCAAAAATGTTGACTCGTTATTTTTTCGGGCTTAAATTTAATAATCCCTGGAAGTGCTGTTTCTGATATCTTTTCACTGAATTCATTTTTACTTCCCGGATATATGGCTCTGTATATGGAACCTAACAGAATTGTTTCTCCCCGGGACAAACCATTTCTTTTCTGTTCAGGGAAAGCATTATTTAGCAAACTGACAATATTGTGTTTTTGGGCAATCTTCCAAAGTGCATAAACTGCACCATATGAATAGGATTTAAAAACCACATCTTCCTGGGTTGCCTTGTTATTGCTAAACATACTTAAAATCTTTTCAATATTACCCAAGTAGGCAATAGTGACAGGTGTAGGCTTACCATTAATCCTTCGGCATTCTACAATAGAATAATATTTAATACCCTTTACTTTAGTTTCCTGCAAATTAGCCATAAAAGCACCCCCAATGTATTCTCGGTTTATTATACCATTGTTATATATACCTTGTCAATACTCAACCCTGTCTATATTATAGTTTATTATACATTAATGGCAAAATAAAAAATGCCTGTAATCAGCTTGTAGGCTTGTTTCAGGCATTTTTTAAATCGACTTTGCGTGAAAAAGTGATAAACTCCCGCTAGGCTAAATTTGTGCATAATTTTTGCATGGGCTAATAAGGGGGGTATAAGGGT
>CAZQHS010000202.1:0-2069 GCA_964593485.1 uncultured Clostridiaceae bacterium
TTGACAATAATAATATCACCCACAGATATGGATTCCGGTGATACTTGTTGTATTTGATTCTCTACAATGATATTGGCAAAGTCCGGCCTTATGTTCATCAAAGTTTTTATGGATTTCCTTGAGCGATGAAGTGCAATATCTTGAAATAACTCTCCGATGTTAAAAAATATCATTACAGCGGCGGCTTCCGGGTATTCTCCTATGGCAAAAGCACCAATAGTGGCAATAGTCATTAGAAAATTCTCATCAAAAACCCTACCGTTAAAAATATTCTTAACGGCTCTATAAACTACATCTTTACCCGCTAAAACGTAAGCAGCACTGTAAACTATAATTCTCCACATATGCGGCAGTTTCAATAGATAAGGTAATGCAAAAAGCAACAATGAAACAGCTAATATAATCATTTGTCTCTTTATTTCATTTTTTTCTTCCGGTTCTGTATGATGATGATCTTTTTTTTCAATAATCTTCACACCTGACTCTATTTTATCAATTATTTTTGTTGTCTCTTCTATTATATTATCCCCGTCTATAGAATTTGAATATTCCAATACGAGTCTTTTGCCGATAAAATCCACATTGGCTTTTTCTACACCTTTTATTTTATTGATGCCTACTTCCATTTCTGCAGCACAGTTAGCACAATGCAGTCCTTTTATGGCGAATTCTTTTTTGATGATATTTTGCAATTTTGTCACCTACCTATACTTTATTCCACATATTTTTTATAAACGTAAGGGGATGTGGTAAGAGTCAGCACCGCCGAATAAGCACAGCGAAATGGCACTATGCCACCGGGCTCCATCTTTTCCCTACAATCCGTAATATCCAACAAGAGATGGTCGCTACTGGCCCCCAATATTTCGGCACCTTTGTATACTGGGGTTAATGCCTCTATTCGTACATCCTGCCGTCCTACAGAAAGTATAACCCTTTTTCGCATCCCTTTGTCTTTAAAAACAGGTTTGCACCCAAAAGCATCATATCCCACTTCCCCTATAGGAACAGAAGGCTTTGTCTTTAGCTCTATAACTTCCGCATTCAGTATAAACGCATCTTGATACAAACCTTCGATAAATATTCCATCAGTGCTATCTTCACCTAAAATTACAGCTTCACCTATTCTTAAATTGTTGATTTCCTTTGGCAAAACACCTTCAAACAAAAGTTTCGTCGTGCAGGTGGATCCGCCGGATATGTATTTTAACCTTATGTCAAAATGTTTTTCTATATCTTTCTTAATCTTAACCAAAGCTTCACAGTTTTCCACTGTAGGCATAACACCTCCGTAGCAACCCACATTGGTGCCCACGCCTATAAGCTGTACTCCCTTCATGGTCAGTATCTCCCTAACCGTAGGAATTACGCTTTCAGGCATAACCCCTTCTCGCAGGTCACCTACATCCACCATTAGAATAATATCGTGTATTTTTCCCATGGCTAAAGCAGTATCCGAGTAAACCTTAATTACTTCCAACTGAGATTGAAGACTAATATCAGCATATTGTATAACTTCTTTTGCCTCGCTGATTTTTGGAATCCTTATCAACATATATCTGACACCAGGAATTTCGTTTTTTACTTTAATTATATTTTGCAATCTTGAATCCGCTAAAAAATCAATTCCTGAGTCAATGATTGTCTTTACAATTGGCATTTCAGCACAAAAACCTTTGGTAACAATGCAAATGTCTATACCGTTGTCTACGCATATGTCCTTTATGAACTTTGTATTATGTGCAATCTTACTTAGATAAATATTTAATACAGGCGTATCCAATTTCATAACCTCCATCTTTTATCTCATATTTATTAGTATATCACTACTGACACTTTCTCTCAGGAAATATTTCAATTTAGTGGCATTTATTAATAAAACGTATTATTCAGGTTAAACTATTTTTAGATAAAAGAAATGTTTAGGTATTGTTAGATTTTGTTATGCTATGCTATAATAAAAAAACCTTATTATGTTAACTGAATTTGCAAAATTTAAACCTACGAGGAGGGAAAGAAATGAGAAAGAAAAACCATTTGATTTTGATGATAGCTCTGATACTAATTTT
>CAZQHS010000203.1:0-2057 GCA_964593485.1 uncultured Clostridiaceae bacterium
TTACACTGTAACGGGCAGACCCGCCTGTATCTACTGAATTCAATACAGGAGCTCCTAAGCTACCTTCAATGCCATCCGCCTTAGATACCTTCCAGCCTTTCGGGTATCATTCTCTTTCAGGTGATAAGCATTTACTCCTCTTTATCATCGTATTTATATTATAATCATATTTAATCATCAAGCCTGGGTTTTGTCAATACCCGCAATGTTAAACGGTCTTTTTTAATGCAATAAATTTATAAAAATAGAAAAACAAAGAAATAATGTTTAAAATAAAAAAGCTAACCATAAGTGAATAACCTGAGGGCATTTCTATTATAATTGCTATACCTGCCACATAAAATAGTATTGTTGTAATTTTACCTATTACATTAGAAGGTATAACCTCATCTTTTTCACTATAAAGAATAAAGGACCCAAGTATCATTAGGAGTTCCTTGCAAACTATGAAAGTCAATAACCATAAATTTATCTTATCTTTTATTACAAAGCCGGTTAAAACAGAGACCAACATTAGTTTATCGGCTAACGGATCCAAAACCGTTCCTATTTTGGTAATTTGATTAAATTTCCTTGCTATGTATCCGTCTAATAAATCAGTTAATCCGGAAATTATAAAAATAGTCAAAGCAATACTTTCTCCATATGTGGGGAAAAAAAGATAAAAATATAAATAAGGGGATATTAATGTTATCCTAAACATAGACAAAGCATTTGGTAAATTCAATTATGCCACCTCATTTTTAAGCTTATAAAAAGTGCTATTCAGATATAGTTTTGCCTTTATTTTTTACTTTATTATAACTTATAAGTTGCGGATTATTCAAATTTAAACATGTTCAATATACAAGCACCAACAAACAATAACTGAATACATTATAAATGAAGAATAATTTTAGGAGTGAAGCTATGAAACCATATCTAAAAATTTTTTGCATAATACTTGTCATTCTGACCTTTATTACTATGATTGGTGGATGCAAAAAGACCGAGTTAACTAAAATTAGGTTAAATGAGGTTGTCCGTTCGATATTTTATGCCCCGGCATATGTAGCCATCAATAAAGGTTTTTTTGCAGAAGAAGGTTTTGAAATTGAATTAACCACAGGACAAGGTGCTGACAAAACTATGACAGCCTTACTTTCTGGACAATGTGATATAGGATTTGCAGGTCCGGAAGCGGTTATTTATGTTTATAAACAAGGAAAAGAGGATCACGCTGTAATTTATGCACAAATAACACAAAGAGATGGTTCCTTTTTGGTTTCAAGAGAGCCGGACGCAAACTTTAATTGGAAAAAAACTAAGGGCAAAACAATCATAGGCGGTAGACCCGGCGGTGTTCCGGAAATGACATTAGAATATATCCTGAAGAAGAATGGCATCATGCCGGGTAAAGATGTGGAATTGATCACAAATCTTGCGTTCGATGCTACCGCAGGTGCCTTTGTAGGAGGTGTGGGAGATTATACGGCACAATTTGAGCCGACAGGCTCCATGCTTGAAAAAGAGAATGCAGGCTATGTAGTCGCATCCATAGGTACCGACAGCGGCCAAATTGCATACACGGCATTTTTTGCTTTGAAAAGCTATATAGCAAAAAATCCGGATACCATCCAAAGACTTACGAATGCCTTTTATAAAGGGCAGCAATGGGTGAAGAATAGCTCAGCAGAAGAAATTGTAAAGGAGTTAAAACCTTTCTTCTACGATGCTGATGATGATGTATTATTGTCTGTGGTCAACAGATATAGAGAAATAGGGGCATGGAAAGAAGACCCCATATCAGTTTTTGATAACTATGACTTGCTGCAAGATGTAATGATAGAAGCGGGTGAACTCGAAGAAAAAATAGATTTGACAAAAATTATTGATAATAGTTTTGCAGAAAAAGCAATTAAAAAGAAATAAGTAGGTTAGAACAATTTTTACAAGCCCCCGGTGATTCTCTATCACCTTTATTTCTTTAATGAATACTATAAAACTGATAGAAGTTAACCGGGGGTGCTTAAATGGAAAAGGTAGTTGAAATGCACAATGTATCCATGAACTACCAT
>CAZQHS010000204.1:0-2054 GCA_964593485.1 uncultured Clostridiaceae bacterium
TATGGTGTTGGCTTTTGGTAATTTTGGCACAGGATTTCAATATATAGGGTTTTAACCTGGAGGTAAATATGTATAGAAAAGCATCAATTAAAGAATTTTTGTTAAAAAACATTATTAAAGGAAAGAAAGATATCACTTACGATGATTCTTTGATTAATAGCGGATTAATGGATTCGTTCGGGATTTTGGAGTTAGTGTTTTTTATAGAAAGCACTTTCGGAATCAAAGTTGAGGATTATGAAATATTGGATGCTGAGGCAGATACTATAAATAGGATTGTGGCGCTATTAGAGGAAAAATAGGCATTACAGTGGGAGACCATAAGTCTCCCCTACTGCCGACATTGTCATATATTTCATGCAGTGGATAAATGGCAAGGGTGGAACCCTGCAGCTACAGGATCAAGATCCTTCGGCGGTGCCTCAGGTTGACAACATTGGGGATAACAACATAAACGAAACTGTCATCGCCAGTGAAGAATCTTTCCCCCAAACGGATGAGCAACTGTGGCGAACTGTCACCGCTTTAACCGTGGAAACGTAACGTCCGCAAGGAGTTAGCTTTTACGTGAGGGCCATCCCCATGTTTAGAAATGCACAGGAGAACCGTCCCTCTGTGTTCAAAAAGAGCACAAGAGAACCGTCCCCCTGTGTTATGGAGGCACAACAATGTTTGAGTTATTAAAAAAATATAAAGATGAAACAGCACTTTTTTGGACTGGGAAAGACGGTTCAAAGTCATTCCATTCTTATAATGATTTGGGCCGGATGTCTAATAGGGCCGCCAACTTTTTATTAAATATGGACATTAAGAAAGGCGAAAGAATTTTTCTGTACTTAAATCGCTGCCCAGAAACCTTTTATTTTGCATTGGGAATTTTAAAAGTGGGTGCCGTCTATTGCCCGCTATTCCCCTCCTTCGGCCCTGATGCCATAAAGGAAAGGTTTAACGATTGCGGCGGTTCTTTAATCATTACCGAAAGCAAGTTATCGGGAAACGTTAGGGATTTTCCTTACATAGAAATAGATAATGATGATTTTTGTGAAAAGTTGTTTTCCATGCCTTCCGGGTTTATTTCTCCCCCTCTAAATGATGATGATATAGCCATTATACATTATACTTCCGGTACCACGGGTAAACCAAAAGGTGCCGTTCATTGCCGGGGAGCCTTGAAAGGTCATGCCGAGACTGCCGGAAGCGTCCTTGGCCTAACGTCAGGCACTAAATATTGGTGCACAGCGGATCCCGCATGGGTCACCGGCAGCAGCTACGGTATTTTCGGGCCCTTGGCCTTAGGTGCCAACGTGCTTATAAAGGACCCGGGGCTTAGGGCAAGTCAAATAATGGAGACCTTACAAGAGAACGAGATAGAAGTTTGGTATACGGCACCGACCTTACTTCGTATGCTTATGCGGCAGAAGGTTGATTTTAAAAAATATAATTTGAAGCATATGAAAAGGATTTTCAGTGTAGGAGAAGTTTTGAGCCCTGAGGTCTTTCATTGGGCGCAGGAAAACTTAGGCCTGCCTATTTACGATACCTGGTTTCAAACGGAGACGGGCTCGATTATGATTGCCAACACAGGCAATTTTCCCGTGAAGCCAGGTTCCATGGGCAAACCGGTGGAAGGCATAAGAGCCGTCATTTTAGACGACGAATACAATATTGCCGAACCCAACACTACAGGCCATTTGGCTATTAAAGCACCCTGGGATTCCATGTTTCGCGATTACTGGGGAAATACAGATAAATACAATAGCCGCTTCAAAAACGGTTATTATATCACCGGGGATTTGGCCTATATAGATGAAGAAGGATATTTTTATTTTGTCAGCAGAGAAGATGATGTGATTAATACGGCGGGACATTTGCTTAGTCCCTACGAAGTGGAATCTGTCCTTGTCACCCACCCGTCTGTTTTGGAGGCTGCCGTGGTAGGGATAAAAGATGAGTTGATGGGTGAAGCGGTAAAGGCTTTTGTTGTTCTTAACGATGGCTATAAACCTTCGGCGGAATTGCAAATGGAATATAGGATGCTATTGCGAAACAGGCTT
>CAZQHS010000205.1:0-374 GCA_964593485.1 uncultured Clostridiaceae bacterium
TTTTGAACAATTTAAACACCGCAACAGTTATAAAAAATAAAAAAGGCAAAAGAATAAGCGGGAAAAAAATAGCCCTATTATTAACCGCGGCCTTGGGGGTTATTGCAGGTTTTTATTATATTAAACCCAAGCTTGCAGAAAAACCTCATATAGAACAACAAATTGCAATTGTAAGACGGGGAGATTTGAAGGTTTCTATAAGCGGGTCGGGCACATTGACTTCTTCAAGCACTTCAGCTGTAATATCAAATGTGGAAGGAACCATAACGAAAATATATTTTAATGACGGAGATAAAATAAAAACCGGGGAACTCATTGCCGAGTTAGACAGCGGAGAAGCACAGCTGAATATAAAAAAGATGGAAAATAATATT
>CAZQHS010000205.1:384-2035 GCA_964593485.1 uncultured Clostridiaceae bacterium
TGCGCAAGCCTTGTTGTCCAGAGATCAACTGGTAAAAGCCTTAGGAAACAGCAATATAAACGCACCAATTTCCGGTGAAATTACTGATGTCAGAATCAAAAAGGGGGACACCATAGGTAAGGACGGCACACTGCTGACAATAACGGACAAAAGTAAACTTATGCTTCTTCTGCCATTTAATAATGCCTACGGAAATGAGATTTATGAAGGACAAAAGGCTTCCGTATACATATTTGATACTGCTTTGGATGAGATGCATACCGCCGAGGGCGTTATATCTTTGATCAGCCTATCGGAAAAATCTGAAGAAAAACCGCAGATATATAATGTTGGTTTTACAATAGAAAATAACGGGCAATTTGATGACTCAATGATTGGCAGTGCAGAAATAAAGCTAAAGGAAAAAACCTTAAAAAGCGTAGGCAGTGCCAAGCTTTCCTATGCAGAAAGCATCGGATTAAAAACGGAAACAGGTGGTTTAATAATAAGCATTAACGGTGCTTCCGGCCAATTTGTTGAAAAGGGAGACTTCATTGCCGAGATCGAAAACACGGATCTTACCATAGAGTTAGAAACAAAAAACCTTAATCTTGAGGATATGTATAACCAGCTCGACTATGCGAAAGATAAATTGTCTCAATATAAAATATACTCGGACATAGACGGAATCCTATCAATGGAAAACATCAAAAAAGGCGACAATGTGAAATCCGGTCAAACTCTTTTTGATATATCCAATTATGACCTTATGGAGTTTCAAATTTCCGTTGATGAGTTGGATATTGCCAATATAGAAAAAGGCCAAACTGTAAATATCACCGTAGATGCCCTTCCCGACACCAACACAAAACCCTTGGAAGGAAAGGTAACAAAAATTGCCTTGGAAGGCAGCTCAAGCAACGGAGTGTCAACTTATCCGGTGACTGTTCAGTTGACGAAAAGTGATGATCGATTAAAAGTGGGCATGAATGTTAACGGTGAAATAGTAATCACTGAAAAAAAGGACACCCTTTACATACCTATTGAGGCAGTACAAAAAAGAGGAAATACCCATGTAGTGTATGTAAAAAGTGTTACCGATCCCACTTTAGACAATAATGCAGAAAACAATCAAAATAGCATTCAAAGAACCGAGGATACCTATCCTATAACAGACAGGGAGCCATTGGAGGGGCAACAAAACTCAACGGAAAGACAGGACCGGCAACCGGGAAGACAGCGCTTTTCAAACGATGAAGAGCAAGCTGCAAAGGGAGAGAGACGATTCAGTGAACAACAATTTAAAAATAGTCAGGGACAGTTATCAGACTCTGAACAACAAGGCGAAGGCTATTATTCGGGAGCTGTTGCCAAAATTGTAAAGATTGGTATCAATAATGATGAGTATATAGAGATAATAAGTGGCCTCAAGGAAGGCGACATAATCATACTTCCCCAATCTTACACAATGTCCGGAACATCAAATACACAAAATAACAGGTTTACCGGAGGCGGTGGCATGCAAGGCGGAATGCCCTTCAGTATGCCCGGCGGACAAAGAAGATGATGGGAGGTCTCAGGCTTTGATATCTATTTTCAATATGTATAAAACTTATAAAATCAATCAGATAAAAATACACGCATTAAAGAACATAAACCTGCATATTCAAAA
>CAZQHS010000206.1:0-2028 GCA_964593485.1 uncultured Clostridiaceae bacterium
TGAATATTCCGCACTAAACTGAACATTAAAACCGCCCAAGTTGAACACCTTCACCGCCTTAATTGTACAAGGCAACCGACATAACTGCACACAATTGTCGAAACGCGGTAAAATGTTGTTACACGCCAAGCGTGAATACAACAAAGGAGGTCACGAATATGACCAATTACCGTGAGATTCTAAGACTTGATAGCCTTGGTCTCAACAAAACCCAAATTTCTGAAGCATGTGGATGTTCCAGAACCACCGTTATCCAAACACTTCGGTTGGCGGAGGAGAAAAAGCTGCAATACCCTTTACCGGAGAACCTGTCTGATAAAGAGCTGGCCGATTTGCTTTATCCTGCTGCTCCGGGAAAACCGGTCTACAAAATGCCGGACTACGAATATGTTTACCGGGAACTTCAAAAGAATGGCGTCACCCTTAACCTGTTATGGCTGGAATACTGTGATACCTGTAGATCTGTTAATGAGATACCATACCAATCAACACAGTTTAACAAGTATTACAACGATTTCTTGGTAAAAAAGGATGCTACAATGCATCTGAACCACAAACCCGGTGAAATCATGCAGGTCGACTGGGCAGGGGATACAGCATCCGTAATAGACACGGATACAGGCGAAACAATTAAAACATATATTTTTGTAGCAACACTGCCATTTAGCGGTTACAGCTACGTGGAAGCATTCTTTTCCATGAATCAGGAATGCTGGACCACTGCCCATGTCAATGCCTACAAATTTTTTGGCGGCGTAACTAGGATTATTCAGTGCGATAACCTTAAAACCGGTGTTAACAAACATAGTCGCAATGAAATAGTCTTAAACCAAACCTACCGTGAACTTGCTGAACACTACGGCACTGCAATCATCCCTGCAAGGGTTCGTGCTCCGAAAGATAAAGCAATGGTTGAAGGTACCGTAGGCATTATTTCTACCTTTATACTAGCTGCTATGCGTAACGAGCAATTTTTAGCACTCCATGAATTAAACCTGGCGATTAAAGAACGGCTGGAACTTTTTAACCATAAACCCTTTCAGAAAAAAGAAGGAAGCCGGGCTTTGTTATTTCAGGAAGAAAAACCATTTATGTTGCCATTACCACCAAGACCCTTTGAACTTGCCACATGGAAGGTAGCGTCCGTAGGACCAAACTACCATGTTTCCATAGATAACATGAATTATTCGGTGCCGTATGAATACATCAAACAAAAAGTGGATGTGCGCATTGCAAAGGCAACGGTGGAGATTTTTTTTGACGGAAACCGTATTTGCTCTCATCCCCGCCTATATGGGAAACCAAATCAGTATAATACCATGGAGGACCATATGCCACCAAACCACCAGCAATATGTAAAGTGGAATAGTGAGCATTTTATTAAATGGGCGACTAAGATCGGAAGCAGCACCGAAACTGTTATCCGGGCTATTCTTGCCGGCTACAAAGTCGAGCAACAAGGTTACAAGGCATGTATGGGGTTATTAAAGCTTGCAGATAAGTATTCGGCAGAACGTCTAGAAAACGCCTGTAAAAAGGCCCTAACATATACACCCCGCCCATCTTTGAAGAACGTACAGGCCATTCTAACTTCCGGGCAAGATAAGATTGAAAGTGTCCCGGTGGCCCAACCTTCCTCCTCTCAATACGGATTTACTCGTGGGGCAAAATACTATGACAGGAGGAAAAAGTAATGCTGACAGAAAATACGGCAAACAAACTCAGAGAAATGCGTTTAGGTGTTATGGCATCTGCATACAAGGCGCAACTAACCGATGCTCAGTTTCAGGGGATGCCTTTCGAAGATCGCTTTGGACTAATCGTAGATAAAGAATGGAGCATTAGAAAAAGTAATCACCTAAAAAGGTTGATTAAGCAGGCCGGGTTTTCTGAACCCAATGCCTGTGTAGAAGATATCGAATTTCACCCAGACAGGAATTTAAATAAAAACCAAATAGCCAAGCTTTCCACTTGCAATTATGTGTCCGAACATCATAACGTTATGTTATTGGGTGCTACTGGCAGCGG
>CAZQHS010000207.1:0-2005 GCA_964593485.1 uncultured Clostridiaceae bacterium
TCTATATCCTCATCTTCAATAGCCAAAGCATTTTCTTTTGCATCTTTTATCAGCATTTCCAAAGCATCATCATCTAACACTTCAGTATAAGAATAGCCCATTTTTCCGTTAAACAAACCTCTAAAGCTAAGCCCTCTGTCTGTATTAACGCTGTATTGATCGATTTCACCTTCATAAATAGTTACTCTAAAACTATCTCCGTTAACGTAATATATTTCATAATCTGAAAAGCCTTTTTCTTTTGCCCGCAGAAACAGTTTATCCCTAAATTCCTTTATATCCATCCAAAAAACCTCCCTATTCCCTTCCGCCTACGGTAATTTGCGATACCCTGATCATGGGTTGCCCCACGTTTACGGGAATAGCACCGCTGACAGAGCCGCACATACCTGCGGACATATCTAATGTCTTTCCCACCATATCTATTTTTAACAGTATATCAGAGCCTTTCCCTATTAAAGTCGCCCCTCTTACAGGAGTGTCAACTTTACCTTTTCTAACTATATACCCTTCCAATACTGCAAAATTAAACTCGCCTGTTACGGGATTTACGGAACCTCCTCCCATTTGTTTGGCATATAGTCCGTAATCTATAGAAGATAGTATAGCATCATTTTCATCATCACCTGCAGCTATGTAGGTATTGGTCATTCTGGATGTAGGTGCATATTTGTAGGATTGTCGTCTGGAATTACCAGTAGGCTCCATCCCCATTCTCCTACCGTTAAGTCTATCTATCATATAACCTTTGAGAATTCCATTTTCAATCAAAATATTTTCCCTTGTAGGTTCTCCTTCATCATCTATATTAACGGAGCCCCAAGCATTGGGTATGGAAGGATCATCTATTGCAGCTACTTTATTCGATGCAATTTTCTCTCCTAATTTATTGGCGAATTCGGAATTGCCTTTCGCCACAGAAGTTGCTTCCAAAGAATGCCCACAAGCCTCATGAAATATCACACCGCCAAAACCGCCGTCTATAGCTACAGGCATTTCTCCTGATGGACAAAGTGGTGCATGAAGCATTGTAACAGCCACATTTGATGCTCTTCTTCCACTCTTTTCCGTATCAATTTCATCAAATATTTCATACCCTTTACTCTTGCCTATGGATTCATAGCCTGTTTGATTTTCTTTCCCGTCTCCGGCTATAGCCTGAACAACAAATCGGGTTCTTATCCTCCTGTCCCGGGTAAACAACCCCTCGCTATTGGCGATCAATATCTTCTGATCCACGTCAATATAATTTGATATTACCTGCACAATTTCTTTACTATAATCCTTTGCTGCCCTGTAAGCCTCTTTTAATTTATTAACCTTTTTATTTGTATCTATTCCTTTTGGCACATACAAAATCGCATGGGCATTGGTATTTATTCTTTCCATTAAGTTTATCGACACGTTATCGCCAATCTCCCCCAGGGCAAGTGCCGCATCCTTAGCTGTTTTCAACAATCCTTCCTTAGAAGCGTCATTGGTATATGCGTAAATACTCCTAAAACCTTTGAAGATTCTTATTCCTACTCCGAAATCCCTGCCCGAAACTGCTGTTTCTATTTGCCCGTTAACAAGCCCTAAGGAGCTTTTAAGAGTATCTTCTGCAAAGATTTCGGCAAAATCCCCACCGGTTGATAAAGCCTTTCCCAATACATCTATTATTACATCCTTACCAATCAAATCTTCCCCTCCTTTTGAATTGGAATTTTCTGTTCTTTTTGATTATAGCACACTAAAAAATCAATACCATCATTCTTTTATTATATGTGTAAATGTTAGAAATATCCTGTATTCCTGTTTACTTTCCTTAGCTTTGCCCCATGTAGAAGTTTGGTTTTTTAGACATGCTCACCACCTATTTTGCAAAAATGAATTCGCCGATTGCAGAAGCGGGAGATATCCTTACACCTCGTTATAACAAGATTACAATAAAGAGTTTTGTCAAGAAACAAAACTCTACCCGAGCGTTGGGAGCGAGGTTGGAGACATGCTCACCACCTATTTT
>CAZQHS010000208.1:0-1977 GCA_964593485.1 uncultured Clostridiaceae bacterium
TGCCTCCAACCGGCGGCATGGGTATTGGAATAGATCGAATCATAATGTTTTTGACTGACTCCTATTCAATAAGAGATATAATCCTTTTCCCAACGATGAGGCCATTAGATTAAAAAATAAAAATCAATAACAAATAAAACCCCCGTTACTTAAGTGGCAACGGGGTTTTAAATTTTGATTTCGCCCGTAGTGAGCATACAATCTTTTAGCCTTGTAACTCAGCAATCATATCAAATATAATTATAAGGCTAAAAATACATATAGTGTTAACAGTAACAATTGTATGTCTAATGATGGATTGTTTTTAGGAAAGTTGTTGATTTTTGTTATAATAAATAGTATAAAAAGAAAGGGTATTATTTTTTTGGAGTTTTATATTCATATACACTAAGAATAATATATTTAACGATTAATAGAGCAATGGAGGTGAATGAGGTTCCTTATAACCGTGGTTATATCGAAGAAACATTTGTAAGACTTTAACAACAAAAGAAACGGAGGAATTTTTGTGAACTTAGAAAACATGTTCAAACTTAAGGAACATAACACTACAGTTAGAACAGAAGTCATTGCTGGTATCACTACCTTTATGACTATGGCATACATAATTATTGTAAACCCCTTAATTTTGTCTGAAACGGGAATGGATTTTGGCTCCGTGCTTACAGCAACATGTCTGTCTGCAGGGATTACAACAATCATAATGGCTTTTTACGCTAATTATCCTTTTGCCCTTGCACCCGGTATGGGTTTGAATTCTTTTTTTGCCTTTGGCGTTGTATTGGGTATGGGCTATAGCTGGGAATTAGCTTTAGCTGCGGTATTTATTGAGGGTATTATTTTTATAATAATGTCATTCTTAAAAGTTAGAGAAGCAATCATTGATTCTATTCCTACAAACTTGAAATATGCAGTAAGTGTAGGCATAGGCCTATTTATTGCGTTTATCGGATTTGTAAATGCAGGTATTGTTGAAGCAGGGGGTGCCATTCTCCAATTAGGAGATATGAAAAATCCTAATGCCATATTAGCTATAATCGGACTTATAGTTACAGGTGTTTTGCTTTATAAAAAAGTAAAAGGTGCTCTATTCATTGGCATTTTAATTTCGACCATAGTAGGCTTTTTTATAGGAGTTACAGAGCTTCCTGAAGGTATCATAAAAATATCATCAATGTCCCCTACTTTTCTTGCGGCTTTTAAGGTAGATTGGTCAGAAATTTTCAGTGTAAACTTTTTGATAATCATCTTTACCTTTCTTTTCGTAGATGTATTTGATACTGTAGGCACAGTAATAGGGGTAGCATCTAAAGCAGATATGCTTGATAAAGACGGGAAACTTCCCAAGGCAAGCCGCGTTTTGCTTACCGATGCCATAGGGACTGCAATAGGTGCATTGTTTGGAACGAGTACTGTTACCACTTATGTTGAAAGTGCTTCGGGGGTTGCCGAAGGCGGCAGAACAGGATTAACTTCATTGACAACAGGTGTGCTTTTCTTCTTTGCACTTTTGTTTTCACCGATTTTTTTGATAATACCCAGTGCAGCCACAGCTCCCGCCTTGATATTGGTCGGTTTATTTATGATGGAACCTATTTTAAAAATTAATTTAGAAGACTTCACAGAAGCAATACCGGCATTTTTGACCATTATAATGATGCCTATAGCTTATAGCATATCGGAAGGTATAGTATTTGGCATGTTATCATATACATTTTTGAAAACCTTTACAGGAAGGTATAGAGAAGTGTCAATAGTGATGTATGTATTATCTTTGATATTTATTCTTAGATTTATTATATAAAAGAAATAACATAAGAATAGTTAAAAGGCGGTCCTAATGCCGCCTTTTAAGGTTTCTAGGTTTTAGAGGTATCGGGCAGGCAGAGTCGTTTGCCCCAACTTTACGCTTTCTACTTTCTATTTTCTACTTTCTGCTTTCCACTTTCCGCTTTCTACTTTTCACTGTCCAACTGT
>CAZQHS010000209.1:0-1961 GCA_964593485.1 uncultured Clostridiaceae bacterium
CCATGAGTCAAGGCTTACCGGTTATTTATTCAATGGGACAAGGTTTTGACAGACAGTTTGAGGATGGCGTTGTAGGTTATGCAGTAGATAGCTCTGATCATAATGATATTGCAGAAAAGATTATCAAAACATTAGATGATTATGAAATAAAATCTAAAAACTGCATTGAGCTATTTCATAAATTTTATTGGGAAAATATAGCAAGTAGCTACTCATCACTATATCAAAATTGCTATAAAAATTTCTTGTAAACAAATGTTGGTAATATAGATAACAAAGAACTAGATTAATACAAAGATATAATGTTGATATACTTGATTAATATTGTGTATATCAGGGATAGAAGATGCTTTATGACAGATAAAGAAAAAACAGGTTTTCAATTAGGAATACTTGGTGGTATGGGTCCATATGCTACCGCTAAAACATTTGAAGAAATTATTCGATTAACGGATGCAGAATCTGACTGTGAACATATCCCGGTTATCATTAGTAGTGATCCACGTACTCCTGATAGAACGTCGGCAATATGTAATGGTAAAACCAGTCCTATGCAGATGCTTTACCAACAGCTTGATTTTTTGAATCAATTAAATGTTTCGGTAATTATTATGCCATGTAACACGTCACATTATTATTTTGATTTGTTGCAGATTCGTTCAAACGCACGGATTATTAATATGGTAGAGATGACGATTCGTTATATCGAAAACGTATTTAAAGATAAAAAATTATGCTGCTTGTGCACAAAGGGAACTATACAAGCAAAGGTTTACGAACGTTATTTATCAGATAAATCCTTGATTATAAGGCTATCAGATAGAGAACAATCTTCCATTATGGATGTTATTTATAGTGTTAAGGCAGGTGTCGACATAGAACTCTGTGGTCAGCAGTTGATGCGTATTGTTCAATCAATAGCTACATATGCTGACCCAGTATTTATCTACGGTTGTACAGAATTATCAATACTAAAAGGCTATGTTGACCCTGGTAACGATTATACTTTTATTGATGCCAATGAAGTTCTTGTGCTTAGTGCGATTATTGCATTAGGATATAGTATTAAAAGAATTAAAACAAAAATTGAAGTAGATACCTTGTCGAAACTTGTAAAAGGATTCTAATACTCAATTGGGTAGGGTGCAACAGTAATAAGGAATTAAAAGGCCATTTAGTGTTAGATTTATTTTAAAAGTATAGATATCTAAAGAGGATGATGAATTTGATATATGGGTTAGATCTAAAAAGAGGAAGCAATATAAAACATAGAGATAGGATTATTGGCTTTACGATAGTCTTTCAAATTGCTTTACTTGCTTCTAAAAATATGATGGTGACTACTTTACAATTTGCCTATAAATATAACCCCATTCTAAATACATTAATTTTTGGAATAATGTTGCTAATATATGCACGATGCTTTGTAAAAATCGGATTGCGTGTTAATAAGAAGTCATTTTATATAATTCTTTTATCATTCATTTTTTTTGCAATAACATATTTATTCAACAAACAACTTTTTACATATAGCTATGTTACTGAAGGAATGCAGACTTATTTAGTTTATTGCCTTCCCTTAATTATACTGATACCTTTACTATCAGATACGAATGATTTAATTGACAAATTTTATACTGCTTCAAATATTATGGGCTTTGTAGCGTTAACAAGTTTAGCATTAATTATACTAGGTTTTGAGACTGTCAAATCATATAGCATGAGTTATGGAGCTGCTACAATGATACCAAGTATTTTTTTATTTTCTAGGGCATTCAAGAAGAATAGCTTAAGAGATTTTATTTTGGCGGGCATTCTTACAATTGCCATATTTGCCATAGGCTCTCGTTGGCCTCTTTTATGTATAGGCAGCTTCGTTATTTATAAATTGTTTAGTAAAGCATATGTAAATAGAAGGTATCGTTGGTTATTAATCATTACAATAGTAATTTTATTGCCAC
>CAZQHS010000210.1:0-1804 GCA_964593485.1 uncultured Clostridiaceae bacterium
CCACAAAAACAGAAGCATCATGCAAATCGGTATCATAACCCAAAACCAATGAGCTCCTCATATCTATAACTTTTTTGATTTGTTCTTCAAATGCATCACCATCAAAATTAGCATTTGTAATAGTCATAAAAAGACCATTTAAAACCTGATGATTTATTTCCGGAATTCCTTTAATATCCAACTTATTCTTCACTACTATTTCCGCTATGCCCTTCAGTGTATAAATCAATAAATCCTGAAGTTTCGCGATTTCTTCATTTTTACCGCAAACGCCTCTTATAGTACACCCAGTACCTTTGGCCGTTTCTTGACATTGATAACAAAACATACTCATGTTTATAACCTCCAAATATAAATATTTATTATTGTTTTCATTAATCCCCCGGGTATCGCCTGTTAGCTGACCGGTGCAGGTGCTTTAACAACTATAAGTTCTAAAGTCTCGGCATGTAAATTCCTCACATTCATTTTTGTTTGAAAAGGAATTTTAAGCAAGGTCCCGGCCTCATATTCATGAATTTCCTGGTCATTTAATCCTATGGAAAGCTTGCCTCTTATAACCGTCATATATACATTAGAATTGGAAAAATGCTCAGGAAGTCCTTCATCTTTGTTAAACACCATGTGAAGATAGTGAACATTTTCGTCAAATATTACTCTTTCAACAGCTTTTTCATTCCCTTGAGCTAATTTAAATACTTGCTCCACCAAAATTATCACCTCCATGGATGTATTATATCATATTTTATCATAAAAAAAGAAGTATTTTTTGGCTTTAAATGTCATCTTATACCTGCCTTCTTATGCCTATTACTCGTCTTTGTTCACACATTGCCGAACAGCCTTATATTGCTACGATAATTGTCACTGTCGAGATATGCCGAAGAGTCCTAAGATCCTTCACTTTGTTCAAGATGACACCAAAACCGTGTGAACTGCAACCCTGTTACTCGTTACTGTTCACACGATCGCTTATCCTGTAAAAGCAGATTAATTGTTGGGATTACTGAGTTGCAAGGCTAATTGTGCTACAGAAATAACAATATAACACCGGTTATTGATACAAATGCTCCTAATATTTCCCTGGGAAGCACCTTTTCTTTAAAAATCATTATTGAAACCGGTATTATTAATACCGGTGAAATCGACGAAATCGACGACACAATACCTGCCGGGGCATGCTGAAGAGCGACTAAAGAAAGCACCACGCCTATGAAAGGGCCGAAAACAGAGCCTATAACAATCTGTCTGATTGCTTTTTTTTCTTCAAATGCGGCCTTTATTTCCACCCATTTTTTGCCCATGGTTATTATGATTGTATATCCGATAAAAGCGGCAATAAGTCTTATTTGCGTAGATGCAAAAACATTATATTTACCCATGCCTAACTTTCCGAAGACCAAACCCAAAGCCTGTCCAAAAGCACCTAATGATGCATATATTATGCCTTTTAAAGGTCTATTGAAAGAAACTTTGTTACCCTCGGGGTTTCGACTTAAAATAACAAGGCTTATTCCGCCCATAGTCAAGGCCATACCGGCTAACCCCAAAGGTGATATTCTCTCTCCCATAATTAGATAACTTGCTATTGCCGTTATAGGCGGTGCTGCCGACATGATGAGCAATGATATCCGCGAACCCAACTCCACAAGAGATGCAAAAAGAAAAATGTCACCCAAGACAAATCCTAAAAGTCCGGAAATTAAAAGCCAAAACCAGGTATGCCCTGTTGCATCCGTCGGGAGTGCCAATCCCCTATTTAAAAATGCAGATACAGCAAGTAAAGGAAAAGCTATAAATATCC
>CAZQHS010000211.1:0-270 GCA_964593485.1 uncultured Clostridiaceae bacterium
TTTCATTTATATGATATGGATATTTGTATGCAAGTCTTGCAAAGTGGATATGATGTAAAAATAACAAAACAAATTATATTGCAACATTTCTTTAAAGGTGTTAATAATCCAAAAATGCTTATGAAAAACATAACTGTATTTTATAAAAAATGGCAACAATATTTTCCTTTATTAAAAGGGATAAATATGGAAGAGAAATATTTATCATTAATTAAAGCCTCGTGTTCTAATTATATGACGGCTAGACAATTATTTATTAATTATTTACAT
>CAZQHS010000211.1:280-1782 GCA_964593485.1 uncultured Clostridiaceae bacterium
TGTATAATTCTTTTGACTATAAATTAGGAAAATTTTTGACAAAACCATATAAAATATGCAGATATTATATAAATAAATTAAACAAAACTAAACATAACTAATTTTAGAAACAAACAAATGTATATGAAAAAAATTTCATACGGACGTCAATATATTACAGACGAAGATATAGAGGCTGTCGTTAAAGTCCTTAAGTCAGACTATTTGACACAGGGTCCAAAAATACCGGAATTTGAAGATGCTTTTGCAAAGAAAGTAGGTGCAAAATATGCAATAGCAGTTTCAAATGGTACAGCAGCACTACATATCTCGGCTTTGTCGTTAGGGATAAAAAGCGGTGACAATGTTATAGTTACTCCTATGACTTTTGTTGCTTCTGCTAATTGTGTGAGATACTGTGGCGGTAATGTTTGTTTTTGTGATATCGATCCTGATACTTTTTTGATTGACATTGATAAACTGAGACAAATGATTACATCAAAACCTAAAGGTTATTATAAAGGTGTCATTTTTGTCGATTTTGCCGGATATCCTGTCGATTCGGAAGCAATAAGGTCTATATGTAATGATTATGGTATGTGGATGATAGAAGATGCTTGTCATGCTCCCGGAGCTTATTTCATTGATTCCAAAGGTAATAAACAGATGGCAGGTAACGGTGTATATTCCGATTTAACAGTATTTTCTTTTCATCCCGTAAAACATATTGCCACGGGTGAAGGAGGTGTGATAACCACCAATGACGATGACCTATATTATAAATTAAAATGTCTTCGTTCTCATGGTATCTGTCAGGATAACAATCGTTTAACTAGATGTCCTGGAAATTGGTATTATGAAATGCAAGATTTAGGGTTTAATTATCGTATCACCGATATACAGTGTGCATTAGGAATTTCGCAACTTAAACGCTTGGATTGGAGTTTACAACGCCGTCAAGCGATTGCTGCAAAATACAATGAGGCTTTTAAGAATATTTCTCAGATAAAAACACCAAAAGTAGCAAAAAATGTTTTTCATGCTTACCATCTTTATGTGATCCAAACTGAAAAACGTAAAGAACTATTTGATTACATGCGTAGTATAAATATCTTTGTACAAGTACATTACGAGCCCGTTCATCTGATGCCGTATTATAAAAATTTAGGTAACAAAGAAGGCAATTTACCTATTACTGAGAACTACTCAAAGCATTGTCTCAGTTTGCCAATATATCCCACTTTAACTGATGAAGAACAGGAGTATGTGATTGAAAAGATATTGGAGTTTGTGAAATAATACTTCTTAATTATATGATGGAATATAATTCCAAAATAATTATTGGCTCTGCTCAATTTGGGCTATTATACGGTATTAATAATCAAAGTGGAGCTAAAGTACCTTATGATGAGGTTTATAAGATTCTTCATTATGCTTATGATAAAGGCATTAATATGATTGATACTTCTTATGCTTATGGTGATAGTGAATTGGTTTTAGGAAATGTAATGGATAATTCCTTG
>CAZQHS010000212.1:0-1760 GCA_964593485.1 uncultured Clostridiaceae bacterium
TACGTTGTGGAGAGGCTTAAGGCCTGTTAGCGAAATGGAGGAAAAGCGAAATCATATGTGTCAAAAGGACTTTTTATAATCTAAATCCCAGGTCTAACGGGGAGAATTTGATTTCGCCCGTAATAAGCTTACAGGCCATTAGTCTTGTAACTCAGTAATCGTGTCAAATACAATAATCTGTTATTACAAGACAAGTTATAATGAAAACAATACACAGACTCTAATTCATTTTCGAAGATATAACTTTTGACAGTTCATTAATTGATGCGGATAGGGTTTCGATCTTGCCTTCTACCCGCATAAGCAGATACACGGATATGGCAATGGGAAAACCTATATTTGCAACTGCATTGACTAACTCATCCATACTTTACTCCTCCCTTGCCGGAATTAAATTCCGAAATTTTTATTATCCCAATCTAAAGGTAAAAAACCTCGTTTATAAAAGCATTGTTTTATTAATGGCGGGTAATAGCCCCTCCGGCCACTACCCGCCACTTTACTTTGTCCTACCCCTGCATCCATTTTTATTCTAAATCCAACTCCTGGACTTGGGTATCTACAACTCTTGCCCCGGAGATACCCACCAATTCACCGCCGCCGCTCAAAAATACTTTTTTAGCTATAATGGATTCCATAGCCCCTTTAACGTCTTGGGGGTCCAAATCATCTATCGCGTTATCTACAGTCAGCTTGGTTATTTTATTTTCTTCATTTCTGAAAATCAGTTCTAATTTTTTTGCCATAAATCACACCTCCCTTCTTAAATTTGTTCAGATAGTTCTATGCTTCCGCCAATTCAACATCCTGCAATTTACAAACGTTGTATACGTTTTTGGTTTGTAAATCTGATAAAATCCCGGATACATCATAGATATCTTCATCCACTGCCTCAGGATTAAGGTTTGAATAGGTTTTTGTAATGTAGGACTGCTTACCGTCTACATAGTTTCCCAAGTATTTGATCCTTAGCTTAGTAGCCATTACTGATGCTTCAACTGCCATGCTATCACCTCCTTCCTCTATATAAGTAACCGTGACCTTTGGGGCTTTCCATATTATTTTGTTTTTCCCACTATATTGCGTCTAAGATGCCCAAGTATGGCCTCCTTTTTCCTGAAAAAGCTTGTCCTGCTGATACTTAATTCTTTTGCCAAATCGTCAAGGGTTCTGTTTTTTATAAAAAGTTCTACTATTATATATCTGTCATCCTTTGTCAAATCCTTTAGGGCTTCGTATACATTTTCCATGGTCAAACTTTCCAATGCTGTTTCTTCCACCCCGGGCTGTTGGTCCATAATCAAATCTCCCAATTCCAAACCGTCTAACCCATCATTAATTGGAGCGTTGAGGGAAATGGTCTTTTTGTCGTACCTGGCGTAATTAAGGTAGAAAAACTTCAGATAAAGCTTTAGGTAGTAAAACATATTTACCCCTTTGTCCTCGTCAAATTCGTTGAGCAATTCCAAAACTTTTACAACCCCTTCTTGGTACAGATCTTCAAATTCATCCTTGCCTTCAGCGTATTTATTAATTGAAGAAACTATAAGGGGATGGATTTTTTTTAAAATTTTCTCCTTTTCCACATATGACCTTTCCGACCGGTCTGTTAAAATTTCCGCGGATAAGATCATTTTGCATAACTATGACAAAAAAATAAAAAGCCGACCTGTATTAGGTCGACAGTTGTATTTTTAGAAAACAGAGGGCAGACAGAGGCGTTTGCCCCTACCACTATTGTTAATTCCCTGCCCGTTGTC
>CAZQHS010000213.1:0-1731 GCA_964593485.1 uncultured Clostridiaceae bacterium
ACCCAGAGCCTGGTGGCCAGTGGCCAGGAGCCGGAAATAGATTCTTCACTGCGTTCAGAATGACACCTTCCAGAGAACGGAGATCAGAATCCCGTGGTTGAATGACTGTAGCCCACCGGCGACTGGCGACCGTTGACCGCTCCGGTCCCCGCTAAATACCCCGTAGACCAGGCCCACTGGAGATTATATCCCCCGCAATCCCCGTCAACATCCATTACTTCCCCGGCAAAATAAAGCCCTTTCACAATCTTTGACTCCATGGTCCTGTCGTCAATATCCGAAACATCCACTCCCCCTGCGGTTACCTGAGCTTCACTCCAGGATTTGGTCCCGATTATACCAAAAGACCACTTTTTCATTATGTTTGCTATTATGCCCAATTGTTCTTTTGTAACCATAAAACAGGGCATACCTGTTTCCGTTATTCCGCTTTCTTTTAGTATAACATTAATAAGTCTTTTATTGACAAGACCTATAAAACTTATATCCAACGGTTTTTCTTTTCTTAAACCGCATCTTTTAAACAATAGATTCAATAGTTCTTCTTTACTTATATAAGGAAACAAATCTAAACATAACGTAAGATTCTCAGCAGAGTTCAAATGTTCACCCACAAGGCGGCTCAATTGAAGTACGGGTATGCCTGAGATACCGTATTCGGTAAACTGTATCTCTCCTGTATCTTCTTTCAACAATTCCCCATCTTTTTCTACAGATGCCCTGCCCGTGAGTCTGACCCCCGCCATCCCTTTAAGATAGGGGGAATTCAATTTTATTTGAACTAAGGAAGGAAAAGGTTCTACTATTTTGTGCCCAAAGGGTTTTACTAATTCATAGCCGCTTCCATTGGAACCCAGCCCCGGGTTTGCCTTGCCACCCGTTGCGATAATTATTTTGTCTCCATAGTACACGCCGCCGCCTTTTAATTTCAGTAAAAAACCGGACTCGTCTCTTTTTATTTCATCAACCTTAACACCGCATACTTCCTCCACTCCTAATAGCTCCATCTCATACCTGAGGACATCCAAAACCGATGACCCTTGGAGAGAAGCCGGATAAATACGTCCGTCTTCCTCTATATAGTGAAGACCTAAGTCCTCGAAAAAGCTGATTGTATCCTTATATCCAAATCTGCTTAACACGCTGTGAGCAAATTTGACACCGGTTCCATGATATTTGCTCACATCCATATTTTTATTTGTATAATTACATCTACCATTACCTGTGGCCAAAATTTTTCTGCCCACTTTCGGTAATTGTTCCAGCACGGTCACCTCTGCCCCGCCCCTGGCAGCAAAAATAGCCGCTGTCATTCCTGCGGCACCTCCGCCAATAACTAATATTTTCAACTTCTTTTTCATATCCAGTATTTGCACAACTCCTTTGATGTATAAGTGTTTTTTTGCCAAAACAATTTGATTTTGTATCCTGTGAATACAAATTCTACATATTTATTATTTACCCTTCTTATTATAGTTATTTATTAGGAACTTTTGCCTCTGATATTCACAAAGTCCGTTGCTGTTCACACGGCTTTGGTAACATCCTAAATGAATTGTTGAATTCTAAGACTCTACGACAAGCTACATAGGTGATATTTATTATATCCATACAAAGCAATTAAATAATGTGAGAAATGTATCAAGGATATATAATAGCAGACTATTGTATTTGACGTGATTGCTGAGTTACAAGGCTAATGGTCTGTAAGCTTATTACGGGCGAAATCAA
>CAZQHS010000214.1:0-1721 GCA_964593485.1 uncultured Clostridiaceae bacterium
TCAATTTATCTCAATTATAACCGTAGTGGTTCATTTTTACAATAAGACGTTTTTGGGTATGTCAAGGCAAAATGAATGCATTGATAACGGTGCTTTGCATGTGATAAGATAGAAATATGAAAATTGGCTGGATGTTTAAAATCCGCTATTGTTGGCACATAATTACATTAAACTATGACTTTTTTATATGCTCTTTATGACACCCCGGGATTTCCCGAAGGGTTTTGGCCCTTCGCCTCGGCGTGATACTTGTTTCGTGAATACTTTAATCGAATATCTCTGAAAGGTTTATATTTTTATGAAGCGTTTTAGTTTGATTTACAAAATTATCATTATATATATAGCTGTGAATTTGCTTATTTTTGTGCCGCTAAACAGGTATATTTACAACAATATCGGCAGCTTTTATACTTTTTTTCAAAACAGCAACAGGCTGTTTAAGTATGATCAGATGCCGGATCTTTCCATGAAAAGCCATTGGATTAACAATTACAAGGATGCCGGGGACAATATCATTATGTTAGGGGATTCCACCGTCGAGGATTTTTATGTGAAATATGAGGATTCCATTTGCGGGCTTTTGGATAAAAAGCTTTATGATGATAATAGGCCTCATGTTTTTAATTTCGGCAGCAGCGGGACCAAATCCGTTTATGTTATGGAAAGGATTAAAAAAGCTGCTTCATACAACCCCGACCTTATTATTTGGCAGATGGGTGCGGGGAGTTTTACGGAGATTGAATGGGCTTTTCCTTTTAAAAGTGGAAGCTACGACATCAGTTTGGGTGGAAATTTGCCGACGGCTTATGCCAATGTTTTTAAGATAAATAACGAAAACGGCTACTTTATATCCAGGGAGCTGCGGGGCAATTTAGTACCGCTAAACAGATACAATGAATTTTTTTCTTATTATACTGACGGGTTGAAAGCGAAAATGAAGGGGAAGCCCCTGGCCTATCCCAATGACAGGCATATAACAGTGCAAATAGGCGATGTTAAGGTGACGGAGAAGTTTTACGGGATAATTTTTGATGAGCCAACGCGGTACTTTGACGTGGTGAGCGAAGTTTGCAAATTTGTGACGGATAAGGGTATAAGGATAATGATTTATATCGCTCCTATCAACCAAAGCATTATGAGCCAAAAGTATGAGGCCGGCTATTACGATAAATTATATGATGTTGTTAAAAAATATGCGGGTGCCTATGATGTGCCGGTTTTGAATATTTATAATGCTATTCCTGATGGGCTTTTTATTGACGGGGGTCATTTGAAAGAAGAAGGGGATAGTATTGTGGCTGGGAAACTATATGATTTTGTGGCGGAAAACTTTCCAGATATTATAGGGAAATGATTAGATTGTGTAAGTAATATGATAAAGCAGAACACAGGCAGGTGGGACAGATGCTGTTTGATAAATGCCATTTTTTACGGAGGTGGGGAACCCTTTAGCGTGAATGATTCTTCGCTTTGCTCAGAATGACATGTATAGTTGATGTGCCTGAGGTTTTGATAGCGGAACGCATTAATGCGTTCCCTATGTAAAGATATGTATGGCGAATGGACTTGAGATTCTTATTTTTGTGTGCTACGGAGGTAGTGATTTTGTCTATTAATAGCATAAAACTTTTAATAAGGTTTTTGCCGGTGCATTCTATAGTGATTTTTACTTTAGTTGGACTTTTGTTATATCATGTTGTAAAAAACCAGAGGTTCAAGGC
>CAZQHS010000215.1:0-1676 GCA_964593485.1 uncultured Clostridiaceae bacterium
CTATTACCCTTCACCGCCAGGTATATTTTAATCTTTGGTTCTGTACCCGAGGGTCTTATGGCAAACCAACTGTTATCTTCAAATGTAACATACAAAACATTATCCTTGGGCACTCCATCTGGGGATTCATACACCAAATAATCCCTAAACTCAGTGATTGCAAGTCCACCCAGGCTCTTAGGCGGATTTCCTCTAAGACTGTCCATAATTGTAAGAATAGTTTCCGCTCCTTCTTTTCCTTTTAGTACAATTGAAAAAAGATCTTCCTTATAATATCCGTATTTATCGTAGAGGTTTAAAAGCCCGTCATAAATACTCATGTTTTTCCTCTTATAAAAAGCGGCCATTTCGCAAATTAGCAAAGATGCTGAAACGCCGTCTTTATCCCTGACAAAACTTCCTGCCAAATAACCGTAACTTTCCTCAAAAGCAAATACAAAATGTTCGCCTTTTGCTTCTCTGTCTTTTATAACGGATGCAATATGTTTAAAACCCGTCAAGGTTGTAGCTGTATTCACCCCTAATGATCTTGCAATCTTCTCCGCCATTTTACCGGTAACTATGGTATCGACAAAAAGACTGTTTTCTTTTAATTTTCCATTATTTTTTAGTGAATCAAATATGTAATGGGTTAAAAGAACACCTGCTTGATTACCTGTCAACCTGATGTATTCGCCTTTTCCCACCTTCACCATAATCCCTAACCTGTCGCAGTCCGGATCCGTGGCAACAATGATATCACCGTCAATTTCCTTGGCCAATTCCAATGCCAGTAAAAAACTATCAGGTCCCTCGGGGTTTGGGAATTTCACTGTAGGAAAAGAACCGTCAGGCAGCTCTTGTTCCGGTACCACATTGACATTTATAAACCCGGCTTCTTTCAAGGCTCTTCTCACGGGTATATTACCTGCACCGTGGAGAGGGGTATATATTATTTTTAAATCCTTTGCTTCCTTAATGACATGAGGGTTAACAGATAAAGATAAAACGCTGTCTATGTATTTTTTATCCATTTCTTCCCCTAACATATGTAAATTGGTGAAATCTTTCAAACTTTTGCCCATATAGGGTTCCAAAACAGATAAATCACTGATACTGTTTATCTCAGCCATGAGTTCCTCCGCAATGGGTGACGATACCTGAGCCCCGTAATCCCAATAAACTTTGAACCCGTTATATTCCGGAGGATTGTGACTGGCAGTAACGACTATGCCTGCCGTGGAATTTGTCTGTCTTACGGCAAAAGAAAGCTCTGGTGTGGAGCGTAATTCAGGAAAAATATATACACCTATGCCGTGAGCACAAAGCATTGCCGCGGCTTGTTCTGAAAACTCCCTAGAAAAATGCCGGGAATCATGAGCTATAACAACGGAAGGGTTTTTGACACCTTTTTTTAATATATAGTTTGCCAAACCTTTTGTAGCCTTGCCCACAGTGTATTTGTTCATCCTATTAGTTCCCGCCCCTAAGATACCTCTAAGTCCTGCGGTTCCGAAATATAGATCTTTATAAAATCTGTCTTCTATTTCTTTTTCGTTATCGGCTATTCCCTCTAATTCTTCTTTTGTTGCATCATCAAAATAGTCTGCATTTAACCATTCCTGGTATTTCTTTTTATAATCCATAAAATCACCTCCCGGGATATTATAAATAATTATCGAATAATAAGACTCTTC
>CAZQHS010000216.1:0-1663 GCA_964593485.1 uncultured Clostridiaceae bacterium
AGAAGCATAGTAATAACTAAGCATAATAGCAAAGTAGTATTTATTGCTTTTCTATTCATTAAAAACCCTCCTATATAATTAGAAATTAAGATATTATAATTATCTTAACACTTGAAAACTTATAATTCTTTCAAAATAAAGGCATCTATTATCGGAAAAGTTGCATGAAAAAAGCGGCTTCACCGCATTAAATTAAAATCGTTATATTTCTTATGCATGTAATTTTTTATTTGCACAACGCAAATACTACGAAAGAGTCCTTTTAAGGGCTATTTCTATACTCTGACGGAGACATTCCTATTTTTTTCTTAAATGTAGATGTAAAATGGCTATGGCTGGAAAAGCCACACATTAAGCTTATCTCGGTTATGTTATATTCATTGGATTTCAGCATCTTTTTCGCCTTTTCGATCTTGAGGTCAAGAAGGTATTCATAGGGTGTCTTGCTTGTTTGGGCTTTGAAGTTCCTAAGAAAACTATGCTTACCCATTTTTATGAGGTCGGACAATTCCGTGCAGGAAACACCTGATGTGCAATTTTCATTCATGTAATCAACAACTTTTTTAATATCTTCTTTAGCACCGCTTTGAGATACGCGGGGCCTTGATGGGATATTGTGTTTTATCTGTCTTATGAGGTTTCCTACTATCAATAAACTAAGATTTTCTACCATGAATTCATATCCTTGCTGCTTATACCTAAGCTCCTCCAAAAATAAGCGTAGAAGCATATTGATATCATGGTTGACAGAAAATGAATCATTTGAAAAGACTATATTAGAGGAATCATATATATCTAGAGCAACGCTACGTAAATAGTTTTTATCAATATGAATCCCACAAAGGCTAAAATTTTTCACATTAGAGACCATACCGTGATTCTGCATAGGGTTAACGGCAAATAATGTATTGGCGGTCCTATTAAATACTTTATCATCTATTATTGTGGAGGGCATTTGGCTGTAAGATATAACGAATTCATAGCTATCATGACAGTGCGTGCCAAGGCCAACAGCAGTAGCTTTGTTTGTTACAATAACAGCAATATTATCACTGCAAAAATTCTCTATCTTTATTTTTGTTTTATCATTATTATTAAAGGGAATCTCCCCGGCAAGTTCTATTAATCTATGCATACCCACAAACATATAACACACATCCAATACAATATAATACTAATTTCATTATAACAGAATATCTTTGATTAAAATTATATATAATGTTACTTTTTAGCAACAACATGCAATAAATTAGAAAGCTTTTTTGCATGTTGTTTCTTATGATGGAGTTGAAGGAGAATTTTATTTAGCGGATGGTAAGTGCTTTTCTTTTATACTTACTGTCCGGGTAAGGGTATTATGTTAAGATGAATTATTTTAGTGATACATTTACTTATACCTATAAATAGAAGAAAAGAATGTTTTAAAATAAAGGAGTGAGGATATGGTTAAACAAAATAAGTTTATAGCATTTATGATTACATTAGTGATGATATTTTCTATTTTGGCAGCACCATTTAGTGCGGTATACGCAAATGCACCGACGAAAAAGCCACCTGCAGTAACAATACCTGCTATTAAAACGCCTGCTACTAAAACACCAGCTACTTCAGCCCCAAATCAAATGATTACCCGGCCTATAACAAAGGTAAACCCTGAGACGGC
>CAZQHS010000217.1:0-1605 GCA_964593485.1 uncultured Clostridiaceae bacterium
ACATCATGGAGTCGGAGCTGACTTTGTTTCAACTAAAAAATTGACATCACCAGAAATCAATAAAAAGAGCCTTAAATAAAATACACCAAGTAAAAAACATGTCTTTATATCTTAACATCTCAACTGTTGTTACGGGAGAATCTTGCATATACATACCGGCTTTAGACAATAAACCATCCTGGATACTTTCCCCAGAATAAAATTATTTTACCACGGAACAATGTTCCCCATATGTTCCTCCGAATATCACCCAAATGAATTAGCAGGTAAGATTGTTTCTGCTAATTTTACGGGTCATCGGAATATAATGGAGAACCTTGACAACAACAATAGAAAGTCCATAATGACTATTCAGGAGGTCGCTCAATTCCTTCACAAAAGCGAAAGCTGGGTTTATAAACACTGGAGAGAGCTGGGCGGCAAAAAACTTGGAGGTTCTCTTTTTTTTAAAGGAAAGGAGGACCTTTATGACTGTCTATTTTGTAAACAAGAAGGGATGGAGATTCGACTTCATTCACAAGGGAACCAGACACACGGGAACCTGGTTCGAAACAAAACAGAAGGCAAAAAAAGCGGAAGTAGAAAGGAGGGAAAAACTAAACAATCCGCAACCGTTGCCACAGACGCCAACAGACATAACCTTCTTGGAGTTGGTTAATAAACGGTTGGACTTTGTAAAGGCATATCACACAGAGCATCATTATAAGGACTATGTTTCACTAGCTCGCAGGTGGGTAAAAATATGGGGAGAGATAATGTGCTCTAACGTAGCCACAGATTCAATTGAACAGTATATGATATGCCGTGCAAAAGTTTCAAATTACACCGCAAACAAGGACCTGCGTTATTTAAGGGCAACTTTTAATCACGGAATTAAGCGCAAATTGATTAAGAACAATCCGACAAAAGATATTTCATTTCTACCGGAAGAAAAGCGAATAAAATATATTCCGTCAACGCAGGATGTCTTCAAAGTAATCATGGCAGCTGATCCTGATACACAAGATTATTTATGGACACTAAAAGAAACAATGGGACGCGTAAGTGAGATTAACCGTCTTGAATGGAAAGATGTTAATTTTGATGATCGCTTTGTTATTTTATACACTAGAAAAAAACTTGGCGGTCATTTAACTCCAAGAAAAGTTCCAATGACCCAAAGATTATATGACATTCTTTTAAAACGATACGGGATCAGAGATAAGAATAAACCGTGGGTTTACTGGCAGCGATACTGGGATAGGAATAAAAAAGTATGGGCGGAAGGACCTTATAAGAACAGAAGCAAGATAATGAAGACTCTATGTAAAAAAGCTGGGGTTAAATATTTCAGGTTCCATCCCATGCGCCATCTAGGAGCTTCCACACTGGACAGGGCAAATGTTAATATTGGCTCCATCCAAAGAATCTTGGGTCATGAGAACAGAACGACAACAGAGATTTATTTACATTCAATAGGTGAATCTGAACGAGAGGCAATGGAAATATTCGAGAATTTTGAAAAATCCCACACGATTTCACACATAGACGAAAAAAGGGCTAACCACATAAATGGCTAACCCCTTGATTTTAATGGTGGGTCAGGGCAGAATTGAACTGCCGACA
>CAZQHS010000218.1:0-1564 GCA_964593485.1 uncultured Clostridiaceae bacterium
CTGGAATGAGTTTAGAGGCTCAGGTTTCGTAACTTATTTGCTGTTTGACAATATATACGGTGACAATATATAACCGGCATGTTATTGTATTCGATACCGCATCCATTTGTCTGATGTAGTATAATGTAACCAATATTATATAACTTTGGTGGTGTAATAATGGAATGGGACGGCAAGAGGTATCATACTTTAAACTATTATCTGCGTAAAAAATTCGGGGAAAAGGTGTTCAAGATTTCATTGGATGCTGGCTTTACTTGCCCAAACAGGGATGGGAGCATATCAAGCGGCGGATGTATATTTTGCAGCCCCCGAGGTTCCGGAGATTTCACCATGGCTATAGACGATATAAGCAGACAATTTGATGAAGCAAAAAAGATGATGCTTAGGAAATGGAAGAAAGGCAAATATATCGCCTATTTTCAAGCTTACACCAATACCTATGCCCCGGTGGAGGTCTTACGTGAAAGATATTATTCCGTCATGGATAAAGAAAATATAGTGGGAATAGCTATAGCTACCAGGCCGGATTGTCTTTCTTCTGAAATCATAGAACTCTTAAAAGAAATAAATAAGAAAACGGGACTTTGGGTAGAATTAGGTTTACAGAGTGTTAATGAAAATACCTTAAAACTTATAAATTGCGGCTATACACTAAAGTCCTACATGAATTCTGTGGATGAATTGAAAAAAGCGGGTATAGACGTTGTCACTCATTGTATATTAGGTTTACCCGGGGAAAACCGTAAAGATATGCTGAGAACCGTTGATTTTATCGCAAACACAGGCACCCAGGGTATCAAACTTCATCTATTGCACCTTATGAAAGATACACCCATGGTTAAACTATATGAAAACGGCGAATTGAATTTGCTAAAAAAAGATGAATATGTGGATTTGGTTGTGGATGCTGTGGAAAGGCTGCCCCAGGAAATGGTGATACACAGGCTTACGGGGGACGGCCCCAAAAGCACCCTTATAGGCCCCAAATGGAGCCTCAATAAATGGGAGGTGCTAAACGCCATAGACTGTAGATTTATGGACAGGAACACCTGGCAGGGAAAAAATACGGCAAACCCATTGACAACAGTGAAATTATAAGATAGAATTTCATACAATATTACAAATGCAAGGAAAGGGAACAGTAGAAGTTTTTTAAATTTTTAGAGAGCCATGGAAAGGTGGAACATGGCAATTTATGAGCTTTGAACTCGCCCCGGAGCCGCTGCCTGAAATATGAGTAAGGTTAGACGATACCCGTCGTTACAGGGACCTTTAAGAGGGTTATATTATATAACCAATTTGAGTGGTACCGCGGGAAATCCCCCGTCTCTTTGAGGCGGGGTTTATTATTTTATAGGAGTTGTAGTTATGTATAATGTGGAAGTTGATAGAAAATGGCAAAAGAAATGGGAGGATACAAAGCTTTACAGTTTTAATCCCGAGAATGTGGATAAGAAACTTTATTGTCTTGAGATGTTTTCGTATCCGTCAGGGGCCAACCTTCATGTAGGCCATTGGTATAATTTCGGTCCTACAGATTCTTGGGCAAGGTTTAAAAGGA